>NZ_JBFAGB010000006.1:0-287165 GCF_040639875.1 Actinomadura sp. NPDC023710
CTGCTCGTCGCCCGCGGGCCGGTGGACGACGAGATCGCCGAGATCGCCGCCGCGGCCGCGCACGCCGCCGCCCTCGGCGGCGCCTTCACCCCCGGCGACTCCCCCGGCCCTCCCTAGGCCGCGGCGTACACCCGCCGCACCAGCGAAAGGACCCGCACATGCGCCAGGACATCGAGTTCATCTCGGCCGGAACGACCCTCCGCGGATGGCTCTACACCCCCGACGGCACCTCTGGCCCGCACCCGGCCGTGGTCGTCACCCACGGACTCGGGGCGGTCAAGGAGCAGTACACCGACGACATCGCCGAAGCACTCGCCGCGGCCGGGCTGGCGGTCGTCCTGTACGACCACGCCTCGTTCGGCGCGAGCGACGGTGAACCGCGTCAGGAGGTCGACCCCTGGACGCAGATCCAGGGATACCGGGACGCCATCACCTTCCTGTGCACACGTCCCGAGGTGGACGCCGAGCGCATCGGGGTGTTCGGGTCGAGCTTCTCAGGCGGGCACGTGCTCGTCGTCGGGGCCGTCGACCGGCGGGTCAAGGCCGTCTACTCGCAGGTGCCGGTCGTCAGCGGCGGGACGACCCTGTCGCGGTTCATCCCCAGCGAGGCGCTCGCCGAGGTCCGCAAGAGCTTCGACGCCGACCGGCTCGCCCGGTTCAACGGCGAGGCGCCGACGATGCTCCCCCTCGTCACCGCCACCCCCGGGGAGCCCGCCGCGATGGCCGACCGGGAAACCTACGAGTGGTACCAGACGATCGAACCGGAGCGTCTGGCGACGTGGCGCAACGAGGTCACGCTCCGGTCGGTGGAGGCGATCGCCGGCTACGAGCCGGGCGACTACATCGCCCGCATCTCCCCTACGCCGCTCATGCTCGTCGTCGCCCAGCACGACATCCTCACTCACAGCGACCTGGCCTTCGCCGCCTACGAACGGGCCCTGCACCCCAAGCAGCTCATCACCTTGTCCGGCGGCCACTTCGTCGTCTACAACCAGGAGTTCAAGAACACGCTCGCCCTCATGACCGAGTTCTTCCTCCAGCATCTCGGCCCCCGGACAGCCGCCTGACCGACCACCCCGAAACTCCGGCGCTCCGCTCACCGGACGCGGAGTTCGGCCGGTACGAACGGATATCGCGGTTCAGGTCGTGATGATGCCGGCCGTGCCCGGCATCCCGCGTCGTCCAGATTCATGTGCTCAGAACCCGGATGCGGCGGGGCATGACCCTCCATGCACCCGCCGCATCGCGGAAACTGCGCACGCTGACACCCGCGCCGTCCCCGTCAGGCTCCGGCGGTCCGCTTGGGCAGCCTCCAGCCGGGGCGGGGGAAGTGGCACGTGTAGCCGTTCGGGTACTTCTGCAGGTAGTCCTGGTGCTCCGGCTCTGCTTCCCAGAAGTCGCCGGCGGCGGTCACCTCGGTGACGACCTTGCCCGGCCACAGGCCGGAGGCGTCGACGTCGGCGATGGTGTCCTCGGCGACCTTCCGCTGCTCGTCCGAGGTGTAGAAGATCGCGGAGCGGTAGCTGGTGCCGACGTCGTTGCCCTGCCGGTTCACGGTCGTGGGGTCGTGGATCTGGAAGAAGAATTCCAGCAGCGCCCGGAAGTCGGTCTCGTCGGGGTCGTAGACGACCTCGATGGCCTCGGCGTGGGTCCCGTGGTTGCGGTAGGTGGCGTCGGGCACGTCGCCGCCGCTGTAGCCGACCCGCGTCGAGATCACTCCGGGCTGCCGGCGGAACAGCTCTTCCATCCCCCAGAAACAACCACCCGCGAGCAGTGCCCTTTCGGTTGCCATGTCGTCTCCCTCGTCCTTTGGCAATGATTACAGCGGGCACCGCGTCAGCGTTATTCCGTGGGGCCGCCGGACACTATGGCCTCACCTGCACGGACGTAGTTCCGGCCGGCGCAGTGTTCGCCGGATTCGCTGGACTGGCCACCGTCGGCTTCGGCGACCGCGGTTGCGCTTCTCGTCCCGGCGCGTGGCGTTGGTCAGAGCACTGATCCTGCGGTTGGCAAGCGGTCGGGCGATGGCCGACCGCGTCGGTGCGTCAGGTCGGTCCGCCTCAGCTCACTCCGCAGCGCGGCGAGTGACACGGCTCCAACGAGGACGGTCTCGTCCGGGAACCGGAAGACCGGCACTCGCGGGCCGGGCGCATCTGCGGACCGCGCGGGTTCCGCGTGGGGCCGCTCGCAGTTCTTCTCGCTGTCCCAGCGGACGCCGATCGTGTGCGCCAGGCCCCGCAGCACGTTCGCGTCGGCGATGTCCAGACCGTCGGTGAAGTAGGCACGGTACAGGCGGGCGGCCATGTCCTCGGCGGCGCCGTGGTCGGCCGCCAGCGCGATGAGCCGGTGGGCGTGGGCGGTGCGGGCGGGCACGATCCGGTCGAGCTTCACCACCAGGCCGTCGGCCGCAGCTGCCCGCGCGATCTGCTCGGCCCGCGCGGGGGGGACGAGCTGGAAGTGGCCGCTGCCCGGCGACGTTCCCGCCGACGAGCCCGCGGTCCGGTACGGCCTGAAGACGACTTCCAGTTCGCCGCCACCTGCCCGGTGCTCCTCGGCGGCCCGCTGGAAGCGGGCGTAGCCGAGCGCCGACCAGACGCAGGCGATGTCGTGGGTGAACTCAACTTTCATGGGACTCGTCCCTCACTGGCGGTACGGATCGTTCCGTGCCGCCTCAGCATGCCCGCCGCCCTGCACATAGTCAATACGGAACGTTCCGTGCCGTCTGAGGGATATGCTGTCCGCATGTCACCTAGACGTCCCGAGCGCCGCAGTGAAGAGGCCGCCAACGCCGTCATCAAGGCCGCCATGGACCTGTGCCAGGAGGTCGGGTACCGCAAACTCAGCATCGAGGGCATCGCCGCCCGCGCCGGCGTCGGCAAGAACACGATCTACCGGTGGTGGCCGTCCAAGGGCGCCGTGCTGCTGGACGGCCTACTGTCCACGTGGAAGATGGACGCGTCCTTCCCCGATACCGGGGACTTCATCGCCGACATCAAGGCGCAGATGGCGGCGGCCTCTCGCATCCTCGGCGACCCGGACGTCTTTCCGCACTACCGCGCACTGATCGGCGAAGCCCAGCACGACCCCGACCTCCACAGGGCCCTGTGGGACAGCTTCATCGGTCACTTGGCTGGCGCCGCCGCCGAACGCATAAGGACGGCGCAGCGCGAAGGCCAGGTCCGCGCCGACGCCGACCCGGTCCTCGTCACCGAACTGCTCTACGGCGCCGCCTACTACCGCCGGCTGCTCACCCCGCGCATAGCCGACACCGACCATGTCAACGCCATCGTTGACCTCGCATTCACCGGCCTCGCCCCATCCACCACACCCACCCGGTAGCACGCCCACGGTTCCGGCCGCCCCCTTCAGCGAGCATCGATGCTTTCCGAGCCCCACCCTCCCCGTTCTCCGTAGGTCGCCGGGGCTCAGAATGTTCCCGCGGGCTTGCCTGAGATGCGAAGCTCGTTGCGGCGTCCTCGAGCCTCGCCGGCGAACACTCGGCTCTGCGCGGAATGGAGATCGGCCAGTGAAGCTGGATGTGCAACTGGACGGCCGGCCGGACGAGGCGGCGCAGCGTGCCCGCGCACTGATCGCCGCCGGGGTGGACGGCCTGTTCACGTTCGAGGGCCCGCACGACGTGTTCCTGCCCCTGATCGTCGCGGCCGGCTCCTCGGACGTACCGCCGACCGACCTGATGACCAACGTCGCGATCGCGATCCCCCGCAGCCCGATGAACCTGGCCAACATGGCCTACGACCTGCAACTGCTCAGCAAGGGCCGCTTCCGGCTCGGACTGGGCTCGCAGATCAGGCCGCACATCGAGAACCGGTACGGCTCGACCTGGAGCAGACCGGCAGCCCGGATGCGCGAGACGGTCCTCGCGGTGAAGGCGATCCTGAACTCCTGGCAGGACGGCACCCCGCTGGATTTCCGCGGCGAGTTCACCAAGCACACCCTGATGCCCGCCACGTTCGTCCCCGGACCGAACCCGTACGGCGTGCCGCCGGTCCTGCTCGGTGCGCTGGGCCCGGTGATGACCCGGACCGCGGCCGAGGTCGCCGATGGACTGCTGGTGATGCCTTTCCACAGCCATCGGCATTTCCGCGAGCGCACTCTTCCCGCCGTGGCCGAAGGCCTGGAACTGGCGGGTCGCGAACGGATCGACCTGTACCCGCAGGCGATCGTCGCGATGGGCGACACCCCCGAGGAGATCGAGGCCGCGGCCTTCGGAGTGAAGGCGCTGCTGGCGTTCTACGGCTCGACCCCGGCGTACAGGCCGGTCCTGGACATCGAGGGCTGGGGGGATCTGCAGCCCGAGTTGAACGCGCTGTCGAAGACCGGCGACATCATGACGATGATCGGCCTGATCGACGACACGATGATGCGGACGCTGGCGGTCGTCGGAACGCCGGCCGAGTGCGCCGGCGAGATGAAAGCCCGGTTCGGCGACGTGGCCGAACGGGTCTGCGCCTACTTCCCCGGATCGACGCATCCGGAAGAGACGATCGCCGCCCTGGCGACTGAACTGGGGAGACCGGCGGGACCGACCACGTGACTCCCGCACCGATCTGAGCTTGACCTCCGAGCTTGGGCGCCCCACCCCAGGCACGCAGTACGCGCCCGCGTTGAGGGCACCGCGTCCCGCCGCATTGGACGACCTGGTTCCGGTCTCCGCGTTGCGATGCCCAGATCAGGAGTCGTCTGGATTTCGCCTGTGGTTCGCAGGCCTCACGCCGTTGAGAAGGATGCGGGCCGTCTTGGCGACCCAGTCCGGTGTGAGGCCGTCGGGGCCCCTGGTCAGCATCGCGGCCAGGGCGGGGCCGATGATCATCTCCAGCAGCACGAGTGCGTCGACCTCGGCGTCGAGCTCTCCGCTCGTGACGGCCGCGGCGAGGGTGGCGTCGAGCCCGCGCCATCCCCCGGCGGAGAATCGTTCGAGGAGGCGTTGGTGGATGACCGGGTCGGTCGCGGCTTCGGCTATCAGGCCGGGTACGGCGATCCGGGCCATGGGAGTGGTCAGGAGTTCCGCGGTCCGTCTCACCAGTTCGTGCAGATCTTCGGCGAACGAGCCTGTCCGGGGTGCGCCGGCCGTGACGCCGTCCCGGAAGGTCGCCTCGTGGACGAGGTGGGCTTTGCTGGGCCAGCGCCGATAGACCGCGGGCCGGGATGTTCCGGCGCGGTCGGCGATGGCGGCCACGGTCAGTTCGGCGTAGCCCACCTCTGCCAGCAGCTCGGCGGCGGCCGTCAGAACGGCGTCGTCGATGCGAGCGTCACGGGGTCTTCCTGAGGGGTTGTTCATTTTCGAGCACAGTGTAACGTAACTGCCGTGCAGCACCCCCGGAGCGAGCTCGTCGAGTTGTCGGACGTCATCGACGCGAGGTACGGCGGCAAGGCCCTCGGCCTCGCGACGCTCGCCGCCGCCGGGTTCTCGGTGCCGGCCGCGTTCGTCATCGCGAACGCCGACGCCGCCGACCTTCCCTCCGGGCTCGAAGCGCGCTACGCCCTGATGACCGGCTCGGGGAAGGCGGTCGCGGTGCGTTCCTCGGCTTCGGGCGAGGACGGTGTCGAGAGCTCCTTCGCCGGTCAGTACGAGTCGGTTCTGGGGGTCGGCGGATACGACGAGCTCCTCGCCGCGATCGGGCATTGCGCGGCCTCCGCGTCTTCGGAGCGTGCGACCGCCTACCGGTCGGCCGCCGGCATCTCCGGCGCGATGCACCTGGTGGTCCAGGAGATGGTCGACGCGCGGGCCGCCGGTGTCGTGTTCACCGCGGATCCGGCGAGCGGCCGGCGCGACCTTTGCGTGGTCGACGCGGTTCTCGGCCTGGCGGAGTCGTTGGTCGACGGCTCCGCGAGCCCCGACCATTACGAGGTCGACCGGCCCGGGCGGATCGTGGACCGTCAGATCGCGTCCCGTCCGGCGCTCGACGACGACGAGGTCATGGCCGTCGCGGCAGGCGCCCGGGCCGCGGAGGCGCGGTGGGGAATGCCGCTGGACCTCGAATGGGCGATCGACCGGACCGGCGAGATCCGCTGGCTCCAGGCGCGGCCGATCACCACCCTGCCCGGGGACCTGAGCGAGATGGACAGCACGGTGGCCGGCGAGGACCACGTCTACACCCGGTGCAACATCGGCGAGATGATGCCCGGCGCCTTCTGCCCGCTCACGGCGTCCGTGAGCGGGCGGGCGATCGAGTACGCGATGCAGATGGTCCAGGTCACCGCCGGTTTCCAGGACTCCTACCGGGAGGACCACTGGCTGCAGCTGGGCTACTTCTCAGGTCACCTGTTCCTCAACATGACCGAGGGCACGGCCCTGAGCTCGGGGATCCTGGGCAACTCGCTGGAGCAGTACTCGCTCTCGATCGCGGGCAGGGTGGTGGACGAACTGGTGCCGGTGCCGCCGAAGCCGTTCCTGCTCCGCCTGGTCAACACCGTCCGGCTGACCACGTTCACGCTCTCGGCGGGACGGGCGATCCGCCGCCTCGACCGCGACCTGGCGCGCTCCGAGACGCCGTCCGCGGCGGAGCCGGCAGCCCTGCTCACCGAGCTGGACACTGCGATCGAGCTCTACAACGAGGCCACCCTCACCCACGTCCGGTCCTCCGCGCGCTCCGCCGTCGCCGCGAACGTGCTGGAGCAGACGGTGGTGCGCGAAGCGATCCGCGCGGGCCGAAGCGAGGACGAGGGCCGCTCCCGGACCGCCGTACTGCTGGCCGGCGCCACCAACGTCGAGAGCGCCGTCATGCTGGAGCAGTTGGACGGCGTGGTGGCCCGGCTGGCCGCGGACGGGACGGAAGCCAAGGCGTTCCTCGAACCGGACGCCGCCGAGGCCGTGGTCCGGCTGACCGGAGGCGGTGGTCCGACCAGCCGCGCGTTCAACGGGTTTCTGCGGCGCCACGGCCATCGGGGCTACCGGGAGTTGTGCCTGCGCGAACCGTCGTGGGGGGACGACCCGGAAGGGCTCGGCACGATCATGCAGGCCATGCTCCGGGCCCGCCTTCTCACCGGCGACGCCGTCCGCACGGTCCCACCTGCACCGGAAGGCGTTTCCCGGGCGGTGCGGGTGATGGCCCGGCTCGCGCGGGCCGGGGCACGCGGACGCGAGGCCACCAAGTCGCGGATGGTCCTGGTCGCCCACCGGCTCGGCCTCGGCTATCGCCTCCTGGGCGAGCAGCTGGCCGCGACGGGGCGGCTGCCCGACGCGGACCTGGTGTTCTTCTTCGACCGGTCGGAGCTGCCGGACCTGCTGAGCACCGACGACGCCGGGGACCTGATCGACCGCGCCGAGGCGCGCCGGGCGGCGCTTCCGTACCAGGCCCGGCTCGACTTCCCGGACGTCAGCGTCGGCAAGCCCGTTCCGACGCGGCCGAAGCCCCCGGAACCAGTCGAGGGCGGTGTGATCGTCGGTCGTTCCGCGTGCGGCGGTGTCGTCGAGGGGACCGTCCGGGTCGCGACCACGATCGCGCAGGCTCGGGAACTGCAGCCCGGTGAGGTCCTGGTCGCCCCCGTGACGGACGTCGGGTGGACGCCCTACTTCACCCTGATCGCCGCGCTCGTCACCGACATCGGCAGTTCGGTCTCCCATGGCGCGGTCGTCGCCCGCGAGTACGGCCTGCCCTGCGTGGTCAACACCCAGGGCGCCACCCGCGTGCTCTGCACCGGCGACCGGGTCCGGGTCGACGGGGACCGCGGCACCGTGACGCGGCTGGACCGCACTTCGGTCCCGTCCTCTCCCACCAGCGCGTGAAGCGGCCCGGAGGTCCCACTGTGCCCGGGATGCCTGGCGTCGTCCCGCTCGACGAGTTTCCGATCCACCAGGTCCCCGCCCCCGTCTAGGGGGTCGGCGGCGACCGGAACCGCTACGACCGGTCGCGCTGGAACGTCCACGACCGCATCGGCTACCGCCGGACCTCGGCGACCAGCACTGCGGCAACTACCGGATCGAGGCTATCGAGCCGCTCACGACGTCACGGCCGGCCCGGCTCCCAGAATGGGTCAGCCCGTCATGTCACAGAAAGTCGGGCTGATTTGTCTCGGGTAGCGAAGGCAGGAGATCTCGTCGGAAGGTGATGGTCATGCGAGTGTTCGTGGCTGGTGGGAGCGGGGTCCTGGGGCAGCGGTTGGTACCGCGGTTGGTGGCACGGGGCCATCAGGTGACGGCGACGACCACGAGCCGGGCGAAGCTGGACCTGCTGGAGCGGTTGGGCGCGGACGGTGTGGTGATGGACGGGCTGGACGCGGCTGCGGTCGGGGAGGCGGTGGCGGCCGCACGGCCGGACGTGGTCGTGCACCAGATGACCGCGATCTCGATGGCGCACGCCGGCAAGCCCGACATCAAGCATCCGGACCGATGGTTCGCCAAGACCAATCGGCTGCGCACGGAGGGAACCGACCACCTGCTGGCCGCCGCAGAGGCGACCGGCGTGCCCCATTTCGTCGCGCAGGGGTACGCCTCGTGGAACGGCATCCGCGAGGGCGGATGGGTGAAGACCGAGGAGGATCCGTTGGACCTGCTCGAGGGGACGGCCGCGAACGTGGGCTTGAAGGCGTTGAGCCGGGTGGAGGACGTGGTCCTCAAGGCGGGCGGCGCGGTCCTGCGGTACGGCGCGTTCTACGGGCCGGGCGCCATCGACGACCAGGTCGAGCTGCTGCGCAAGCGGCAGTACCCGCTGGTGGGGCGTGGTACCGGCTACAGCTCATGGGTTCATCTGGACGACGCGGCCAGTGCCACGGTCCTGGCCGTGGAACAGAAGGCGCGCGGGGTGTACAACATCGTCGACGACGACCCGGCCCCGGCGAGCGAGTGGCTCCCCTACCTGGCGGAGTGCGCCGGCGCGAAGCGACCGAGGCGGGTCCCGGTGTGGCTGGCCCGGCTGCTCGCCGGCGACCAGGCGGTGGTGATGATGACCGAGGGGCGGGGCTTCTCAAGCGCCAAGGCCAAGCGGGAACTCGGCTGGGAGCCGCGCTACCCGTCCTGGCGGCAGGGCTTCAAGGAAGAGCTGGCGTGACCCGGGCCGAGGAGTTCGAAGAGCTGCGTCCGCTGCTGTTCTCGATCTCCTACCGGATCCTGGGCACCGTGACCGAGGCCGAGGACACCGTCCAGGAGACCTGGATTCGCTATGCCGCCACGCCGACCCGGCCCACGTCGGCCAAGGCGTTCCTGTCGGCCGTGGTCACCCGGCTCTCGATCAACGTGTTGCGCTCGGCCCGCGTCCGGCGGGAGGAGTACGTCGGCCCGTGGTTCCCCGAGCCGCTGCTCACCGACCCCTACCAGGACCCGGAACGCTCGGCCGAACTCGCCGACTCGGTATCGATGGCGGCTCTGCTGCTGCTGGAACGGCTCAGCCCGCTGGAACGCGCCGTCTTCGTGCTGCGCGAGGTGTTCGGGTTCGGCTTCCCCGAGGTCGCCTCGGCGGTCGGCCGGTCGGAGGCCGCATGCCGCCAGCTCGCGGTTCGGGCACGCCGCCACATGGACGAGGGGCGGCCCCGGTTCGAGGCCGACCGGGGGGAGCGCGAGGAACTCGCGACGCGGTTCTTCGACGCGTTCGCCGAGGGCGACCTCGACGGGCTCAGGAACCTGCTCGCCGCCGACGTTCAGATCATCGCCGACAGCGGCGGCAAGGCCCCGCAGTGGGCGAGGGGGATCTTCGGTGCGGGCAACGTCGCCCGGGCGCTCGGCGTGCTCGTCCCGTCATTCGTCCAGATCGGCGGTGTCGTGGAGCCGCGCCAGGTGAACGGCCAGCCGGGCGCCGTCTTCCGCGATCGCGACGGCAAGGTCGTCAACACCTGGACCCTCGACATCCTCGACGGTCGGATCCAGACGATCAGCACGATGAGCAACCCCGACAAGCTCGCCCACGTGGGCCCGGTCGCGGATGCCTGGGCGATCCTGCGCGAGGCACAGCGGGCTCGCCAGGATCCCGCCCGGCCGGACGAGCGACGGCACTCCTAGCAACCGCGAAAAGGACAAGTCGTCTTGCGTGTCACGATCTTCGGAGCCAACGGCCCCACCGGCCGCCTGCTCACCGGCCAGGCCCTCGCCGCCGGGCATCGGGTCGCCGCGGTCACCCGGCGGCCGGACTCCTTCCCCCTGCGCCATGAGCGGCTCGAGGTGGTCGGTGCGGACGTGCTCGACCGAGATGCCGTCCACGCCTCCGTGGAGAAGCAGGACGCGGTCCTGTCGACGCTGGGGGTGCCGGCCGGGAAGAAGCCGATCAGCACCTATTCGCAGGGCGTGGCCAACATCATCGCCGCGATGCGGAAGCACGGGGTGCGCCGGCTCGCCGTTGTCAGCTCGACCGGGGTCGACCCGCGGCCCTACGCCGATGCAGGGATCCTGTTCAACCGGGTACTTCTGCCCTACGTGACCCGGGTCCTCGGCAAGACGCTGTACGACGACATGCGGCGGATGGAGACGCTCGTCCGGGAAAGCGATCTGGACTGGACGATCGTGCGCCCGAGCGGGCTCTACCACCTGCCGTCGGTCACCGACTACACCATTGTCGAAGGCCACGCCGAGGGCAGATACACCGCCCGCGCGGACCTGGCCGCGAGCCTTCTGGCCCTGCTGGACCACGACCGCCACCTCCGCAGCACGATCAGTGTCATCACCACTGTCGACAACCCCACCTTGCTCCAGTGGATCCGCCGCGAGGCGTCAGGTCAGGCACAGGTGGGAGCGGCGCACGCCGGCTTCTGACCGGGCGTGCGCCGCCGTTCGGCCGCGGCTCAGCGCGCGGCGGCGTCCTCGCGGACTCGCCGTGCGGCGGTCACCAGGTTGCGCAGCGCCGCTTCGGTCTCCGGGTAAGCGCGGGTCTTGAGCCCGCAGTCGGGATTGACCCAGAGCTTGGCGGGCTCGACGGCCTGCAGCGCGCGCCGCAGGTTCTCCTCGATCTCGTCGGCCGAGGGGACGCGGGGCGAGTGGATGTCGTAGACGCCAGGGCCGATGCCGTTCTCGTAACCGGCGGCACGGAGGTCGCCGACCAGCTCCATGTGCGAACGGGCCGCCTCGACGCTGGTGACGTCGGCGTCCAGCGCCCCGATCGCATCGATGATCTCACCGAACTCGGAGTAGCACATGTGGGTGTGGATCTGCGTGGTGTCCGCCACCCCGGAGGTCGCCAGGCGGAAGGCTCCGACGGCCCAGTCCAGGTAGGCGGCGTGGCCGGCCGCACGCAGGGGAAGCAGTTCGCGCAATGCGGGCTCGTCGACCTGGACGATGCGGATACCGGCCGACTCCAGGTCGCCGATCTCGTCCCGCAGCGCGAGGGCGACCTGGCGGGCCGTCTCGGCCAGGGGCTGGTCGTCGCGGACGAACGACCAGGCCAGCATGGTGACCGGCCCGGTGAGCATGCCCTTGACCGGCTTGCTCGTCAGCCCCTGGGCGTAGGTGGTCCACGCGACGGTCATCGGACGGGGACGAGCGACGTCGCTGTGCAGGATCGGCGGCCGCACGTACCTGGACCCGTAGGACTGCACCCATCCGTGCTCGGTGGCGGCGTAGCCGTCCAGCTGCTCGGCGAAGTACTGGACCATGTCGTTGCGTTCGGGCTCGCCGTGCACGAGCACGTCCAGACCGAGTTCCTCTTGCAGCGCGACGACGCGGGCGATCTCCTGCTGCATCGCCTGGCTGTAGTCGTCCTCGGAGATGCGTCCGGCCCGGCGGTCCGCGCGGACCCTGCGCACCTCCGGAGTCTGGGGGAAGGAGCCGATCGTGGTGGTGGCAAGGTCGGGCAGCCCGAGCGAGGCGCGCTGCGCGGCGAACCGGGTTTCGCGGTCCCCGCGGGAGGAACCGCCGAGCGTGTCCAGGCGAGCCCGGACCTCGTGGTCGATCCCGGCGGTGGACGCCGGAACCTGCGCGGCGGGACCGGCCGCGTCCTCGCCCAGCGCCTCGCCGAGCGCGACGACCTCGCCGACCTTCTGCCGGGCGAACGCCAACCGCCCCCGCACCGCCGGATCGAGCGCGTCCTCGGCGTCCAGGTCGATCGGGACATGCAGCAGTGAGCAGGAGGTGCTCACGACCACCTGGTCGGCCAGACCGAGCAGCGTGGCGCAGGCGGCCTCGGCCCGCTGCCGGTCAGCGCGCCAGATGTTGCGGCCGTCGACCACGCCCGCCACGACGGTCTTGCGCAGCAGCCCGCCCACGGAAGCGAGCACGTCCAGATTGCCGGGACCGGCGACGAAGTCCAGCCCGACGGCCTCCACACGGGAGGACGCAAGGGCGCGCAGCGCTTCGGCTCCGATCGTGCCGAAGTAGGTCGCCACCAGCAGGCGCGGCCGGCTGGAGAGCTCACCGAGGCGCGCGTACGCGCGGGCCAGTGCGGCCACCTCCCCGTCGGTCCGATCGGCCACCAGGGCGGGCTCGTCCAGCTGCACCCATTCGGTGCCCGCCCCCGCCAGCCGCTCCAGCAACTCGGCGTACACCTCCACCAGCCCGTCGAGCAGGTCCAGCGGGCGGAAGCCGGCGGGGGCGTCCGCCGCGGGTTTGGCCAGCAGCAGGTAGGTCAGCGGTCCGACGAGCACGGGCCGCGTCTCGATACCGAGGGCTCTGGCCTCCAGGTACTCCGCGACCGGCTTCGACGTGACCCCTCCGGGCAGTCGGAACCGCATGTCCGGCCCCAGCTCCGGCACGATGTAGTGGTAGTTGGTATCGAACCACTTGGTCATCTCCATCGCCGGGATGTCTTGGACACCGCGCGCCATGGCGAAGTACCGGTCGAGCCCGTCCAGGCCCCGATAGCGCTCGGGCACGGCGTCCACCAGGACGCTGGTGTCCAGCACCTGGTCGTAGAAGGAGAAGGTGTTCGACGGCATTGCGTCCAGACCGGCGTCGCGCAGCCCTGTCCAGACGGCGCCGCGCAGGTCCGCGCCGGCCTTCTCCAGCGCGGCCGCGTCGATGCGTCCCGCCCAGAAGTCTTCGGTGGCGAACTTGAGCTCGCGGCGCGTCCCGATCCGGGGGTAACCGAGGATCGTGGTTTTCATGGCAGCTTCCCTCGCTGAGCCAAAGGCGGCCAGCCGGGGAGGGACGTGCACGGCACGGCGCCGAAAACCGCCTGTGCCGCCCGCCGGCCCTCCCGCGAGGCCGCAGACCACCGCACGCCAGACGGCGCACGGGCGAAGGCAGGTCTTCGGACTCGCGGGCACCGCTCCTACCTGAGTAGGTGCGTCCTACTGGCCGTCGCTTCCCAGGCCCGGCGGCCCAGTGCTCGATGACGGCGGTCGTTCCCGCTCACCGCTGCGGGGCAGTCCCGGATTCCCACCGGGTTCCCTCTTACGACGCCCCTACCACGCAGGCACGGGCGAACCTTCCGCACGTTGAAGTCTAACGGCCGGGATGACGGCATACACAAACCCGCTCGGACCACGTTGAGCCCTGAGAAGCAGTGCGGGCGGGAACGTCCCACCTGAACGCTATGGTGCGTCTTCATGAAGACGAACCACGTCGGCCTTGACGAGAAGATCCACGCGTGAGCCGCTACCGGGGGCCCGCCACCCTGATCGGCAGCAACGGAGCCGAGATCGAGGTCTACGTCGATCTGCGCGCCAAGCAGCGGGAGTGGTCCGGAACCGCGACCATCGGCGACTTCGACGCCAGCGGCGCTCACGACCAGACGCTGAGACTTCCAGACGGCCGCGAAGCACAGGTCACGCTCGGCGGCTCGGCAGTCTGGTCCGACGTCATCACGCTGGTCGGAAGTGGTCCGCCGCCCTTCGCCTGACACAGGCGTCCCATCGACCGGCGGGGCTCGCTTGTGAGCTGCTTGGGACAAGAGAACGGGGCCCGCGCACCTCAGTGCGCGGACCCCATTCCGTGTTGCTGCGCATGCAGGAGTCACTCCTGCGGTGCGATCAGCTGTTCTTCGACCAGGCAAAGAGGAGGCCGGAGAGGCCCGCCATGACCAGAGCGAAGGCGAAGAAACTCCCCCAGGACGGGAAGATGCCCATGGCAGCCTCCCAGACCTCACCGAACCCGATCTTGCCCAGCACGAGCACGACGAGAGCGGCGGCGGTGAACTGGAGGAAGGTGTTCAGGTAGCCGCGCAAAAGCCCGACTCCTTTCATCTGGTTTTTGTCGAGGTGTGGCTCTGATGAGGCACCCCGCAGAACGCTCATAGTGAGACGCCCCTACCTCCTGACCGTCCACGGAGGATCAGAGAAGGCAAGGCGGCCACGACCATTGATGGCCGAAACGATCTCGGGCGCACAGCCGTCGGCATCCGAGTCCGAATCACGGGGCTGAGCTGCGGAGACCTCCGCCCTGCCGATCCGGGAGACATGGGATCGTGGGTGCAGATCCCGGCGTCTCGACAATGTTTACCCGGGTCAGAGCGCTCAGGATCGTTCCAAATTTTTCTTGGACTACTGAGGACATCTCGGCAGTCCGTGGCGGCCAATGCCTACGAACTCACGGCCGGGACACAGACTGCATCACATTGGTCGAGATAAGCACCGCCTTCGTCCAGCGGAGGCGTCGACCGAACAGGAACGCATGGCGGCGAGGGCGTCAACCCGCGCGCCCGAGAAGTGCTCGGTGGTCAGGCGAGCAGGGCGCGGGCGGCGCGGATGACGGCCTGGTCGACGAGGCGGCCGTCGTCGCCGACGAAGACGGCGGAGCCCGAGGCCAGAGCCGCTTCGTAGCGGGCCAGCAGAGAGCGGGCCCGGTCCAGCTCGGCCGGTGTCGGGGTGAAGACCTCCGTGACGACCGGGAGCTGTGCCGGGTGGACGCAGGCGCGGCCGCGGAATCCGAGCCGCTTGAGGCGCAGTGTGGTCGTGCGGAACGTCTCAAGGTCGCGGAACTGGGTGGAGACCGGGCCGAGCGGCGGGGGCAGGCCGGCGGCGGCCGACGCCGCCGTCACCTGGGACCTGGCCCAGAGCAGCTCGGATTCGTCGGGGCCGGGGGTGACGCCGAGGTCGGCGGCCAGGTCGGCCTCGCCGAGCTGGAGGCCGGCGACCCGTGGCGCGGCGGCGATCTCGGGTGCCGCGAGGATCGCCGCGGCGGACTCCAGCAGCGGGACGACGGGGAGGCCGGGCGCGTCGGCGAGGACGGCGTCGAGGGCGTGCAGGTCGTCCACGTCGTCGACCTTGGCGGCGCACAGGCAGTCGAGGCCGGGGCCGGCGACCACGCGGGCGTCGGCGTGGCCGAGCTCGCCGGGGTTGATGCGGACGGTGATCCGCGGCCGGTCCGTAGGCAACGAGCGGAGCCAGGCGGCGACGGCGGCGCGGGTGTGCTCCTTCGCGGTGAGGGGCACCGCGTCCTCCAGGTCGACGATCAGTTCGTCGGCGCCGAGGGTGAGGGCCTTGGCCAGGCGGTCCGGGCGGTCGCCGGGGACGTAGAGCGCGGTCTTTCTCACCCCACGGTCTCCTTGCCGGAGGTCAGCGCCTTGGCGATGACGGTGCGCATGATGTCGTTGGTGCCCTCGCCGATGCTCATCAGCGGTGCGTCCCGGTAGAGGCGTTCGACGGCGAACTCCTTGGAGTAGCCGTAGCCGCCGTGGACCTGCATGGAGGTGAGGGCGCACTCGATGGCGGCCTCGCTGGCGAAGGTCTTGGCCATGCCGGCCTGCATGTCGACGCGGTCGCCGGCGTCGGCGCGCGACGCGGCCCAGTAGACCAGCAGGCGGGCGGCCTGCACCTTGACCGCCATGTCGGCGATCTTCAGCTGGATCGCCTGGAAGTCCTGGATGGGGCGGCCGAACGCCTCGCGCTGCGCCGCGTAGCCGAGCGCCTCGTCGTAGGCGGCCTGCGCGATGCCGAGGGATCGGGCGGCGACGTTGATGCGGCCGGTCTCCAGCCCGGACAGCACTTGTTGCAGGCCGCGCCCTTCCACGCCGCCGAGCAGGTTCGCGGCGGGGACGCGGACCTCGTCGAACACGATCTCGCACGATTCGGTGCCCCTGTAGCCGAGCTTGGGCAGGTCGCGCAGCACCTCGAAGCCGTCCTCGACGAGGAGGACGGACATTCCGCGGTGCGGGGGCGAGGCGGACGGGTCGGTCTTGGCCAGGATGGGCAGCGGGCTGGCGTGCCGGGCGTTGGTGATCCAGGTCTTGCGTCCGTCGACCACGTAGTGGTCGCCGTCGCGGCGCGCGGTGGTGGCGATGCCCTGCAGGTCGGTGCCGGCGCCGGGCTCGGTGAGGCCGATGCCGGTGCGGCGGCGGCCGGTGGCGAGGTCGGGCAGGAAGCGGGTCTTCTGCTCGGGCGTGCCGTGCCGGGCGATCATCCAGCAGGACAGCGAGTGGCTGCCGAGGATGCCGGCGATGCCCATCCAGCCTTTGGAGATCTCCTCGAAGACGAGGGCGAAGGAGACCATGTCGGCGTCGAGGCCGCCGTATTCCTCGGGGACGGTCAGCCCGAACAGGCCGAGGTCCTTCATCGTCTCGACGATCTCGGTGGGGTACCGGTCGGCGGCCTCCCATTCCTGGACGACGGGCCGGATCTCGCGGTCCACGAAGTCGCGGAGGGTGTCGCGGAAGAGGCGCTGCTCTTCGGTCAGTTCGAAGTCCATCAGGCGTCCTTGGTGAAGATGGGCAGGTGGCGGCCGTCCGGCAGGGGGCGCCAGCCGAGGCGGACGGGTTCGTCGCAGGTCCAGGGGCCGGGGCCGTCGAGGTGGGTGAGGATGATCGGTCCTTCGGCGAGCCGGACCCGCGCGACGACGTAGGGGGTCTCCACGTCGGGCGACGGGGGGCGGTGCACGACGGTGTAGGAGTCGACGGTGCCGCGTCCGGAGGCGTCGGCGAACTCCAGGTCGGTGCCGCCGCAGCGGGTGCACAGTTCGCGCGGGTAGTGCTGGGCGTGCCCGCAGGCGCAGCGCTGGACGACCAGGCGCCGGTCCCGCGTGGCGTTCCACCACCGGTCCTCGATCATCGGTCGGCTCCCAGCAGGACGGTGGCGTGGCTGGACAGGATGCCGCCGGTGCCGTGGGCGAGCGCGATCTCCGCGCCGTCGACCTGCCGGGCGCCGCATTCGCCGCGCAGCTGGCGGACGGCCTCGATGAGCAGCAGGAGCCCGTACTGTCCGGGATGGCAGTAGGACAGGCCGCCGCCGTTGGTGTTGAGGGGGAAGCCGCCGCCGGGGCGGATCCGGCCGCCGGCGACGAATCCGGCGGCCTCGCCGGGTGCGCAGAAGCCGAGGCCCTCCAGCGTCAGCAGGACGGTGATGGTGAAGGAGTCGTAGATCTCGGCGACGTCCACGTCGGACGGTTCCAGCCCGGCCATCGTGAACGCGCGGCGTCCCGAGTCGAAGGAGCCGGGCCGCAGCAGGTCGTCCGCCGAAGTCATGCTGGTGTTGGTGGTCGACTCCCCGTAGCCGAGGACGAGGACGGGTGGTCGTCGCAGGTCGCGGGCGCGTTGCAGCGAGGTGAGGACGACGGCGCCGCCGCCGTCGGTGACCAGGCAGCAGTCGGCGGACGTCAGCGGGGTCGAGATCATGGGCGCGTCGAGGACCGCGGCGGCGGTGAGCGGCCCCTTGCCGTACCGGAACGCCTTCGGGTTGCGCAGCGCCCACTCCCGGGCCGCGACGGCGACCTCGGCGAGTTGCTCGCGGTCGGCCTTGTGGGCGTGCAGGTAGCGCTGCGCGGCCATCGCGTAGTACGAGATCGGGTACAGCGGCGCGTACGGCGATTCGAAGATCGCTTCGGGGGTGTGGGGTTCGGTGGCGCCGCCGAGCGACCGTGACC
Source organism: Actinomadura sp. NPDC023710 (assembly GCF_040639875.1). Classification (NCBI taxonomy): domain Bacteria; kingdom Bacillati; phylum Actinomycetota; class Actinomycetes; order Streptosporangiales; family Thermomonosporaceae; genus Actinomadura; species Actinomadura sp. NPDC023710. The sequence continues at coordinate 17,672 of NZ_JBFAGB010000006.1, forward strand.
GCGCGGACCGCTGGTTGGACGCGAACGTGATGAGGACGGTGCCGCACTGCCCGGCTTCGATGGCCTGGGCGGCGCGGGCGACGAACATCTCGAACGCGGATCCCCCGGCGGACGTCGAGTCCGTCCAGGACGGCTGGACCCCGAGGTAGTCGGACAGCTGGGTGGCGGAGAACCGGGAGAGGCCGGTGGTGGCGATGCCGTCGACGTCGGAGAGCGCGAGTCCGGCGTCCTCCAGCGCGCGGGTGACCGCCTGCGCCTGGAGTCCGAGGACGGATGCGCCGGTGACGCCGAGATCGGACTCGGCGGCGCCGGCGATCGCGACCGTCACCGTGCCCCTCCGGGAACGCGGACCTCGCAGCCGGCGGGGGCGACGGCGACGCGCCCGTCCTCGACCACCTCGATCTTCTGCTCGATGGTCACCAGGTCGCCGCGCACCGCCGTCACGGTGCCGGTGCAGCGGACGGTCTCGTTCGCGAACACCAGATTCTTGAATCGGAACCGCAGCGTCGCCAGGCGCGCGGAGGGGCCGAGCCAGTCCTGCGCCTGCTCGGCGAGCAGCGCGCCGAACACCTGGCCGTCCACGACGGGGGCGGGCAGTCCGCGTGGTTCGAGGTAGGCGGGGTCGTAGTGCATGCGCTGCCAGTCCCAGGTCGCGCCCGCGTAGGCGACCATGTCGGCGAGTTCGATGCGGCGCACCAGTTCGGGGACCGCGTCCCCCACCGCGACGGCCGTCATGCGATCTCCACGTAGATCAGGGTCTCCTCGTTGGTCGCGAGCGGTTCGCCGCGCTGGTCGGTGTAGGCGGCGGTCGAGGTCACGATGAGCATCGCCTGTCCCCTGCCGTTGACCCGCTCGGTGATGTCGTGGATCCGCCAGGTCGCGGTGATGACGTCGTCCGGGCGGACGGCGCGGTGGAAGGTGTAGGAGTTGCCGCCGCGCACCAGTCGCGTGCCGGGGACGTCGAGGTGCCACATGTGTCCGGCGAATCCGTCCTCGCCGCGCGGCAGGCCGGTGTACTGGTTCGTTTCCATGATGAGCGTCGGGGGTGCGATGACGCCGCCGTACCCGTGCTCGCGCGCGTAGGTGTCGTCGGTGTAGAGCGGGTTGTCGTCGCCGACGGCCTGGGCGAAGTACCGGATCGAGGCGCGCCCGAGCTCCTCCGGCGCCGTGTAGACGGCCTCGCTTCCGATGAGCGCCCTCATCTCCTCGGTCAGCAGGCTCACGGCCTCTCCCCCGCCGGGGCCAGCACCGCCGTCGGAACGACCTCGATCATGAAGTCGGGGCGCAGCAGCGCCGAGCACACCACCGACGACAGCGCCGGGGAGTCACCGAAGTAGTCGCGGCGGATCTCGGCGACCTCGCCGTAGCGGGCGACGGCGTCCGGGGTGAGGTACTCCACGAGCCGGACGACGCCGCCGTAGGGCGGACGGTCGCCGAGGCCGGCCTCGCGGAGCGTCGCGGCGATCGAGGCGTAGGTGTACTCGGCCTGGGCGAGCAGGTCGCCGTCGAAGATGCCTTTCTGGGTGGCGGGTTCGAGTGCCCCGAACCCCGACATGAACAGGGTGTCGCCCGCCGCGACGCCCGGGGCGTAGGTGAGCGTGTCGTACCGCCTCCAGCCGGGGTTGACGGTCGTGAGGGGCGCGGTGGACGCGATCGCGTCGAGCGACACCATGGCGCCGGGGACGACCGGCTGGTCGACGATGATGCCGGCGGCGCCGGGGAACACGCCGTTCTCCCTGCCGAGGAGTTCCCTGCGGGGGCGGCCGCAGCGCGGGTACTCCGACCGGGTCGCGTTCGCCGTGTAGTCCGTGGTCTGGACAAGCGACCCGAGCCCGAGCCCGGCGGCTTTCAGCAGGTCGGCGGCCTGTTCGAGGCATTGCCGGTACTGGGAGCGGAAGTCGCCGCCGCGCGGGTGGATGCTCGGCAGGTAGACGATGCCGCCGGCGACGCGGAGCGTGCCGCGGTGCATGCCGTCGTCGGGCGCCGCCTCGATCAGCTCGCCGCCGCCGGGGAAGGCGGTCAGCTCGACAGCGAGATCCTCGCCGCCGGGCAGCGCCTCCACCGCCACCGTCGCGACCGGGACCCGATGCGCGCCGAGCGCGTTCCGGCGGGCCGCCTCGACTTCGGCGTACGTTCCGAGCACGGCGCCGGTCGCGTACTCGACGACGTGGACGACGTCGCCCGGTCCCGCGCCGGCCCTCGCCAGCTCCGTGAAGGCCCGCTCGTAGGCGCCCCGGATCGTCCCGGCGCAGGCGGACAGCCGTACGGTCACCATGCCTCCATTGCTCGTCTCCTCCATCACCGTGCCCCCAGGGCCGCGAGCAGCGGCCGCACCGAGGTGCGGTCGGGCAGGGCGAGGATCTCGGTCAGGTGCGCGGGGTCGCCCAGGTTGGCGAGGGCCTTGTCCCTGACGGTGCGGTCGATGTCGGGATCGCCGGGGCCGCCGCCGCTGCGCGGGACCTCGGCGAGGACCCGGCGCCCGTCGCGGGTGACGGCGCGGAGCCGTCCCGGCTGGTCGGCCGCCGCGCCGCCGAAGTCGACGACCTCGGTGCGGACGCGTCCGGCGAGGCCGAGCACCTCGGGACGGTCGATCGTGTCGTAGGTCGCGGTGGTCACGGCGCCGTCGACCACCATGGCGGCGACGCTCCACGGCAGGCTGAACTTGGCGTCGTAGGGGGTGCGGGGGCGTTCCTTGCCGGGCGCGCAGACGATGGGCGCGGCATCCGGGTGCACCTCGGCGGTGATGCTCTCGACCCCGGCGCCGTGCAGGTCGCGGGCGGCGTCGAGCTGGGCGTGCATGAGCTGGCAGGCGGGATAGGGCTTGACGGTGATCCGGGTCAGCTCCCAGCGCTCGCCGAGCCCGTCCAGGACCGCGGCCGGTTCGACGCGGCGGCCGAGCAGCGCCCCGTACAGGCCGTACTCGCCCTCCACCACGGTGTCGGGACCGGTCGCGCCGTGGGATGCGAGGGTCGCGGCGAGCACCCCCCCGCGGGCCGCGAAGCCGGGGTGCAGCTGCTTGGTGGACGCGCCGGTGTTGAGGAACTCCAGCAGCCCGCCGGCCTGGCTCCCGGCGATGCCGAGCGCGTGGACGGTCTCGTCCACGGTCAGCCGGCGCATCCGGGACGCGGTGAGCGCGGCGGCGAGCACTCCGCAGGCGGCGGTGGCGTGCAGGCCGCGGGCGTGGAAGCCGTGCGGGACCGCGGCGCCGAGCCGGCAGATCGTTTCCAGCCCGGCGATGGCGCCGAGCAGCAGGTCGGGGCCGCCGAGCCCGAGCGCCTCCGCCTCGGCGAGCGCCACCGGGAGGACGGGCGCGGAGGCGTGCACGAGCCCGCCCGCGTGGGTGTCGTCGAAGTCGAGCGCGTGCATCAGGACGCCGTTGGCGAACGCCGCCTCGGCGCGCGTCACGCGTCCGCCGCTCTGTCGGCCGGTAGCGGTGGGCTGCCCGATGATGCTCGCCTCGGGGCGTCCGCCGCCCAGCTCCAGCGCGGTCAGGACGGCGGCGTCGGCGGCGCCCCGGCGGGACGCGGCGACCGCGCAGCCGAGACCGTCCAGGACGTGCCGGAGCGCGGCGCGCCGCGCGGCGTCCGGAACGTCCCCGAGGGTGAGCCCGAGCGCCCATTCCGCCAATGCGCGTGCCGCGGTCATGGGCGTTCCGCGCGCGGGCCGAAGGCGCCGGCGGCGGCGAGTTCGGCGACGCGCTGCGCGGTGTAGCCGAGAACCTCGGTGGTGACGTGGGCGAGGTCCTCGCCGCGCCGCGGGGCGCGCCGGTAGGCGGGCGGCTGGTCTCCGGCCCGGACCGGCGAGGCGAGGTTCTTCACCTTCCCGTAGCGGGGATGGTCGGTCTCGACGACGAGGTTGCGGGCGGCGGTGTGCGGCTCGGTGAGCGCGGCGGTCACGTCGTTGACCGGACCGCACGGGATGGACGCGGCGTACAGCGGCTCCAGCCATTGCGCGACGGTCCGGGTCAGGAACAGCGGTTCGAGGACGTCGAGCAGGTCGCGGGCGTTGCGCTGCCGGTCGGCGAACGTGGCGAAGCGCGGGTCGCGGGCCAGGTCGGCGCGGCCGAGGACGGCGGTGAGCCGCTGCCAGAACTTCTCCTTCGCGCAACCGACGACGAGCCAGCCGTCCTCGGCGCGGAAGTTCTGGAACGGCACCAGCGACGGGTGCGCGGAGTGCCGGGTGCGGGACGGGGCGAACCCGGCGTTGAGGTGCCAGACGCCCGGGTAGGTGAGCATCGAGATCGCCGTGTCGTACAGCGAGACGTCGCAGTCCATCCCGACGCCGTCGCGGCGGGCGGCGTGCAGGGCGGCCAGCAGCGACAGCACGGCCACGTATCCGCCGGAGTAGTCGACGAGGGACAGCCCGGACTTGGCGGGCGGGCCGTCCGGTTCGCCGGTCAGGTCCATCCAGCCGGCGAGGCCCTGCAGGATGTAGTCGTAGCCGGGCTCCCTGGACCGCGGGCCGGTCATCCCGAAGCCGGTGAGCGAGCAGCACACGATCCGCGGGTTGAGGTGCTTGAGGTCGTCGTAGGTGATGCGCAGCTTGGCGGGCACGTCGCCGCGCAGGTTGGAGTAGACCGCGTCGGAGGCCCGGACGAGCCCCTCGAACACCGTCCGGCCGGCCTCGGTGGACAGGTCGACCGACACCGACCGCTTGTTGCGGTTGAACGCCTCGTGGAACAGCGAGTCCTCCCCCTCGGCGTACGGGGGGACGTAGCGGCCGATGTCGCCGCCGGTCCGCGGGTCCTCGATCTTGATGATCTCGGCGCCGAGGTCGGCCAGGTGCAGGGAGCCGAACGGGCCCGCGCCGTACTGCTCCAGGGAGACGATCCGCACGTCCTCCAGCGGCCTCATGTGAGCTCCTTGATCAGGTCGATGATCCGGGCCTGCGCGAGCCGGATCTGCGCGGGCGCGAGCCCGTGGACGGGGGGCGTCAGCTTGATCGTGGTGGCGTGCCCGGCGTAGGCCGCGACGCGCTCGGCGACCTGGGCGGCGGTGCCGGTGAGGGTGAGCGCGTCGACCATCCGGTCGGGGACGGCGGCGCCGAGGTCGTCGGCGCGGGCTCCGGCGCGGAACGCCGCGATCACCTTGTCCTGCTCGCGGGCGAGGTCATGGAAGGCGAAGAAGTCGGCGTAGGTGCGGACCGAGGCGTAGAACCCGGCGAGCCCGGCGGCGCGGCGGCGCGCCAGCGCGGGGTCGTCGTCGATGGAGCAGGCGGCCGACACGACGGCGTCGACGCCGGGGCGCAGCAGCGGCAGGGCGCGCTCGCGCAGCCACGCGGGCGAGCACAGCTCGTGCGAGATCCAGCCGTCGGCGATCTCCCCGGCCAGCTTCGTCATCACCGGCCCCATCCCCGCGAGGTAGATGGGAAATCCGGTGGAGGGGCAGGGGCGCTGGTAGCCGCGCACCCGCAGGCTCTCCAGCTCCCCTTCGACGATCATCGGCTCGCCGGACGCGGCGTGCGCGGCGAAGTGCCGGATGATCGCGACGGTCTCGCGGAGCCGCGCGGCCGGGCGCTCCCAGCGCACGCCGTGCCAGTCCTCGTTGAGCCGCCTGACGCCGGTGCCGAGGCCGAGGACGAACCGCCCGCCGGACAGTTCGGCGAGGTCGAGGGCCTCCAGAGCGGTGGTCATCGGGCTGCGGGTGAAGGCGAGCGCGATCGCCGTGCCGACCTGGGCGCGGCGGGTGCCCGCGGCGACCGCGGCGGCCGGGACGGTGGCGCTGCGGTGCAGTTCGGGAAGCCACAGGGCCTCGGCGCCGGCGTCCTCGGCGGCCCGCGCGGCCTCGACCAGTTCCGCGAGGGTCTCGCCCCACGGCCCGTAGGTGATCCTCATGCCGTCATCGGCCCGGTCTTGGCCTCGGGGAAGTACTTCTTGTCGTTGGGGGCGTCCCGCTTGTAGACCATGACGGTGCGCGTCCACGAGACGACCTCGTCGCCGTCCTGGTTCAGGCCGCGGGTGCGGGCGGTGATGATGCCCGCGTAGGGCCGCGACGCCGACTCCCGCATGTCGGTGATCAGCGACTCGGCGTAGACGGTGTCGCCGACGAACACCGGGTGGGTCAGCCGGATGTCGGTCCAGCCGAGGTTCAGCAGGGCGGTCTGGCTGATGTCGATCACCGACAGGCCGAGGACGAGCGCGACCGTCAGGCCCGAGTTCACGATGATCTTGCCGGTGGGGGAACGGCCGGCGAAGTCGGCGTTGTAGTGGTTCTGGTTGGTGTTCAGCGTCAGCAGGGTGAACCAGGTGTTGTCACTCTCGCCGATGGTGCGGCCGAACGGGTGCTGGAACACGTCGCCGACGGCGAAGTCCTCGTAGTACCGGCCGATCTGGGCTTCGTGGACGGTCATCCCGCGCCTCCTCCGGATCCCCCCTGCAGGAGGGGTTGCACCGAACTTAAAGGTCAGACTTTTCCTACGTCAAGACCTCGGACCCCTTGCGCGGCCAACATTATTCCGCTTAGCGTAACGGCGTTCCGACGACGTGGGGAGGGTGCAGGACCGTGGATCAGACCCCGGCCGCCACCGAGACCGCCTACCGGGCCCTCGCGCTGCAGACCCGGACGCGCGTCGTCAACGGCCTGTCCCCCGCCGAGGCGCGCGAGACCATGGCCGCGTCCATCGCCCGGATCGGCGGCGAGGTCGCCGCCGCGAAGCGCTGGGTCGGCCCCGACCTGCGGCTGGTCGTGCTGCCCGAGTACGTGCTCAGCGGCTTCCCGATGGGCGAGCCCGTCGGGCTCTGGCGCCACATGGCCGCACTCGCCCCCGGCGGCCCCGAGTACGAGGCGCTGGCCGCCGTCGCCGCCCGCGAAGGGCTGTACCTGTCCGGCAACGCCTACGAGAGCGACCCGAACTTCCCGGAACTGTACTTCCAGGCGTCCTTCGTGATCGGCCCGACCGGCGAGACCGTGCTGCGCTACCGCCGGCTGCACTCGCTGTACTCGCCGTCCCCCTACGACGTGTGGGACCGCTACCTCGACCTCTACGGCATGGACGCGGTGCTGCCCGTCGCCCGGACCGGAATCGGGAACCTGGCCTGCATCGCCTCCGAGGAGATCCTCTATCCCGAGCTGGCACGCGCCCTCGCGCTGCGCGGCGCCGAGGTGTTCTGCCACTCCACGTCCGAGGCGACCAGCCCCGCGCTCACCCCGAAGGAGATCGGCCGCCGCGCCCGCGCCGTGGAGAACCTCGCCTACGTCGTGTCCGCCAACAGCGGCGGCCTGCGCGGCCTCCCCATCCCCGGCGACTCCACCTCCGGCGGCTCGGAGATCGTCGACTTCGAGGGCCGCGTCCTGGCCGAGGCCGCCGGCGGGCAGAGCCTCGTCGCCCACGCCGAACTCGACCTCGCCGCCCTGCGGCGCAACCGGGCCCGTCCCGGCATGGGCAACCTGCCGTCGCGCGTCAAGCCCGGCCTGTGGGCGGACGAGTATGCCCGGCACGACGTCGAGCGGCCGAACGGGCTGGACGGCCGCGCCCCCGAGCGGGCCTGGTTCGCCCGCCGCCAGCAGGAGTCCATCGACCGCCTCACCGGCCCGAGCTGAGCGGCCGCGACCGAAGGGAGACCCCATGGGAACGATCCGCGAGGACATGCCGCTGCTCGCCCGGCACGAGGGCAGGTGGAAGGGCGCCTACACCTACCTCGACGCCGCCGGCACCGTCACCGACCGGCACGAATCGCTGCTGACCTGCACCCTTCCGATGGACGGCGAGTACGACTACCACCAGGTCAACGAGTACGCCTGGGACGACGGCCGCACCGAGAGGCGCGTCTTCCCCGGCGTCTACCAGGGCGGCGGGCGCTGCACGTTCGACACCGAGCGGCTGCGCGGCGAGTTCTGGGAACTGGACGACCGGGTCATCTACCTCAACTGGATCTACAAGGCGGAGGGCGAGGACCTGCGGCTGTTCGAGCTGATCCACCTCAGCGAGGACGGCGACGAGCGCGCCCGCGTCTGGCAGTGGATCCGTGACGGCGTCTGCTACAGGCGCACCCTGATCAACGAGACCAGGATCGGCTGAGCCGCGGCGCGGCGGGTCAGTCGCCGGCGGCCGACCCGTTCCCGGCCTGGTGGGTACGGTCGATGGTCGTGTAGGTCTCGCGCAGGTTCTCCAGGTGCGCGTGGCACGCCTCCCGCGCGCCCGCCTCGTCCGCCGCCTCGATCCGGGACAGGATCTCGCGGTGGTCGTGATCGACGCCGTACCAGAACCGGGCCGGCGCGTTCTCGCGCAGGAACCGCTCGTTGAGCACCCGGAACACCGGCTGCGTGACGACCTCCAGGAACGGGTTGCCGGCCATCTTCAGCAGCACGGTGTGGAAGTGCCGGTTCGGCGCGAACAGTTCCGCCGGGCCGAGCGCGCTCGGGTCGAACAGGGAGCCGCGCAGCTCGGCGCGGAGTGCCTCGTCCCCGCGCACGGCGGCCAGGCCCGCGGCGGGCACCTCCAGCATCTCCCTGATCTCCAGCAGCTGGTCGACCGTGATCCGGGTGTCCAGGGTGAGCAGGTTGAGGCTGGTCGCCAGGTACTCGGTGATCTGGTCGGGCTGCGGGTAGGCCACGAAGCTGCCCCCGGCGACGCCGCGCGTGGTGGTGAGGAGCCCCTGGCTGGCCAGCAGTCGCAGCGCCTCGCGGACCGTGCTGCGGCTGACGCCGTGCTCGGCCGACAGGTCGGGCTCGATGGGCAGCCGGTCACCGGGCTTGAACTCACCGGCGATGATGCGGTCGCGCAGACTGGCCGCGATCTCGGCGTACGCCGGGACGGGGGCGGGCGGCCGGTCGGAAGGTCTCTCAGCGGTCACACCGGGCATCGTACCGCTAAACGTCAGACTTTCTCGCGATCAGCCATTGACGCGCCGTGCGAGCACCCGGCAAGCTCTCACCTACACACAGATCGGAACTCGATTCCAGACCGCGGAACACGGAGGTGGGTGCGTGGCACTCCTCCCGGGCGGCGCCCCGCTCACGATGGCCGGGGGCGTGCGCGAGTTCGCCGCCTCCACACCGGACACCACCGCCGTCGTCGACGGTGACCGCACACTCACCTACCGGGCCCTGGACGCGCGCGCCGGCCGGCTGGCCCAGGCCCTGCTCGCGGGCGGGCTCCGGCCCGGCGACCGCGTCGCCGTCCGGCTCGGCAACCGGCTGGAGTACCCCGAGATCATCGCCGCCGCCGCCATGGCGGGGCTGGTGCTCGTCCCCATCGGGACCAGGCTCACCGACGCCGAGACGACCTACGTCCTGGAGCACTCCGGCGCCCGCGCCCACATCTCCGACACCGAGCCGCCCGTCCCGGTCGAGGTCGTCCTGCAGATCGGCGGTACGGGCACCGCCTCCTACGACAAGGCCCTCGAATCGGCCAGGGCCGCCGACCCGATGGTGCCGGTCGACGAGAACGCCCCCTGCTGCCTCTACTACACCTCCGGCACGACCGGCAGGCCCAAGGGCGTTCTCAGCAGCCACCGCGCCCGGACGCTCATGTGCTACCTGTCCGCCATGGAATGGGGCCTCGGGGCCCGCCGTGTCAGCCTCGCCGTCGCCCCCATGTACCACGGCGCCGGGATGGTCTTCGACTACGCGCCCGTCGTCACCGGCGGCACCGTGGTCATGCTCCCCAGATGGGACCCCGAGCAGATGCTCGCCCTCGCCGAACGGCACCGCGCCCAGTCGGTGTTCCTCGTGCCGACCCACGCGCAGACGCTCCGCGCGTCCGACGCGCTCGGCCGCTACGACGCGTCCAGCCTCGACACGCTCTACTTCAACGCCGCGGCCCTGCCCGCCGTCCTGAAGGACTGGGTCATGGACGCCTTCCCGCACGCCGGCGTGCACGAACTGTACGGGTCCACCGAGGCCGGCATCGTCACCAACTGCCGTCCGTCCGACGCAGGAAGGACCGGCTCGGTCGGCCTGCCCTGGTACATGACCGAGGTCAGGGTCGTGGACGCCGCCGGCGTCCCCGTCGGGCCGGGCGAGCGCGGCGAGCTGTTCAGCCGCTCCCCGTTCCTGATGAACGGCTACCTGCGCGACGGCGACGCCACCGACGGCTGCACGACGCAGGACGGCTTCCTCACCAGCGGCGACATCGTCGTCCGCGACGAGGACGGCTTCGTCTACGTGGTGGACCGCAAGAAGGACATGATCATTTCGGGCGGGGTGAACATCGCGCCCCGCGAGGTCGAGGACGTCCTCGGCGCCTTCCCCGGCGTCGCCGACTGCGCCGTCGTCGGGCGCCCGGACGAGCAGTGGGGCGAGCGCGTCGCCGCGTTCGTCGTCGCCCTCCCCGGCGCCTCCCTCGACGCCGAGGCGCTGCAGGCGCACTGCCGCGAGCGGCTGTCCGGCCCGAAGGTGCCCCGCAGCGTCGAGTTCCTCCCCGCCCTCCCCCGCAACGCCGCCGGAAAGGTCCTCAAGCGCGAACTCCGCGACCGTTGACCCACCGTCCGGCCCCTCGCGGCCCGTCGACACCCGCATCACCGCTACCGAAAGAGGTGCCCCTTTGCGACCCCACGTCGAACTCATCCAGGAGGGTGACTACATCTGGCACGCCGCCGAACTCGTCGGCGGCGAAGGCCGGGCCAGTGAGCGCCGGCTGTCGGTGGACGAGGAGGACGGCTCCTGCTCGCTGCGGATCGACTTCCACACCGACTGGGGCCGCGGCCCCGGAATCCACCACGCCGACACCGAGTACCACGTGCTCGAAGGGTCGATGACCTACAACGGCAGGCAGATCGGCAAGGGCGGCTACGTCTACGCGCCCAGGGGCGTCCCGACCGAGGCCGTCACCTTCAGCGAGGGCACCCGCATCCTGCACTACCGAGAGTACGGCGACGCCGGCTTCGACCCGGTGCAGAGCACCGAGGCGCCGCGCTGGAAGGACGCCCGCGAGGACGTCCTCGTCATCGACACCGAGGCGATGAAGTGGGACGCCGTCCCCAACCCGGGACCGATGCCCGGCCTGTTCATCAAGTACCTGCACGTCGATCCGGTGACCGGCTTCTACACCCGGCTCGTCCACGCCCAGGAGGGCTGGACCGATCACCGCCTCGCGCACCACCCGTGCTACGAGGAGGCCTACACCGTCCAGGGCCACATGGAGTACAACTTCGGCACGCTGGACCTCGGCACCTACTTCTTCCGTCCCGCCCGCGTGAAGCACGGCCACTTCACCAGCATGGAGGGCGGCGCGACCTGGCTGCTGCGCTCCGACGGCGAGCTGTTCAACTGGTACACCCAGAGCGAATGGGTCCGCTGGGGCGGCGAGGCCATCAACTACGGCCCCGGCGAGAGCCGCATGCGCTGGTCGATGTCCTCCCACGACCTGGGCGCCGGCTCCCCCGGCCGCAGCGACCGCGACCTCGCCGACCTGCGCGCCTCCGTCCAGTTCCAGCGCGAGCAGGGCGAGATCGACGAGGACTACGTGCAGCACGGCACCGGCACCGACAGGAGCCTCCTCGCCATCGCCAAGGCCCTGGACGCCGCCCGCCTCCAGGGCGGCCACGGAGAGCACGGCGACCACGACCATGAACACGACCACGACCACGGGCACGGCCCGGTGAACGCCGACTGGGGCGCCGACCCCGGCTCCCTCGAACACCCCGACGAGCGCACCGACGACCTCGCCCACGTCATGGGCGCCGGCCGCGTCTGGAAGAGGGGCGACCCCATCCCCGCGCCGATCCTGTCCAGCCGTCCCGTCCGCAGCCGTACCGCGGGCCGCTGGAACGGCGACGGCATGTGACCCGGCCGCTCCGCTGACCTGCGGCGTGTCGCCCAAGAGCAGTCACTTGAGGGCGGCACGCCGCAGTCCGGCGAAGCCGCGGTTCGAGGTCTGGATGCTCACCGCGGCCGTCTTCGTCATGGGGGCACCGACAGGATCTGGTCGTCGGTGCGCCGCGCGCCATGGCCCGCAGACCCGGACCTCTCAGACGCGGCCCGGGACCCGTCGACGCCCGCGTCGGCCGAGGCGTCGCCGATGGGCCGCGGCGGCGCTCACTGCGCCGGCCGCGGCCGTGTTCGCGATCGCTCCCCCGGTCAGGCCGCGGATTCGCCGCCCAGGTAGAGGGTCTTGACCATCGGGTCGGCCTGGACTTCCGCGGCCGTCCCGGACAGGCCGATGCGGCCCCGCTCCAGGACGTAGGCGCGGTCGGCCAGCCTCAGCGCGATGAGCGCGAGCTGTTCGACGAGCAGCACCGAGATGCCGCGCTCGGCGTGCAGTCGCTTGACGTGGGAGAACATCTCGGCCGCCTTGAGCGGCGCCAGGCCGAGGGACGGCTCGTCCAGCACGAGGAGCTTCGGCTCGCTCATCAGCGCCCGCGCGACGGCGAGCATCTGCGCCTCGCCGCCGGACAGCGTGCCGCCGGCCTGGTCGCGGCGTTCGGCCAGGCGCGGGAAGAGCTCCAGCACCTCGCCCATGAGCTTCTGCGTGCGGGCGCGGCTGCGCCGCAGCGGGAAGTTCCCGAGCTGGAGGTTCTCCAGCACGCTGTGGTCGGGGAAGATCCGTCGCCCTTCGGGGACGTGGCCGATGCCGAGACCGGTGCGGCGCCACCCGGGGACGCGGGTGATGTCCCTCCCGGCGAACGACACCGTGCCGGCGGACGGCTTCAGCAGCCCGGACAGCACCTTGAGGGTCGTGCTCTTGCCGGCGCCGTTCGGGCCGAGCAGGACGACGAACTCGCCCTCCCCGACCGTCACGTCGACCTCGTCCAGGACCTTGACGCCGCCGTAGCCCGCCCTGATCCCGGTCATCTCCAGCAGCGCGGTCATGTCAGGTCCTCCACGAGGTCGGGGCGGCCCAGGTACGCCTCCAGGACCGCGGGGTCGGCGCGGACCTCGTCGGGCGGGCCGCAGGCGATCACCCTGCCGCTGTCGATGACGGTGATCCGGTCGCAGACCTCCATGAGGAAGTCCATGTTGTGCTCGATCAGCACGACCGCCAGGCCGTGGTCGCGGAACGCGCGGCACAGCCGCGCGAGCGCGTCGATCTCGTTGGGGACGAGACCGGTGGCGGGCTCGTCCAGGATCAGCACGCGCGGTCCGGACGCGACCGCGCGGACGACCTCCAGCAGGCGCTTCTGACCGTGCGACAGGGAGCCCGCGAACTGGGCGGACCGTCCCGAGAGGCCGGCGAACGCCAGCAGCGCGGCGGCCTCCGCGCGGGAGGCGGCCTCGCGGCGCCGGTAGGCGGGCAGCCGCAGGACCGCCGACGGCAGGCCGTACTTCTCGCGCCCGCGCATCCCGGCGAGAACGTTGTCGAGGACGCTCTGCTGCTCGAACAGGTGCGGGACCTGGAAGACGCGGGTGACGCCGCGCTCGGCGACCGCGAAGGGGCGGTCCGGGGCCGGTTCGCCGCAGATCAGCACCTCGCCCGCGTCGAGCCTGTGGAAGCGGGTGAGGCAGTCGACGGTGGTGGACTTGCCGGATCCGTTCGGCCCGATGATGCCGTGCACGCTGCCCGCGGCGACGGAGACGTCGACGCCGTCGACGGCCTTGACGCCGCCGAAGTGCTTGACCAGCCCGCGTCCCTCCAGCGCCGGGACGTCCGCGTCGACGGCGCCGGGCAGCACCGACCCGGGGAGCCCGCCCGACGGTTCGCGCTCCTCGCCGTCGGCGGGGCGGCCGAACCGGCCGGCCCGCCAGGTGCCGACGATCCCCTTCGGGACCAGCATCATGGCGAGCAGCAGGGTGCAGCCGAGGAACAGGGTCGTGTAGCGGGCATAGTCCTTGATCAGTTCGACGACGAGGGCGATGACGGCGACGCCGATGACCGGGCCCGCCAGGGTGCCGATGCCGCCGAGGAACAGGCCGACGAAGAACACCAGGCCGTTGTCGAGGATGCCGACGTCGGGGTTGATGAAGCCGAGCTGGAGCGCGTACAGACCGCCGGACAGCCCGGCGATCGCGCCGGCGAGGGTGAACACGAGCGCCTTGGTGCGGGTGGGCCGGATGCCCATGGCGGCGGCGGTGTCCGGGCTCTCCTTGACCGCCATCACCGCGCGGCCGACGCCGCTGCGGATCAGGTTGCGCTGGACGATGTAGACCAGCACGAGTGCGGCGAGGGTGACGTAGTAGAACTGGATCTTGGTGAGGCCGCCGGGGGCGACCCCGACGATGCCGTTGACGCCGCCGGTGACCGCGTCCCAGGCGGTGCCGCCCTCGACGACGATGAGGTTGGCGGCGAGGGTGATCATCCCGAAGTACAGGTAGGTGGCGCGCAGGCTGATGACGAGCACCAGGCCGGAGAAGACGGCGCCGAGCACCATCGCCAGGGCGACCCCGGCGAACCACGGCAGTCCGGCCGTGACGGTGGTGTAGGCGACGGCGTAGCCGCCGAGCAGCTGCATGCCGGTGTGCATCATCGACAGCAGCCCGCCGTACCCCATCGACAGGTTCAGCGAGATCGTCAGGGTCGCGCTGATCGCGGCGGACGCGACGATCCCGTCGTAGTAGGAGGCGTTGTAGCTGTAGAAGCCGGTGATCGCGGGCCAGGCCAGCAGCACGGCCAAGGCCACCACGGTCAGCGCGGCCGGCAGCCGCCGCAGCAGGACGTCCGGCAGCGACGCCCCGGCGGGCGCCTTCGCGAGTGCTTTCATCAGTGCGCCTCCATCGGCTTGCCGAACAGGCCGGAGGGGAAGGCCACCAGGATCAGCGCGAGCAGCCCGAAGGCGACGAAGTCGCCGGTGGTCGCGCCGGCCAGGTTGCGGACGACGGCGTCCAGCAGGCCGACGATCAGCCCGCCGGCGAGCGCGCCGCGCGGCGAGCCGACGCCGCCGATCACCGCGGCGGTGAACCCCTTGATGGTGAACATCAGCCCGGACGCCGGCCCGATGAACAGGATGGGCGCGGCCAGCACGCCCGCGAAGGCGCAGATCACCGCGGCGATCACGAAGCTGAGCAGGACGATCCGGCGGACGGGGATGCCCATGACGACGGCGGCGTCGGCGTCGTGCGAGGCCGCCCGGATCGCGCGCCCGTAGGCGGTGCGGCGCAGGAACAGGTCGTATCCCGCCATCACGGCGAGCGCGACGGCGATGGTGAGCAGCTGCTGCCAGGCGAGCCGCTGCCCGAGCACCTCCAGGTGGCCGGGGGCGAGCGCGGTGGGCCGCAGCGAGTCGACGTCGAAGTAGCGGAGGATGAACAGCGCCTGGAAGATCATCGCCGCGGCGAGGGTCGCGATGATCCAGGCGTACCGGGAACCGGACAACCGCACCGGCAGCATGATCATCCGTTCGCTCAGCAGGCCCATCACCGCGCCGAGGACGAGCGTGGCCGCGAGCGCCGCGGGCCATCCCCAGTGCCACAGCGCGACGACCTGGTAGCTGATCGCCGCGCCGAGCACGACCGGCTCGCCCTGGGCGAAGTTCATGACGCGGGTCGGCTGGAAGACGATCGCCAGCGCCAGCGCGACCAGCGCGTACACCGACCCGGCGAACAGCCCGTCGATCCAGACCTGCGCGCTCACGACGGGGTGATCTCCCTGGTGTACCAGCCCTTGCCGTCCTTCTCCCACTGGTAGAGGTGCACCCGGTGGTAGAACTCGTGGCTCGGTCCCGGCTGGATCGCGTCGCCGGACGGCGTCTGCTCGGCCGTCAGATTCAGGTTCTCGACGGCTTTGGCGAGCTTGGTCGCGTCGGTGCTCTTGGTGGACTTCACCGCCTGCTCGAAGACGTAGACGCAGTCGGCGGCGATGGCCGTGCCCTTCGGCGAGGTGGCGCCGGTCTTCGGGCCGACGTTCTTGCCGTACTTGGACTCGATCGCCTCGATGTGCTTGCGGTAACCCGGCAGCCACTGCGACCGGTCGATGCGCTGGGGGTACTGGTAGAGCGCCGCGGGGAAGACCGCGCCCCTGGCGGCGTCGCCGGCCGCCTCGACGAAGGAGATGTTCTGCATGCCGGAGCCCGCGCCGACGAGCTTGCCCTTGTAGCCGATCTCCGCGGCGGCGGCCATGGTCTTCGCCCCGCTGGAGCTGCTGGACACCATGATCGCGCCGCCGTTCCTGAACTTCTCGACGTAGGCGCGGTGGCTCTGGTCGTCGGCCCGGCTCGTCTGCCAGCCGAGGTACTCGATACCGGCCTGCGGCAGCAGCCTCTTCATGAGGGCGTCGGTGTTCTTGCCGGTGTCGTCGCCCTCGTAGACGAGGCCGAGCGACTTCACGCCCTCCTGCTTCAGCCAGTCGACGACGGTCTTGCCGTCGAGGTCGAAGGGGTCCTGCGAGCGGAAGCCGTAGTTGAGACCGGCGAAGCTGCCGGTGGAGACGGCGGGCTGGCAGTTGAGCTTCTCGTTCTTCTCGTAGGTGCCCTTGGCCGCGTCGTAGAAGGCGGTCAGCGAGGGGCCGACGACCAGTTTGACCGCGTCGTTCCCGGCGAGCTCGTTGGCGGCCTGGACGGCTTTGCCCGGGTCGAGGCCGGAGTCGCGGACGACGAGCTTCAGCTTGGACCCGTCCAGCCCGCCGGAGGCGTTGATCCGCTCGATCTCGACGTTCATCGAGTTCTGCTGGGAGATGCCGAGAACCGCGAAGGGGCCGCTCATCGGGGAGATGAGGCCGATCTGGATCTCCGGCTTGCCGCCCGCGCTCTTGCCCGAGCATCCGCTCGCGGCCACGGCGAGCGCCGCGAGTCCCGCGGTGGCCGTGACAACTGATCTGCGCATCTGCACCTCCGGCAGAGTGTTCCTGTTATCGGAACGCGGTTTCGTAGTGATGGACGGTATAGAGGGCCCGCTCACAGTGTCAATAGGTCTGACTTTTTCAAGGTCTGACGTTTTTGTCAGGGGCTGAACTGGGAGAATGTCAGGATCGGGCCGCGCCCGCCGGGACAGGCACGGCGGAGGCGTCGGCGCGCCGTCGGGCCCGTTTCGGTGACATGACCCATGAGAGCGGAAAGCCGACCCGTCACGAGGAGCAGCGGCTAGCGCGACCGACCTGGACAGGCGGCGACTGCGCGAGGAGGCGAGGGGCTCCTTCTCAGTCCCGCCGCAGACCGACGGGCACGGGCGGCTCGGTGACGATCCGGGTGTCGAGGAACTCCCACCAGTCGTCCTGGGTGACGCGCTCGCCCTCCCATTCCGCGTCGCCCTTCAGGCCGCCGAGCGCGGCCCGGTAGGCGCCCCACGCGGCCTCGTCCTCGAAGGCCGCCCAGTTCTCGAGGGTGTAGACGTCGCCGATCACGCTGTAGTACCAGCGGACCTCCTTCACCATCGGCAGGTCCCGGTAGAACCAGCGCTCGCGGTCCTCCAGCCAGGCCCAGAACTGCTTCTGGTTGCGCCGGGAGCGCTCGCTCAGCTTCATCCGGTAGACGAGGTAGATCATGCGATGTCCTCCAAGTGTTCCGCTGGACGAAACAACGTCACGTGATGGGTTCCGGAGGACATCCTGCAACAGCTTCCCGCTCATGGGAATGCCCGATCCGAACGAAGGCGCGGCCGGTCCGCCCGGAGGGGACCGGTTCGCCCGGCCGCAGGGCCGTCCAGCGCGGCCCGCCCGGACCGGCCGGCCACAGGACGCGGGCCGCCGCCGCGAACGATGCGGGCGCCTGCTCGTACAGCCGGGTCTCCCCCGCGCTCCCCGACCGCAGGAGCAGTCCTGCGTCGGGCACGGGGACGGTGAGCAACCGCGTCCGTCCGCCGGACGGCTCCGGCGGCGTGCCCGTGTCGCCGTCGACCCACGCCGGAACCCCGGAGAACCAGGCCAGAGCCAGTGCACCGGCCTCCGAGCGGGAATCACGGCGGGTGACGGCGGACCGGATCCAGCCGCGCTCGCCCGGCCCGTAGGCCACCCCGGAGACGGTGAGCCGGCCCTCCAGGACGACGAACTCCTCACCGCAGAGGTAGTGCCCCGCGCCGGGCCGGCGCCATCCGGGCGGGAAGCGTACGAGCGACGTCGAGGACCCGTCCGCCGGGTCGATCTCCAGCCGGACCAGCTCCACGGGCGGGCCGGACCCGGGGATCGTCAACGGCTTCCACGGCAGGTCCGGCCGGAGCGGTGCGACGTCGGCGAGATACACGGTCACGAGGCACATCCCGATGAGTGTTTCTTTATTTGGAACATCGTTTCAGCTAGCATGCGCCGCATCCACCCCCGGCCACCGATCTCCGGAGAGCCCCCATGCTCAGCAGCCCCCGGTACGCCGTCCTCGGATGCCACGACCTCCCCGCGGCGGCCGCGTTCCTGCGGGTGCTCGGCCTCACCGAACGACACCGCGGCACCCTGGAAGCCGGTGCCGCCGAGGCCCTCTACGGCCTCGCCGGCCCGGCCGAAGAGGTTCTGTACCTGCCTGAGGGCGCCGAAGCGGGCGGCCTCCTCCTGGTCGCGGCGCCGGAGGGCGGCACCGCGATCGCCTCCGGCGGCTACGGCGTCGACTTCTACACCCGCGACGTCGAGGCGAGCGTCGCCGCCCTGGTCGCCGCCGGCGGCACCGCGTCCCCGCTCGCCCGCTGGGAGCTCGACGGGCGGCCGTTCGCCGAATGCGGGGTCATCGGCCCCGGCGGCATCAGGGTCGTCCTGGTCGAGAGCAGGTCCCGCCGCGCCAGCCTCCTCGACGGCGACGAAGCGCGGCGGCATTCCGAACTGCAGGCCGCGGTCCACCTCGCCTACGGCGGCGACGCGGGCTTCTGGTCCGAGGTCGGCCTCGAACCGCTCTACTCGCAGCGGCTGGTGAACCCGGCGGTGGCCGCGCTGATCGGCATCGGCGACCCGGACGCCGAGATCGTCCTGGACCTGTTCTGGGACGGCCGGGGCGCCCGCGTCGAGCTGATCAGCTTCCCCGCCCTCGACCTGCCGGCGGGCGACGCCGCGTTCGCCTCCGGCATGCGCGGGGGCGTGTTCCCCGTCCCCGACCTGGACGCCGCCCACGCCCTGCTCACCGGCGCCGGCGCCATCACCGGCGCCATCACCGAAAGCGCGCTGCGCGGCGGCCGTGCCTTCACCGCCATCTCTCCCGACGGCGTGCACCTCGAATGCTGGACCGGCCGACGCTGACGCTCAGGTGCGGAGCCGACAGGGCGGTCAGTCGTGGGTGCCGAGTGGGCGGGCGCCGTCGGGCCACCAGTCGCCCGTGCCGTACGGGTCGGCGAGGGGATGGGACCCGTGCTCGTGGACGATGCGCCAGCGGTCGCCCTCGTCGCGCAGCAGCCACGTCATCCGCATCCGGAGCCGGCCCTCGCGCCCGTCCGCGTGGACGTCGTAGTCGAGGACGCCGGTGACCTGTCCGAGGGAGCCGGACTCGAACAGGTGCGGGCCCTCGACCCAGTGGTAGGCGTCGATCCTGATCGGGGCGGCGAAGTACGCCCGCCAGCCCTGCTCGATGCGATCGCCGCCGCGCGTGGTCCACCGCGGCCCCTCGGGGAAGACGTAGGCGTCGGGCTCACTGGAGAAGGCGTCGAGGACGGCGTCCAGGTCACGGTCGACGACCGCGCGCAGCATGGTCTCGGCGGCGCCGAGCGGAGTGTCCGTCACTGCTGATTCCTTTTCGTTCGTGTGACTTCTCACGGAGTGGGCTAGGGTTCCCGGGAGTTGCCAGGACATCCGCGTAGCGGAACGGCTTTACACTGGTCGAAACGGCTCACCTCCATCTCCGTCCGGAGTCCGGCCACAGGTTCGGGAAGGAACCACGTCCATGAGCAGCACCGCTCGCCCCAGCGAGCCCGCCCCGCGCACCGAGGAGCGCGGCGGCACCGGCCAGACCATCGCCACGGTGGAACGGGCCGCCGACGTCCTGATGTACTTCGCCGAGCAGCGGTCGGCGACCCTCGGCGTCACGGAGGTGGCGACCGCGCTCGGGCTGTCCAAGGCGGCGGTGCACCGCATCCTCACCTCGCTGCGCGGGCACGGGCTGATCGAGCTGGACGAGGCGACGCGGCGCTACGCGCTCGGGCTCGGCGCGATGAAGCTGGGCATGGCCTACCTGGAGCGGCTCGACGCGCGGACGGTCGCGCGCCCCGAACTCGTCGCGCTGTCGGAGCGGACGACGGAGACCGTGACGCTGTCGGTGCGGTCCGGCTGGACGCGCTCCTACATCGACCAGGTGACGCCGCGCCGAGAGCTGATCATGTCGGTGACGCTCGGCGTCCCGTACCCGCTGCACGCGGGCGCGTCGTCCAAGGCGTTCCTGGCCTTCCTGTCCGACGACGAGATCGACCACTACCTCGCGCAGCCGGCGCTGGAGCAGCTCACCCCGGCGACGGTCACCAGCGCTCCCCGGCTGCGCCGCGAGATCGAGGAGATCCGCGCCCGCGGGTACGCCCGCTCGACGGCGGAGCGGCAGTCGGGAGCGGCGTCGGCCGCCGCGCCGATCCTCGACCAGCACGACCGGCCGATCGCGGTGATCAGCGTCAGCGGCCCGGTCGAGCGGTTCACCGAGGAGGCCGACTCCTGCGTCGCGGCGCTGCTGCAGACGGTGCGCCGGCTGTCCGAGCGGTTCGGCCACCGTCCCGCCTGACCTCACCACGCCGTGCTGCCGGGCTTGACCACGCCCAGCAGCGCCGCGACGACGACGAGCGTCCAGATGGCGAGGACGTAGGGGATGCTGCCCTGCACGGAACCGCGGATGTCGCGTTCGACCCGGGGGTCGCCGCCCGTGGCGAGCAGCGTTCCCCACGCGGCGCCGAACGGCTTGAGCCTCACCCTGATCATGAGGCCGGCGGCGATGCACAGCGCGTAGGCGGCGGCCTTTCCGGCCAGCCATGCCGGGTTGGACGTGGCGCCGAACGGCTCGTCGGCCGCGAAGGTGTAGGCGGCGGCGCCGAGCAGGACGACGATGAGGGCGCCGCGCACGGCGAGGTCGGCCCGGTGCACGAGGTCGCCGAACCGGCCGGGGCCGCGCCGGTAGTCGGCGATGACGAGCCAGAGCCAGACCAGCGCGAGCGCCCAGACCGCCGCGAGCCTCCAGCCGCCGAAGACGTCGCGGCCGAGGTCGTCGGACGCCATCAGCGTGATGCCGCTCGGCAGGAACAGGACCAGGCAGATCCGCGGCGACATGTCGACGACGTGCATGATCTTCACCGCGACGCCGCGGGCCTCCGCGGACAGCTCGGGTTTCAGGATGAACCGGCTGGAGTAGAAGACGCCGAGGTCGCCGCCGAGCCAGTAGGCGAACAGGACGATGTGCAGCAGGATCGCCCAGCTGTGCAGGGTCCAGCCGTGGGTGCCGGTCACGGGTCCTCCGGGGGTAAACGTCAGACTGTTATTCGTACCACCCTTCGAAGCTGAGCGGAACACCGTTACAGTCATCGGAACAACTTCTCGGGAGGTTCCGATGGCACGACGGATCGGCGTGCGCGATCCCCGCACCGGGCGCGCGGACGGCACCCTCACCTGCGCCGACCCGGAGGCGGTCGGCTCGGCGGTCGTGCGGTCGCGCGCCGCGCAGCGGGGATGGCTCGCCCTCGGCGCACCCGGCCGGGCGGCCGTCCTGCGCGGGCTGCGCGCCGCCCTCGCCGGGCGCGCGGACGCGATGGTCGCGGCGCTCGTCCGCGACACCGGCCGGCTGCCGGTCTCGCGCCTGGAGGTCGACGGCGTCCTGGCGTCCCTGGACCGCTGGTGCGACCGGGCGCCGGGCCTGCTCGCCGATCCCGGCACCCTCCCGACCTCGATGCCGGGGATCGCCCTGCGCCAGGACCCGCTGCCCTACCCGGTGACCGGCGTGATCAGCCCGTGGAACTTCCCGCTGCTGCTCGCGATGATCGACGCCGTTCCGGCGCTGCTCGCCGGCTCCGCCGTGCTGCTCAAGCCCAGCGAGGTCACCCCGCGCTTCGCCGCCGTGCTGCGCGAGTGCGTCGCCGACGTCCCCGAACTGCACGATGTGCTGACCGTCATCGACGGCGACGGCGTCACCGGCGCGGCCGTCGTCGAAGCCGCCGACCTGGTCTGCTTCACCGGCAGCGTGCGGACCGGCCGCGCGGTCGGCGCCGCCGCGGCGGCGCGTTTCATCCCCGCGTTCCTCGAACTGGGCGGCAAGGACCCGGCCATCGTCTGCGCGGACGCCGACCTGGACCGCGCCGCGCAGGCGGTCCTGTACGGCGGGACGGTCAACACCGGCCACTCGTGCATGTCGATCGAGCGGGTCTACGTCGCCGAGCCCGTGTTCGAGGAGTTCACCGGGCTGCTGGTCGAGCGCGCCCGCAAGGTCGGCCTGGCCTACCCGGAGGCGACCGACGGCGAACTCGGCCCGGTGATCTCCGCCGCGCAGGTCGGGATCATCCGGGACCAGCTCGCGGACGCGGTGGAGCGCGGCGCGTCCGTCCGCTGCGGCGGCGAGATCCGCGAACTCGGCGGCGGCGCCTACCTGGAGCCCACCGTCCTCACCGGCGTCGACCACACGATGAAGGTCATGCGGGAGGAGACGTTCGGGCCGGTGCTGCCGGTCATGCCGTTCGCGGACGCCGACGAGGCGGTCGCGCTGGCCAACGACAGCGAGTTCGGGCTGTCCGCCGCCGTGTTCGCGGCCACCACCGAGACGGCCCTCGCGGTCGGCGCCCGGCTGGAGGCGGGCGGCATCAGCATCAACGACGCCTCGCTGACCGCGTTCGTGCAGGACGGCGAGAAGAACGCGTTCAAGTTCTCGGGCCTCGGGGGCTCGCGGATGGGCCCCGCCTCCATCCGCCGCTTCCTGCGGCAGCGCTCCTTCCTGATCCGCTCCCCCGAGGACAGGGCGCCCTGGTGGTTCGCGTGAGGGTCGGGCCGGGGCACGGCGAAGTTCGATCCCGATGCCGGCCGGGCCCCGCACCATGCTCGCGTCGCGGGCGGTACCGCCGGACGCCGAGTGACATGAAGGACTCTTCAACGGAATCGCGTTTCAATTTGCCCGCAACATGGGTCGAGGCCACCGGGATCGTCGATGCGAGATCTTGCGCTGACCCGGCGATCCGGGCACCATGAAGACACAACTTGAAACGGCATTCCGGAAAGCGGAACGGAGGACGAACGTGCCCGCGGACCACCAGTACGACCTCGTCATCGTCGGAGCCGGCACCGGCGGCATCCCCTGCGCCGTCGAGGCCGCGGCGGGCGGCGCCCGGGTCCTGCTGGTCGAGAAGGACGCGCGGATCGGCGGCACCCTGCACACCA
This sequence comes from Actinomadura sp. NPDC023710, assembly GCF_040639875.1. Classification (NCBI taxonomy): domain Bacteria; kingdom Bacillati; phylum Actinomycetota; class Actinomycetes; order Streptosporangiales; family Thermomonosporaceae; genus Actinomadura; species Actinomadura sp. NPDC023710. Next base: position 40,715 of record NZ_JBFAGB010000006.1, read on the forward strand.
CCGGCGGGCACATGTCCGCCGCCGGGACCCGCCGCCAGCGCGAGCGCGGCATCGAGGACTCCGTGCAGGCGCATCTGGCCGACATCGAACGGATCAGCGGCGGCACCGCACGCTCCGACCTGGTCGAGCTCGCCGCGCGGCACGCGCCCGAGACCATCGACTGGCTGGACGACCAGGGCTTCGAGTTCGCGCCCGAGTCGCCCCGGATCGTCTACGGCCACGAACCGTACGGCGCACCCCGCACCCATTACGGCAGGGACGCCGGCCTGTCCATCCTGGCCGTGCTCCAGCGCCTCCTGGACGAGCAGCTCGCCGCCGGACGGGTCGAGCTGTGGCTCGGCAGCACCGCCATCGGCCTCACCGCGCCGCCCGGCGGGCCCCCGGGCGTCACGGTCCTGCGCGACGGTGTCCACGACATCGAGGTGACCGCCCCCGCGGTCGTTCTCGCCACCGGCGGCTTCGCCTCCGACAAGGCGCTGTTCGAAGAGATCGAGGGGGCGGCCCTGGTCAGCGCCGCGCACCCCACGTCCACCGGAGACGGCCTGGTCATCGCGCGCGAGGCGGGCGCGCGCATCGCCGGCCGCGGCCGGTACCTGCCGACCTTCGGCGGGCTCCCCCATCCCACGACGCCGGGCAAGGCCTACCACGGCGAGCGGCCGCTGCTGATCGCCGCCGAGCGGCTCCCCTGGGAGATCTACGTCGACCGCGCCGGGCGCCGCTTCGTCGCCGAGGACGAGCCGAGCATCGACCGCAAGGAGCGCGCCCTCGCCGCGTCCACCGACGGCGCCTTCTGGACGGTCTTCGACGACCGGGCGCGGCTCGAGTCCGTTCCGATGGTCATCGGCTGGAGCCCCGAGGACGTGCTGGCGAAGGCCGGGCTCCGGGCCGGCGTGCACAAGGCCGGCACGCTCGCCGAACTCGCCGCGCTCGCCGGCATCGCCCCGGACGGCCTGGCGGCCACCGTCGAGCGCTACAACGCGGCGGCCGCGGCCGGGTACGACGCCGAGTTCGGCCGTACCCACCTGCCCGCCCCCATCGCCGAGCCCCCGTTCTTCGCGATGGAGAACCACGGCATCACGCTGATCACCTTCGCGGGCGTGGACGTGGACGGGGGGCTGCGCGTGCGCCGCACAGACGGGACCGCGGCGGAGGGGGTCTACGCCATCGGGGAACTGATCGGTGCCGCCGCGACCTGCGGGAACAGCTTCTGCGGCGGCATGCTCGTCACCCCGGCCCTCACCTTCGGCCGCCTCCTCGGCCGCCGGCTGGCCGCTCAGGGAGAAACCGGAGACCCGCACGCCGCGGATGGCGGCTGACCCCCGAGACCGGCCGGCGCCCGAACCCGAAGGGACGTCACCATGCCTCGACGCTTCGACCCTCGATCCGAACGCCGGTCCGGTCCGATGCCCGAGCCCCCGGCGGTGGACCTCGCCGAGGACTACCGCTCGGCCGGCTTCGGCGGGCGCCTGGGACCCGGCAGGAGGCCCGCGCTGCTCGTCGTCGACCTCGTGCGCGCCTATCTCTCCCCGGAGAGCCCCCTGTACGCGGCGCCGGCGCCGGACATCGTCGGGCGCGTCGCGCGGCTCGCCCGCAGCGCCCGCGAGCACGGCCATCCCGTGGTGTTCACCTATGTCGTGTTCGCGCCCGGCGGAGCGGACGGCGGCCTGTTCTACCGCAAGGTGCCCGCCCTGCGGCTGTTCGACGAGGGCTCGCCCTGGGGCCTGCCCCCGGACGAGCTCGTCCCCGAGCCGGGCGACCTGACGGTGCGCAAGCAGTATCCGAGCGCCTTCTTCGGCACCTCGCTCGCGAGCACCCTCGTCGCGCTGGGGACCGACTCGGTCGTGATCACCGGGGTGAGCACCAGCGGCTGCGTCCGGGCGTCCGCCGTGGACGCGCTGTGCCACGGGCTGCGGCCGACCGTCGTCGCCGACGCGGTCGCCGACCGCGACCCGCGGCCGCACGAGGCCGCGCTGTTCGACCTCGGCGCCAAGTACGCCGACGTGCACGACACCGCCGAGGTCCTGGCCCGGTGGACCGGCTGAGCGCATCGGCCGTCGCGTCCCCGAGCGGCCTGGCGCCGACCTCTCCCCTTCTCGCTCCCCCTGTGGCATGTTAGGGAAACGCTGTTTCCTTTTTGGAGGTCGCCGTGCGCTACGTGATCGTCGGGTGCGGGAACGTCGGGATGGAGCTGGCGCGCCGGTGGACGGCCCGCGGGCACGCGGTCACCGGGACGACCACGTCCCCCGGACGGGTCGGCGAGCTGGCGGAGATCTGCTCGGACGTCGCCGTCCTCCGCGGCTCGGACGAGGCCGCCCTGGTCGAGGCGGTGCGCGGAGCCGACGCGGTGGTGCTGACCGTGAGCCCGCGGCTGTCGCGTTCCTTCGATGCCGGCCGGCGGGTCGCCGAGTACGCCGACACGCTCGCCGGCAGCGCCCGGGCCGCCGCCGCCGCCCATCCGCGCACCGTGTTCACCAGCTCGGCCTCGGTCTACGGGGCGGGCGGCGGCACGGTGATCGACGAGACCGGCCCGACGACCTCGGACCAGGACGCCTCGCCGCGCAACTTCATCGCGGCGGAGCGGGCCGTGCTGGCGTCGCCGCGCGGCGCCGTGGTGCGCATCCCGGACGTGTACGGGCACCCCCGCGACATCGACTATCCGGCGCGGGTGAGGTTCGCCCACGACCACCTCGGCGGGAGCGTCCCGTTCGCGGCCGACGCGCTGCTCTACCGGATCGACTACCGGGACGCGGCCGCGGCCCTCGACTTCGTCGTGAGCGAGGGGCTGACCGGCGTCTACAACGCCTTCCCGGACGCGGAGGTACCGCCGACGAACGCGGCGGTGTTCGGGGAGATCTGCAAGGCCGAGGGCCTGCCCGAGCTGACCTACCGCGCAGAGATCAGGACCCCGGCGGTGCCGGTGACGTCCGCCAGGCTGCGGGCGGCCGGCTTCACGTTCATGCACTGAGTGGGCGCCGTCGAGGGCCCGCAGGCAGGCTCGCGGGGAGCCCCGGCCGGCGGAGGCTCCCCGCTCCCTTCCTAGCGGACGTACCGGACCGTCACGGCCGGGTCGACGGCATCGCCGACGCCCCAGAGCCAGACACCTGACCACACGTCGCCGAGGACGGTGCGCAGGAACATGGCGCTCCACCGCGCGGACGCCCTGATGCCGGTCTCCTGGGGCACCGTCTGAGCGGACGGGTCGGGAGCGGCCCCGGCCGGGGCCTGGGTGTCGGTGATCCCGTAGTGGTTGGCGCCTGTGACGGACACCAGCATCTTCGGTGGCGCCTGGATCGCCTCGTAGGTCCCTTGGGCCGCGGCGGGCGCCGCGATGCCGTCCGCGGTCCCCTGCACGAGGGCGACCGGGACGGTGTTGGGGACGGGCGGGTTGCCGGAACCGCCGGGCGGGCTGTTGTTGGTGCCGAAGAACGCCGCGCCCTTCAGTTCGGCAGGTTTGACGGCGGGCGTGGCGCAGAACGGCGGAGCGCAGGCGCCCGTGGTGAGGGCGAGCCCTGCCGCGCCGCCGAAGGAGTGGCCGAGCAGGACCAGGGAGCCGGTGTCGATCCTGCCCTTGAGCGGTGAGGCGGCGCGCGTGTCCTCGTCGCGTGCCCAGGAGAGGGTCCACGACGCCTGGGCCTCTTCGGGGAACAGGCCGCTCTGCCCGTAGATGGTGCGCCGGTGGTCGGGCACGACGACCACGAACCCGTACCCGGCGACGGCGCGAGCGTAGGCGGAGTAGGCGGATCTGCCCACATTGGCGCCCTGCAGCAGTAGCGCCACCGGGAGGGCGGCGCTGACGTCGGAGGCGGCGGGCGCGTACACGTCCGCCGGGTCGCCGTTCACGGTGGTCGCGAAAGCGACGGGCGAGTCCTCGTCGGCCGCCGCCCAGGAGGTGGGCAGGACGGAAGTGACCAGTGCGAATGCGGCGGCCGCGGCCGTCGTGGCGCGGATCGGCCTCACGGGCGGCCCTTGCGGCGGCGCGGAAGGATCAGCAGTGCGGCGCCACCGGCCATGACCAGCGCCGAGGCGACGAGCGCGTAGGTGGGCAGGCCGTCGGGGCTGCCGGTGTACGGCAGGTCCCCGTCGCCGCCGGGTTTCCCGCCGCCCGGATTGCCGCCCGAGCCACCGCCGCCGCCGGAGCCCCCGCCTCCGGCGAAGGTGAGGGGGATCTCGGCGGAGTTCGGTCCCTGGTTGCCCGGTGCGGTGACGGCGATGACACAGGCGCCCGCCTTGGCCGTACAGGTGGCGCCGCCGGCCTTCGCCACGAGCTTGATCTCGGCGTTCCTGGACTTCGCCTTCGTCACGAAGTTGCCCTGCGCGTCGGACGCCCCGACGATCGCCCCGCCGGTGTCCTGCGCGGCGCAGTCGGTGGGGAGCTTCGGGCCGGGCTTGCACTCGCCGAGCGTCACGAAGGTCTCGTTGGGGGTCAGGCCGGTCACCTGGACGGTGATCGTGTCGCCGGCCTTCACCCCGGTGGTCCTGCTCGCAGTGATCTTCGGTGCGGCGAGGGCGGGCGGTGCCAGCGCGAGCACGCAGGCGCCGGCGAGTGCGGCGACGGCGCCTGCGCGTCTTCTCATTCGGGACACGGGCGTTGCTCCTTCGGTCATCTGCTGCGGCGTTGGACGACGGTGACGGCGGCCCCGGCGAGCACGAGCAGGCCGGCGGTGGCGGCCCAGAGGGGCGTCGAGGGGCCGCCCGTGCGGGGACCCGCGCCGGCGGCGGGCGCCGCGGACGTCCGGACGGCGGCGCCGCCCTTGAACGGCGAGCCCTGGAAGCCGACACGGACGATCGCGCTGTTGGCGGCGACCACGGCGGGCGGAACGGTGCCCGGCAGCGGGCCCGCGCCGATGACGCACTGCCGGGCCGTGCAGTCGATGCCCTTGAACCCGGGGCGGGCCTTCAGCCTGACCTCGGGGAGTGCGCCCTTGGAGTCGATGTTGACGAAGGTGGCGCCGCCGCCGAGGTCGCAGTCCTTGAGCCCGTTGGTGTAGCCCTCCCGGCACATCCCGACCGCGACCGACTTCAGCCCGGGGCTGAACCCGCTCCCGGTCACGATGATCGTCTCGCCATCGGCGAGGTCGGTGGAGCGGCTGACCTGGAGCTGCGCCATGGCCGCCGCCGTCGCGGGCGGGGCGAGCGGGGACAGCGCCAGCGCGGCGAGCGCGATCGCGATCACAGGGCGGGACCTCCGGTGCTGCGGACCGCCGGCGGCCGGTGGGCCCCGCCGGACGCCGGGACGGGGACTTCGGTGACGCCGCCGGGTTCGACGGTGTAGGCACGGCGCGCGAGCGCGAGCGTCTCCGGCGCGGCCGGTCCGGCGATCACCACGGCGGTGCCGGTGGCGGCGAGCCGGCGCAGCACCGGTGGGACGGCCGCGGCGCACGGGCCGCCCGCGAGGCCGTCCACCAGCAGGAGCCTGGGCCGGGTGAGCAGTGCCTCGGCCAGCGAGAGCAGGCCGCGTTGCGCGGCGGTCAGCGTTCCGGCGGGCGCGCCGGCAAGCCCGCGCAGCTGGGGGAAGACGTCCAGGACAGAGCGCACGGCGGCCTCGGGGTCGGCGTGCCCCAGCGCGCGGGCGTGCGCCCCCAGCCCGGCCGCGACCGGCCGTCCGCCGGGCGCGCGGGGTTCGGGGCCGGCGAGATGGCACAGGCCGAGGCTCGTCCGCTGCGCGGCGTCGAGCGCGGTCAGGTCGGCGCCGCCGAGCGAGATACCGCCCCTGCACGGCGTCCGGCCGGCCAGTGCGGCCAGCAGCACGCTCGCGCCGCTGCCGGACAGCACGACGGTCTCCCCCGCCTCCACCCGCATGGCGACCCGGTGCAGCCGGACCGCGCCGCGCGGGACCGACAGCGCCCGGACAGCAAGGAAGGCCGGTGGCCTCTCGGCCTGTGGACCGTGCACGCGCAGCGCCAGCAGCGCGCCGAGGATCGGCGGCAGCGCGGTCAGCGTCAGCGCGGATCCCTCGGCGAGGATCCCGCGCAGCACCGCGGCGCATCCGAGACCGGCCAGCCCGCCGGCCGCGGCGGCGACGCCCGTGAGACCGGCCGCCGCCAGACGGCGCGAATCTGGCAGCGGCCGGAGAACGGCGGTGTCGAGGGCGGCGGCGGTGAGGCAGGCCGCGGCCAGGGCGATCGTGAAACCGGCCGCGAGCAGGACCGGTCCCGGGGCGCTCGCCATCAGCATCGGCGCCGCCGCGCCCGCGAGCAGCAGCCACGGGCCGGTCCGCGCGGCGCCGGTCGCCCGGCGCCCGGCGACGACCAGCGCGACCGCCGGAAGCAGCGCCCAGGCCAGGTACCGAACGGGTTCCGCGCCTATCAGGTTCCACCGGAACGTGAGCAGGTGCAGACCGCCCATGAGCGGGGCGCCCGCGGCCCATCCGGCGAGCAGGTAGGCGGGGAGGGCCGCCCGGACGTCGCGGACGGCGAGCACGTCCCGCACCCGGGCGACGGGACGGCCCGGCTCGGCGGGCGGGCCGTGCGGACCGGCGGCGACCACGGCCAGAACCGCGGCCGTGGCCCCCGCGACGAGCAGCGCCTTCCCCGGATGGGCGGACCAGAGCGTCGCGATCCAGGCCGCGGCGGCCAGGCCGGCGAGCGCGGCGGCCTGGCCGCCGGCCGGACTGCCGGCCGTCCGGAGCGCACTCGCCCTCGGCGCGGCGAGCAGGGGGGCCGCCAGGATTCCGGCGGCCATCAGGGCGGAGGCGAAGACGGGGACGGCCGGGACCAGCCCGGCCAGCGCGACGCCGGTCCCGGCAAGGGCACCGCCGAGGGCGGCGGAGCGGTGCGGGCGCAGCCGTCCGGCCAGCCACAGTGCCGGCACCAGTGCCGCGCAGGCGAGGACCAGCCCGGTGAGCGCCATGTAGGTCACGACATCGCCGGGAACCCGCACGACGCCGCCGAGGGCGTCCGACGAGAACAGCACGGTGCCGCCCGCCAGCGGCCCGGCCGCGGCCATCGCGAACCGGCCCGCCGTGCCGGCGGCGGAGCGGCGGGGTTCGCGCGGGAGGAAAGCGGTCATCGAGCCTCTCCCCCGGGCAGGGCGAGGAACCGGTCCAGCGCCTCGACGTCGACGGGCTGCAGGGTCTCGCCGCTCCGGCGCTCCAGGTAGCCGATCAACTCGTCACGATCGACCACGTACGCCCCGGACGGCGCGGGCGCCACCGAGTCCAGGTAGCCGATGACGTCGGCGAGTTCCACCGTCGGCGTGGTGCGCGGGACGACCTGCGGGTGAGCCGCGTCCGCGGTGGCGTGCGCGGGGAGGCCGGCCGCACGGTTCCGGCGGCGGCGCCGCGCCCTGGCCCAGCGGCCGAGCGTCAGCCGGATGCCGATCAGCAGCAGCAGCGCGGCCATCGCGTTCACCCCGAGAAGCCCCCAGGGATAGGCGTTGAGGCCGGTCTTGAACGGGACCGACCCCGCGTACCTGCCGCCGACCACGAAGTGGCCGAATGCGGCCGGGGGCAGCACCACCGGGATCCGGTACGTGGCGGTCTGGCCGGGCCCCAGCGTGCCGGTCTTCGGCGCGTCCAGCGGGCTGTCCGGGGTGCTGCCGGCTCCCCAGCCGATCACCAGCGGGGCGTCCCGGATGGGGTCGGCGCCGGAGTTGCGGATCCGCAGCACCAGCGTCCGCCGCGGCCGGCCGCCGAACAGCTCGCCGCGGTCCGGGCTCCCCACGATCTCCAGGCCGACCACGTCCGCGCGGACGGGTGCGACGCCGCGGTCGATCCGCGCGGTCGGGTGCCCTGCGACGGTGAACGGCGCGGTGACGGTGACCGGCGCGCCGGTCGTGCCCGGGAGGGTGCCGGCGCGGACGACGCACGGGCACGGGGAGGGCGGCTCCCCCACGGTGAGGCCGGCCTCGAACGTCCCGGCGGGGGCGACCATCGCGGTGATGCCGTGTCCGGTGTCGCAGTCCGCCGAGCCGTGCACCGCGCCGGCGCCGCAGATCTGGACCTGGACGGTCGTGCCCGGCGTCCATGCGCTGCCGCGCGCCCATGCGGTCGTGCCCGCGGCGGCCTTGCCGGGCTGGACGCTCACACCGGGTCTCGCCGTCCGCGCGGGCGGGGCCGCGACCGCCGGAAGCGGCTGGGCGCACAGGGCCGCCGCGGCGAGGAGCACGGCGATCGACCGGAGTCTCACAGGAAGACCCCCGTCTCGCGTGGGGCCAGGCCCGCCCGCTCCCGCCAGCGCCGGATCAGCCGGGGCAGCACGGACCACAGCACGAAGACGATGCCGGCGAGGGTGAGCAGCGCCGGCCAGGGCACCGCCGTGAAGTGGGTCTGCGCGCGGACGTCGATGCCGCCGGCGGCGACCAGCTCCACCCGCACGGTGACGGCGTCCAGCTCCGGCGGGTCGTCCCAGGGCAGCGTGATCTCGGTGCGCCCGCCCGGCAGGATCTCCGGGAGGCGCCGGTCGGGCCACTGCCTGATCTCGTGGCCGAACACGCCCGTCGCGCGGACGCGGGCGGTCGGCGAGATCCGCTGGTTACCGGTGTTGACGACGGTGTAGCGGATCGTCCCCCGCCCGTGCCGGACGAACGGGACGAGGGGCTCGGTGCGGGCGACGCCGAGGCCGTCGGCGCGCAGGCCGGGCGTCAGCGGCCCGGCGACGCGCAGGTAGACGCGGGCGCCGACGGCCCGCCGGATCCCGACGCGGGCGCCGCCGCTGCGCTGCACGTTCTCGACGGCGGTGTTCAGCGCGACGATCCCGCCGATGTGCTCGCCGGGCGTCGCGTCGCCGGGGACCTTCAGCGTGAAAGGGATCTCCTTCGCGCCGTGCGCGGGGATCTTCTGGGACGAGGACTCCAGGGCGATCCAGGCGCCGACGTCCTGCGGCTTCTCCTCGGGCGGGCGCAGGGCGAACCCGGCGTCGCGGGGGGTGTTGTAGGCGTCGGCCCCGTAGACGCGGAAGGCGATGGGTGCGCCGGTCAGGTTGGTGATGCGGACGGCGTCGCGGACGGTCGTGCCGGGCGGCGCGTCGAACGCGAAGGAGGGGCGGGCGGCCGGGGCGCCGCTGCGGTTCGCGGGCTCCACCGACCAGGCCCCGTTCCCGGTCGCGCGGCCGGGCGCCGCCGCGGGTCCGGCGTCCGCCGCGCCGGCGGGTCCGGGCACGGCCGCGGCCAGGCCCACCGCGGCGGCCGCGGCGGCGATCCGGTGTCGGGGGCTCATCGATCACCTCGGGGGCCGGCCGGGCGGCGGGACCGGCCGCCCGGCCGCGGGGTTCGGGACGGTCAGGACAGCGTGAGGGTGAGGACGGCGGTGTAGCGGCCGGCGCCCGTCGTCGCCGGGACCTTCAGGCTGACGCCCGCGTCGGCGCCGAACGTGCCGCCGACGATCCGCCCGGAGCCGTCGGGCGCGTTGCACAGCGTCGCGGCGGTGGTGGTGTCGAGCGGGCCGGCGCTGCCAGGGGTGACGGCGCTGGAGCCGGGCGCGGCCGTGCAGGCGGGCGTCCAGGTGAGGTTCCCGGCGGGGATCCTCGTCCCGCCGGAGGAGGTGAAGTCGGTCAGCGTGCCGGTGAGGGACCATCCGGCGGTGCCGCCACGCGCGTCGATGACCTCGACCCTCCTGAGCGAGCCGGTGGCGGTCTGCTCGGTTCCGTCGAGTGTGACGGGCGTGAGGTCCACCTCCCCCGGTTCCCGGGACATGGTCAGCGGCCCGCCGTCGACGGTCAGGTTGATCTTCTGTTCGCCGCACTCGTCCGCGGCCCTGCCGGCGCACTGGCCGGTGGGCGGCTGCGACTTCGCGGTCACGGTCAGGGGCACGGCCCTGCGCACCGTGCCCTGGCCGACCACGATGGCGCGGGCGCCGACGGAGGCGGACTCGGCGATGGTCGCCGACGCGGTGAGCTCGCCCGCGGCGTTCACCGAGGCGGTCACGCCGGCCAGGTCGTCGGCCTTGCACGCGGCACCGTTCGCGTCGCACAGGGCGATGTCGGCGGCGCCCGGCCGCCAGCCCGAGCCGGTGACGCTGACGGCTCCGCCCTGGACGACGCTGGACGGGCTGACGGACGCCGCCGGCCCGCCCTCGCCGACACTGATCGTGGCGAGGCTCGCGGGAGTCTGCTTGGGGGTGCAGGAGATGGTGGCCTGCGCGCCGGCGTCGGCGACGATCGTGAGGCCGCCGGGGGCGAGTCTCACCTCGCCGCCGCCGCTCAGGGTGAGCTTCCCGGTGACCTCGCCGATCGGGACCGCGCCGTGCGCGGGGATCGGCCCGGTCCGCTTCGGCGCACTGACCGGCACCGACCCGGACTGCGCCCCGGAGACGGTGAGCGTGCCGGAGGTGGTCCACGACTCGATCGGCAGTGGCGCGACCCCGGGCAGGTCGGAGAAGTCGGCCCGGACGGTGACCGTGTCACCGGCACTCGCCGAGGCCGGGGCGGTGACGGTCACGGTCGCGTCGTAGTCGAACACCGTGCTGAAGATCGTGCACTGGTAGGGGACCTGTCCCGTGGCGGCGTGGGCGGTGCCCGCGGCCGCCGCCGGCACCGTGACGGCGCCCGCCGCGGTGATGACCGCGGCCGCTCCGCGCAGGGTCGTGCGTGTGCGTCTCATCGTGCGTCGCTGCTCCTTCCGCCGACCGCTGCGCGAGGTTCGTTTCCCACAGAGAAACGAAGTTTCGCAACGTGGACATAGCGAAACCGCTTCGGAGCGGCGCTGTCAAGAGGCGGGCGCGAGTGACGGCAGAATCGTTTCACTCAGGGGATCGCCGTTTCCCTACCGAAGGGTTACGTTCCCCACCATGCGCACGGTGCTGCGAAGCCTGGCCGAGCTGTCGATGACGGCCGGCCTCGTCCTCGGCCTCTTCGTCGCCTACCTGTACTGGGGAACCGGCGAGTACACCCATCGACAGCAGGGCGATATGCACGACGAACTGGAACGGCGCTGGAACGCGGCGCGGGCGCACAGGGTCGCGGTGACCGGGCCGCGCCGGGAGAAGAGCACCACCGCTCCAGCGCCCGCTCCCGTGCCCGCCGACGGGCAGGCGTACGCGCTGCTGCGCATCCCGAAGTTCGGGTCGTCCTACGAGTACACGGTGGTGCAGGGCACCGGCACGGCAGACCTGCGCAAGGGCCCGGGGCACTACCCGGACACGGCGGACCCAGGCGAGGTCGGCAACGTGGCGGTCGCCGGCCACCGCACCACCTACGGCGCCCCGTTCCGGCGCAACGACGAACTGGCGCGGGGCGACGAGATCCTCATCGACACCGCCACCACGACGTTCGTCTACAGCGTGACGAGCCGCACCGTTGTGCGGCCGGACCGCACGGACGTGGCAGCACCCGTGCCGGGGCATCCCGGGGCCCGGCCCCGCAAGGCGATGCTCACGCTCACCACCTGCCATCCGAAGTTCTCCGCCGCCTACCGGCTGGTCGTGTTCGCTGAGCTGGCGGGGCGGCGGCCGCGCGCCGCGGGAACCTGAGTCGCGTGTTACCGTCTCCCCCACCGGAACAGGGTTTCCAAATGAGGAGGCGGTCGTGGGAGCGCACGCGCACGGCTGGTGGATCCTGCTGCACCTGGTGCTCTTCGTCTTCTGGCTGGGCGGCGACCTCGGGGTCTTCTACTCCAGCCGGTACGTCCTCAAGCCGGACCTGACCCCGGCAGCGCGCGCCACCGCGCTCAACGTGATGAGCGGGCTCGACCTCGGCCCGAAGATCTGCCTGGTGCTGTTCCTGCCGAGCGGGGTGACGCTCATGGCGCTTGACCCGCACGGCGCGGAACTGTTCGGCGCACCGGCCCTCGACCGGTGGCGGGTCGCGCTCGTGTGGGCGTTCGCGCTCGCCTGGCTCGCCGCCACCATCGCCGACCACCGCACGCACGGCCGCTTCCCGTGGGTGCGGCGCGCCGACTGGACGATCCGGATCGCGCTGATCGCCGCGCTCGCGGCCGTGGCCGCCTACACCCTGCTCGCCGACCGGCCGTTCGGCGTCACCACCGAGCCGCGCTGGCTGGGCGGCAAGGTCGCGCTCTACACCGCGGCCATCGCCTGCGGGCTCGGCATCCGGCTCACGCTGCGCCCCTTCGGGCCGGCGTTCGGCGCGCTGACGGGCGGCGGCTCCACACCGGAGGTCGAGCGCACGCTCAGGCGTTCGGTGGACGGCTGCCTGCCGTACGTGTTCGGCATCTGGGCGGCGGTCCTGGGCGCCGCCGCGCTGGGGGTGTTCAAGCCCGGCGCCGACCTGTGACCCGTGGATCCGGCGGCACCCGCCGCGGCCGGGTCACCCGCTGTGGCCGAGCGCACCGGACAGGCGCGCCGCGGACTCCACCAGCGTGGGCGCGCACTCGGCCGTGCGCGGCTTGAACCGGGACAGCGGGCCGGCCACGCTCAGCGCCGCGATCACCCGGCCGTCATGGTCGAAGACCGGCGCGGCGATCGAGGCCGTCCCCTCCTGCCGCTCCCCCTGGGAGGCGGCGTAGCCGCGCTTGCGGATCGCCGCCAGCTCCTTGCGCAGCCGCGCCTCGTCCACGATCGTCCGGTCGGTCAGCGCCTCCAGCCCGTGCCGGCCGACCAGCCCGTCGACCTCGGCCTCGTCGAGGAAGGCCAGGATCGCCTTGGACGAGCTGCCGGCGTGCAGCGGGTACGGGATGCCGAGGCTGACCTCCACCCGCAGCTCGTGCGGCGGGACGACCTGGTCGACGTACAGCCGGGTGTCGCCGCGGCGGATCGACAGCGTGGCGGTCTCGCCCAGTTGCTGGGCGAGGCGGCGGAGCTCGGGGGCTGCCAGCGCGCGCAGGTCCATCCGGGCGAGGTAGGCCCGGCCGAGCGCGATCGCGGCGTGCCCCAGGGCGTACCTGCGGGTCACCGCGTCGACGGTGATCAGGTCCCGGCTGCGCAGCGCGGTCAGGACGCGGTGCACGGCGGCCTTGGTCAGCCCCAGCTCCGTGGCGATCTCGGTCACCCCGAGGTCGGGCCGGCCGCTGCGGCCGAACAGCAGCAGGACGTCCATCGCGCGCTCCACGGCGGCGATCGACCGGCTCTGCCCCTCGCCCTCCTCGGCGGGGGACGCGGGGGCGTTCTGGGAGGTCGCACTACGCGACACGGCGGTTCCTTCCGACGGACCGGGCTCAACCGAAGTCTAGGCCATCGCGTTTCCCTTACGGAAACGCTCGTCACCGATTCGGGGCGTTGACACCCGCTCCGGAGGCTCGTTACCGTGAGCGTTACAGTGTTTCCTGAAGCGAAACGAAGGGCGCGATGCCGTGACGGTCGACGGACAGACCTTCCGCGCGGTGCTGGGCCAGTGGCCGACGGGCGTCGCGGTGGTCACCACGACCGCCGGGGGCGGCTGGCACGGTATGACCGCGGGCTCGTTCTGCAGCGTCAGCCTCGATCCGCCCCTCGTCCTGGTCTGCCTGGCCCGCGGCATCCACACGCACGGGCTGATCGAGCGCAGCGGCGTGTTCGCGGTGAGCTTCCTCGGCAAGGACCACGCGGCCATCGGGCACCGGTTCGCCGGGCGCGAGCCGGGCGACCGGTTCGCGCGCGGCACCTGGACCGCCGCGCCCTCCGGGGCGCCGGTGCTGGAGGAGTCGCTGGCCTGGCTCGACTGCCGGGTCGCGCACGCCTACCCGGGCGGCGACCACACCATCTTCGTGGGCGAGGTCCTGACGGCCGAGACGCCCCGCCGCACCGCGCCGCTGCTGTTCCACTCCCGTGCCTGGGGCCAGCTCGCCGACCCGCTGCCCGACGAGGTGACGATCGCCGACACCGGGCTCGCCGCCGCCCTGCACCGCAGGCTCACCGCATCGGGCACCGCGCCCGCCCGCGTCACCCGGGCCGGCGCCGCCCGGCTGCTGGACGCGGTCAGCGCGGCGGGCGTCCGGGTCCGGTTGCCGCTCCCGCCCGTGCCGGGCCCCGGCGGCCCGCCGGGGACGCCGTGGTCGGCGCTGGTCGAGGACGCGGCGTGCCTGGCGCGGGTACCGCCCGGCTCCCCGGTGACGGCCGAGATCGTGGACGGGCCGGACGCGCCGCGCCTCATCGCCGCGGCCCGGGCGCGGGGGCTGCCCGTGGTGGGCCGGGTGGGTGACGTCTTCGATCCCGCGCGGCAGGCCGCCGTGCTCGCCGCCGTCGACCGGCTGCTCACCGCCGGCTGCACCGAGATCGCGCTCGACGAGGGCCCCGCGGCGGCCTCCCCGCTGGTCGTCCGCAACGTGCTGCAGGAGGCCGTGGCGCGGGCCCGGCCGGTGCCCGTGCGGGTGCGGCTGCGCGAGGCCTGCGGGCTGGGCCTGGCGAACGCGCTGACCGCGATGAAGAGCGGCGTGCGCAGCTTCGACGCGACGCTCGGCGGCATCGACGGCGGCCTGTGCGCGGAGGATGTGCTCTTCCTCGCCGCCCGGCTCGACGTCGCCACCCCGACCGACCGGGCCGCCCTGGTGGCCGCCGCAGCGGACCTGGAGGCCGTCTGGGGTTCGGCTCTTCCCGGCCGTACCTACCGGACCGCCTCCTGACCAGCCTGAAGGGATCCAGCCGATGACCCAGCCGACGACGCTGACCGGCGAACGGCTCGTCGAGACGATGACCGATGCCGAGCGGGAGCGGGCCGGGCGCGTGGAGGCGGTGCTGCCGCGGCTGCGCGAGGCCGCCGCGGCGGCCGACGCCGACGCCGAGTTCCCGGACGGGCACGTCGCGCTGCTGCGCGAGGCCGGGCTGCTCGGCCTGGTGGTGCCCGCCGAGTACGGGGGCCTCGGGGGCGGACTGCGCGACCTGGCCGCCGCCACCTACGCCATGGGCACCGCCTGCCCGTCCACGGCGCTGTCGTACTTCTTCCACAACACCAGCGCCTCGCGCGGCCTGCTGCCGCTGGAGGCGGTCGAGGCCGGTCTGTTCACCGGGGACGACGAGGTGAAGCCCGTGCGGGCGTTCGCCGAGAAGGTGCTGAGCAGGATGGCCGCCGGAACGTGGATGGCGAACTTCGCCAGCGAGGAGGTCAAGTCCTCCGGCGCGAACATCGCGATCGCCACCACCGCGTCCCCGACCGAGGGCGGCTGGCGGCTCACCGGCGTGAAGTCGTTCGGCTGCGCGACCGGCGTCGCCGACACCTACCTGGTGACCGCCCGGCTCGACGGCACCTCCGACGCCGACGGGCTGGCGCTGTTCCTGGTGCCGCGCGAGGCCCCGGGCGTCGCCTCCCGGCAGCCGTGGAACGGGCTCGGGATGCGGGCGTCCAACAACCACGGCGTGACCCTCACCGACGTGTTCGTCCCCGCGGAGGAGGCGCTGACGGTGCCCGGCGCGTTCGTGCGGATGCTGCGGATGAGCCGCGGCAGCTTCGTCGGCAACCAGCTCGCGATCTCGGCCTGCTATCTGGGCGCGGCGCAGAACGTCTACGACTTCGCCGTCGAGCGGCTCACCCGCAGGACGTTCGCCGACTCCGGACGGCCCATCGCGTCCTCGCCGATGCACCAGGTGATCATCGGTGACATGACCGAGCGGCTGGAGACGGCCCACCTGTGGATCCGCCGCCAGCTGGAGCTGGAGACCTCCGAGCCGCCGCTGCGGCCCAAGCCCGAGGTGTACCGCCAGTGGCGGATCGCCAAGGGCGACATCGCCGAGGCGTGCTTCCAGGTCGTGCTGGGCGCGTTCAAGGCGTGCGGCACCTCCGCCGCCACGATGGACGGGGTCATCGGGCGGGCGCTGCGCGATCTCGCGATGGGCCTGGTGATGACGTTCCCGGCGGAGCGGGGCAGGCTGGAGGCCGCCCGGATGGTGACCGAGAGCAAGGAGAACGCATTGTTCGCGAGCGTCCCGAAGTGAGCCCTCCGCATCGTGATCTGGTCGCCGGGACCTGGGCCGCGTCACCCGGGGGCGGCCCCGTCCTGGAGGACCCGGCCACCGGCGAGGAGATCGGTCCCGCCGGGAGCACCGGCGGCGAGCGGGTGGAGCGGGCCCTGGCGGCGGCCGATGAGGCGGCGGACGGCTGGGCCGCCCGGCCCGCCGCCGAACGCGCCGCCCTTCTGGACGCGGTCGCCGACGCCCTCGAACCGGTGACGGGTGAGATCGCGGCCCTGGAGGCGTCGGCCGCCGGTGTCCCGATCCGGCAGACGAGGCCGCTCGGGATGATCGTGTCCGGGTCCTTCCGGCTGGCCGCCGAGCAGCTGCGCGGGGGCGGGCTGGACACCGTGCTCACCCGTGAGGACGGCCGCGCGGCCGAGGTGCGGCGGCTGCCGTGGGGTCCGGCCCTGTGCCTGGTCCCGTGGAACGCGCCCGCGCCGATGGCCGCGCACAAGGTGGCCAGCGCGCTCGCCGCGGGCTGCCCCGCGATCCTCAAGCCGAGCGAGTACGCGCCGTACGGCGGCCAGCGGCTGGCCGAGATCGTGGCGGGCGTGCTGGCCGACGGCGGTGTCCCGGGCGGGGTCTTCCAGCTCGTCCACGGCGACGGCCGCACCGGTGCGCGGCTGGCCGCCGATCCGCGGATCCGGGCGGTCTCGTTCACCGGCGGGGCCGCCGGCGGCGGATCCGTCGCCGCCGCCTGCGCCGCCGGGATCAAACCCGTCCAGCTGGAGCTGGGCGGCAACAACCCCCTGATCGTCATGCCGGACGCCGGCACCGGCCGGGCCGCCCGCGCCGCCGTCGACCTGCTCACCACGCTCAACGGCCAATGGTGCCGGGCGCTCGGCCGGCTCATCGTGCCCGGGAACCTCCAGGCGGCGCTGCTGGAGGCGATCGGTGAGCGGCTCGCGGCCCTGCACGCGGGACCGCCGCTGGACGAGGGCACCGACCTCGGCCCGCTGGTGCACTCCCGCCACCGCGCCCTGGTCGCCGCCCGGCGGGACGCGCTCGGCGGCCGCGTCGTCTCCGCGACCAAGGTGCCGGACGAGGGCAACTACCTTGCGCCCGCGCTCGTCGCGGGCGTGGACCCCGGCGACGCCACCGGGGAGATCTTCGGGCCCGTCGCCACCGTCCACCCCTACCGGACGCTCGACGAGGCCGTGGCGCTGGCCAACGGCACCGCGTACGGGCTGGAGGGGTACGTCGCCGGCACCGACGAGGATGCGGCGCTGGCCGTGGCGCGCCGCATCCGGGCCGGGGAGGTCAAGGTCAACGGCTCCAGCGTGATGAGCCTGCACCTGTTCGCGCCCCGCCCCGCGTGGGGGGCGTCCGGGCTGGGCTCGGAGGGCACGGCCGAGACGCTGAGGTTCTTCACCAATCCGCGGGTCGTCGGCGTGGAGGACGGCTTCGCCCTGCACTCCCGGGAACCGTGATGGCGCCCGTGCTGGTGGCCGGGGCCGGGCCGGTCGGTCTCACCGCCGCGCTCGCCCTCGCCCGCCGCGGCGTCCCCGTCACCGTGCTGGAGGCGGAGCCGGGACTGGCCGCCGAGTCGCGTGCGTCCACGTTCCATCCGCCATCGCTGGAGATGCTGGACGGGCTCGGCGTGCTCGGCCGGCTGCTGGAGCGCGGCCTCGTCTCCCGGACCTTCCAGTACCGGGACCGGCGCGGCGGCGTCATCGCGGAGCTGGACCTGTCGGTGCTGTCCGGCGACACGCCCTACCCGTTCCGCGTCCAGTGCGAGCAGAGCAAGCTCACCCCGGTCCTGCGCGATCACCTGCTGGACGCGGGCGGCGAGGTGCGGTTCGGCGCGGCCGTGCGGGCGGTGCTGGCGCACGGGGGCGGCGTGGAGGTGACGACCGCGGACGGAGAGCGGTTCCGCGGCGCCTGGCTGATCGGCGCGGACGGCGCCGGTTCGGCGGTACGGCGTTCCCTGGGCGTGGAGTTCGCGGGCATGACCTATCCCGAACGGTTCCTGGTCGCCTCGACCACGACCGCCGTCGAGGACCTGCTGCCCGGCATCGCCGCGGTGAGCTACGTCTTCGACCCCGACGAGTGGCTGGTGCTGCTGCGCACCCCCGACCACTGGCGGGTCCTGTTCCCGACACCGGAGGGCACGCCCGACGCCCGCGAGCTGGCGCGGCTGCCGGAGCGGCTGCGCGAGGTCGCCGACGCCCCGTGGGACGTCGCGCACGCCAGCCTGTACCGCGTTCACCAGCGCGTCGCCGGGACGTTCCGCGCCGGGCGGGTGCTGCTCGCCGGGGACGCGGCGCACGTCAACAACCCGCTCGGCGGCATGGGGATGAACAGCGGCATCCACGACGCCGTCCTGCTGGCCGGCGCGCTCGCGGACGTCCTGGGGGGCGGTGCGCAGTCGGCGCTCGACGCCGTGGCGGCGGCGCGCCGCGACACGGCGCGGTCCTTCGTGCGGCGGATGACGCACGGCAACTGGGAGCGGATGCGCGATCCGGCCGGTCACCACGAGGAGCTGCGGAGGCTCGCGGCGGATCCCGCCGAGGCGCGGCGGCACCTGCTGCGCACCTCGATGATCGCCTCCCTGCGGGACGTCGCCTGATGCCGGCCTCCTCCGGGGCCGGCGAGATCGTCCGGGAGAACCCGGCCCGGCCGCAGGAGATCGTCGGCCGGGTCCCGGTGGCGGACGCGGCGCGGGTCGACCGGGCCGTCCGCGACGCCGAGACGCGGCAGCGCGACTGGTGCCGCGTTCCGGTCGGGGACCGGGCCGCCGCGCTCGCGCGGGCCGCCGACGCCGTCGACGGGATGCCCGGCGTCGCGGAACTGCTGGCCCGCGAGTCCGGCAAACCGCTCGCCGACTGCGCCGGGGAGATCCGGTTCGCCGCCGCCTACCTGCGCTGGGCCGCCGAGCACGCCCCGGCGGCGTACGCCGACCGGGAGACCGACGACGACGCCGGACGGCTCGTCCTGCGGCACCGTCCCTACGGCGTGGTCGCGGCCATCACCCCATGGAACGCGCCCATCGTCCTCACTCTACTCAAGGCGGGGCCCGCGCTGGCGGCCGGCAACACGGTCGTGGTCAAGCCGTCCCCGCTCGCGCCGCTGGCGGTCGCCCGGGTGCTGGCGGCGTTCCCGCCGGGGCTCGTCCGCGTCGTGCACGGCGGCGCCGAGACGGCGCGGGCGCTGGCCGGCCATCCCCGCGTGCACCGGGTCGCGTTCACCGGCGGCGCCGAGGCGGGCCGCGCCATCGGGACGGCCGCCGCCAAGGCCGTCACTCCGGTGCTGCTGGAGCTGGGCGGCAACGATCCGGTCGTGCTGCTGGACGACGCGGACCTCACCGAGGCGGCGATGGACCGGCTGGTGATGGCCTCCTTCGCCACCGCCGGGCAGGTCTGCATGGCCGCCAAGCGCCTGTACGCGCCGGCGTCGCGGCTGGCCGAGGTCCGCGAGGCCTATCTCGCGGCGGCCGAGCGCACGCTGGTGCTCGGCGACCCCCTGCACCGGGGGACGACGGTAGGCCCGGTCGTCTCGGCCGAGGCCGCCGGCCGCGTCCGGGGACTCGTCGCCGATTCGGTGCGGCGAGGCGGCGCCGTCACGGAGCTGGGCTCCGTGCGGACCGACATGGATGACGGGTACTTCGTCCGGCCCGCGCTGGTCACGGACGTGGACGACGACGCGCCGGTGGTCGCCGGGGAGCAGTTCGGCCCCGTCGTGCCGCTGCTGGGCTACGACGACGAGGACGAGGCGTTGGCGCGCGCCAACGCCGGCGACCTCGGTCTCGCCGCCTCGGTGTGGTCGGCCGACGAGGACCGCGCGTTCGCGTTCGCCCGCCGTTTCGACGCCGGCTTCACGTTCGTCAACACCCACAACCGCACCGGGATGGCGCTGCGCGCGCCGTTCGGCGGGGTGAAGCGCAGCGGGCACGGCCGCGAGTACGGTGCCGAGGGTCTGCTGGAGTACACGCAGACCTGCGCGATCCACGCTCCCGCCGCGTTCCGCGCGGGCGGCGGCGGGATGGGCGCGGGGGCCTACCCGTCCTGACGGCCGGTCACCGCCGTATCGCCAGGCGCATCGTTACCCGATCGCGGCACCGCGCCATTGCCTTCGCGTTCCCCGGCGTGCTTAATAAGGGGGCCATTATTGGAAACTCTGTTTCTCTAGAAGAAACGGAGTGGTTGCCTTCGGAGGCAGCATGCGCGCCGTACATGCCGTCCGGACCCTGGCCGCGACCAGCGCCGCCACCCTCGCCCTGACCGCCCTCGGCCCCCTCTCCCCCGCCGACGCCGCCGTCACCCGCGTCCAGACCACCGTCGAGATCCGCTGCGCGTTCACGACCCTGAACCAGGGCGCGGACTGGTACTTCCCCGCCGGCGCTCCGCAGGGCCTGGTGTGGCTCCAGCACGGCTTCGCCCGCTCCAAGGACAACATCGCGGACCTGGCGTCCAAGTACGCCGGGGCCGGCTACCTGGTCTTCGCCCCGACCCTGCCCACGGCGAACCTTTACGGCTGCACCCTGCAGAACCTCGGGAACAACACCGACTTCCTCGGCAACGTCGCCGACCTGTTCGCCAAGATGTCCGACCCGGCGGACAAACTCGGCCGCAGCTTCGCCAAGGCCAAGGCCCAGGCGGGACGGCCCGGCCTCGCGCTGCCGAACTCGCTGGTCTTCTCCGGGCACTCGGCCGGCGGCGAGGCCGTCGGCTACGCGGCCGGGCGGCTCCGCGGCGACGGCGCGGCGGCATGGGCGCGGCTGCGCGGCCTGGTCCTGCTCGACCCGGTGAAGTCGTTCGCCGGGAACAACCTCGGCACCGGGCTGAAGGCCGTGGACGGTACCGGCCGCACGGTCCGGACGATCTCCGGGCCGGACGGCCTCTGCAACAACAGCGGCAGCGGGACCGACGCGGTCCAGGCGGACGTGCACGCCCCGTTCGTCGGCGTCCGGCTGACCGACGGCGCGCACACCGACGCCGAGGGCGCCAGCACCGACTCCGTCGGGACGCTCGCCTGCGGCACGCCGCAGGCGAAGAACGTCGAGGTGCTGCAGACGTTCGCGGTCGCCTGGGCGAAGGACGCCTTCAACGGCACGCAGACCGCCGCGTACCTGCCCGGCGGGTCGTACTACCAGAGCAAACTCGGCTCGGGCCTGATCGAGACCCTGGCCGGCGCCTCCTGAACCGCCCGGCTCCTCCGGCCCGCGCCGGATCCCGCGGCCGGAAGTTTCCGCCCGCGGGATCTGGCGGAGGAGGGACCGCGATTGTAAGGTTTTTGGAAACAGCGTTTCGCTAGAGGAACCGGGAGGCCCGATGGGTCCGGTCCGGGTGGCCGCCGTCCAGTTCGCGGTGGGGCTCGACGTCGCCGACAACCTCGGCACCTGCCTGCGGATGGTGGACCGGGCGGCGGCCGAGGGAGCGAGCGTCATCGTCCTCCCGGAGTTCTGCAACCGCCTGTCCTGGCACGAGGACCGCGACGACGCCCGCCGGCACGCGTGCGCGCCGGACGGCCCGTTCCTCACCGCCATCGCCGCCCGGGCCGCCGCGCACCGCGCGCACGTCAAGGCCAACGTGACGCTGGCCCGCGGCGACGGCCGCGTGACCGTGAGCAGCCTGCTCTACGGCCCGGACGGCACGCTGCTCGGCCGCTCCGACAAGCTGACGCTGATGGGCGCCGAGGGCGACCACCTCGATCCCGGCACCGCCGCCGGCCCCGTCATCGCCACCCCGCACGGCCGGCTCGGCATGTACGCCTGCATGGAGGGCGTCACCAGCGACGTCCCCCGCGACCTGGCGGTACGCGGCGCGCAGGTGCTGCTGAACAGCCTGAACTCGTTCGCCACCGACGAGGCGAGCCTGCACGTCCCGGTCCGCGCGGCCGAGAACGGGGTGTGGGTGGTGGCGGCCAACAAGGTCGGCCCGCTCCTGCCCACCGCACTGCTGCCCGCGATCGCCGAACGGCTCGGCGTCCCGCCGGAACTGCTGGACGGCGCGGGCGAGAGCCAGATCGTCGCCCCCGACGGGACGGTCGCCGCCAAGGGGCCGCGCACCGGCGAGGCCGTCGTGGTCGCCGACATCGACCCGTCCCGCGCCGACCGCAAGACGCGCCCGGACGGCACCGACCCGTTCGCGGCGCGCAGGCCGCGGCTGTACGCCCCGATCACCGAGACCCCCCGCCCTCGCGCGGCCCCGCCGGGCGAGGAGAAGGTGGACGTGGCCGTCGTCCGCTCCCCGGACCAGGTGCGGCGGGCGGCGCGCGCGGGCGCCGAACTGATCGTCCTGCCGGAACTGGCGTTCGGCCTCGACGCCGATGCCGGCGCCGTCGTCGAGGAGCTGGCCACCGCGCTCCACCGCACCACCGCGCACGCGGTGACCAGCGTGCGGGCAGGCGCCGCGCACGCCGCCTACCTGGTGAACGCGGACGGCCTGGTGGGAAGCCGGCCGCAACTGCACGCCAGTGCCCGGCACAGCGGCTGGGCCACCGAGTACGGCGAGCGGCTCGAGGTCTTCGTCCTCCCCTGGGGACGGCTCGCGCTCGTCACCGGCGACGACGCCCTCTACCCCGAGGTGTTCCGGCTGGCGGCCATCGCCGACGCCGACGCCGTCGCGGTCCCGTTCACGCCGGCGCAGGACTGGGAGACCGCCCTCGGCCTGCCCGAGCGCGCCGCCGAGAACCGGTTGAACGTCGTCGCCTCCGGACCGGACGGCGGCCTGATCCTCGCGCTCCCCGCCGACTTCACCCTGTGGACGCCCTGGCAGGGCCCCTTCGAGGGCCGTATCAGCCATCCTCGCGTCACCCGCGCCACCGAACCGGTCACCGTCGCGGCGATCCACCCCGCCCAGGCCGTCAACCGGCTCGTCTCCAAGAACACCGACCTGGTCGGCGGGCGTCCCGCGCACGCGGTCGCCGCGCTGGCCGACGACGCACCGAGCGGAGCGCCCCGTTGAAGCAGACCCCGCAGCCGAAGGAGACCCTGCGGCACGTCGAGCAGATGGTGGACGAGTCCCCCGCCATCGACGTGACCGAGACCTTCCACCGCTACACCTCGATCCTCGCCGGGCTCAAGGCGAGGATCGACGCGCGGTTCGAGGTGGCCCGCGATCCGTCCACCGAGGCCCTGGAGTCCTACGGGAACCCGCCCGAGAGCCCCGGCGGGCGCCTGGCCGCCTACAGCGGGCCCGAGATCGACTGGATGGTCCACTCGTGGCTCGGCGACCCGGCGGCCGGGTTCGCCAACCTGCACCTGACCGTGTGGCTCGGCCCGCACGTCCGGGTGCCGCACCTGGGCATGGCGCTGCTGGTGTGGCCGGAGGGCTGGTTCTATGTCGACTCGGTACCGCGCACCAACCTCCTGGCCGACGGCGGCTACTACGACGCGTACTACGAGCCGCTCAACGACGGCTGGCTGGCGGTGCGGGAGGAGAACCCCGAGCTGGAGTTCTTCACCAGCCGGGCGGGGTTCATCCGGGCGAGCCTGTCCCCCACCGCGCACTGCTACTCCTTCCCTCGGTCGGAGAAGAACGTCGACCTGGTCGAGCGGCTGCTGACCGAGCACGTGGACCGCTGGCTCGGCTGGGTCGACGCGGCCGAGCCCGTCCCCGGCGCGGACCGAGCCGCGCTCGCCGCCGCCGACCTGGCCACCCGCCGCAACATCGCCGAGCGCGACCCCGCGAACGTGATGGGCGTCCGCTACTTCGGGCAGGAGACCACCGACCGCCTCGTCCGCGCCCTGTGGGGCGGCGACCGAGAGCTGCCCCGCCCATGAGCACGGCCAGGGAGGTCCGTTCGCTGTGGTGGTCGGCTGACACCGGCGGCGCCGCGCCGTTCGGCACCGCGCACCTGAAGGTGTACTACCCGGCCCGCGCCGACGGCACCGACACCGAGCGGCTGTCCGGGGAGTTCCCGCCCGACCCGCGGGACGCCCCCTATCCGGTGGTCGTGTTCTGTTCCGGCGTGAACGTCGAGCAGGCGGTCTACCGGCCGCTGGCGTCCGCCATCGCCGCCGCCGGCTTCGTCGTCGTGACGTTCGACCGGGTCGCGGAGCTGTTCGGCGGCCGGTACGGCCTCACCCCCGGCGTCGACCTGGACGCGGCCCGGCCGGAGGCGTACGGCACCCGGCCGACCTGCCCGGCCCTTCCCGCCGTGCTGGACGCGCTCGGCGGGATCGACCTGCTCAAGGGGGCCCTGGACCTGGACCGCATCGCGCTCGGCGGGCACTCGGCGGGCGGCACCGTGGTCCTCCAGTCGGCGCGCTTCGTCCCGGGCGTACGGGCCTGCTTCGCCTACGGGACGCACACCATGGTCGCCACCATGCTGGGCTGGCCCGCCGGCACCGTCCTGACCGCGCAGGTCGACTGCCCGGTGCTGCTGGGCGTCGGCACGCGGGACGGCGTCATCATGGGCAGTTCCGACCGGTACGGCCAGGACGCCCGCTCCGACCCGGTCACGCGCACCTTCACCGAGGCCCTGCGCGATCCGCGCGACCTGCTCGCCGTCGTGCGCGGCGCCAACCACTTCGCCGTCGCGGACCCGGTCGACCCGACCGCCGCCCGCGCGTTCCTCGACCTGGAGCCCGACACCGATCCCGCCGAGGCCCGCCGCGCCTTCGCGGACCTGACCGTCGGCTTCCTGCGCGTCCATGTGCGCGGGGACGACGTCACCCCGTCCGCCGACCCCGCGCTCATCGACCTGCGGCGCCGTTAGGAGCCTTCATGCTCAAGAACTTCTGGTACGCCGTGGAGTTCGCGCACGCGGTCACCCGGGCCCCGAGGCGGGTGACCTGCCTGGGCCAGGACTTCGTCCTCTACCGCAAGCGCGACGGCGCGGTGGTGTGCCTGTCCGACCTGTGCGCGCACCGGGGCGCCGCGCTGTCGGCGGGCAGGCTCGTCGGCGACGACACGATCGCCTGCCCGTACCACGGCTGGCAGTACGGGCCGGACGGCGCGTGCAGCAAGATCCCGGCGAACCCGCCGGGACGCGGCATCCCGAAGAAGGCCCGCGTCGACTCCTACCCCGTCCGGGAGGAGTCCGGGATGATCTGGGCGTTCCTCGGCGACCTGGCGGAGGAGGAGCGCCCGCCCATCCCGCACTTCCCCGAGCACGACGACCCGTCCTTCGCCACCGTGTACGTCGAACTGGTCGTCGAGGCCAACTACGAGCGGACGTTCGAGAACGTCGTCGACGCCTCGCACACCCCGTTCGTGCACGGCACCCGGTTCGGCAACCCGGACAAGCCGGAGATCCCCGACTACGAGATCGTCCAGGACGACTGGTCGGCCGTCGCCGACATCAGCCTCAGCCCGCCGCCCGCGAAGGGCCTGTGGAAACGGCTGTACAAGGAGAGGCCGGAAGAGGTGCTGGTCACCAACGGCTGGTACCTGCCCAACATCGTGAAGCTGCACGTCCGGCTGCCGTTCGGCGACATGATCCTCTACGACCACAACGTGCCCCTCGACCGGAACCGCACCCTCGTCAAGATCGTCGGGTACCGGAACTTCTTCACCGGCCGGTGGGCGGACCGGGACGCCCGCAAGCGGATCCGCAGCATCCTGCTGCAGGACAAGCCCGTGGTGGAGAGTCAGCGGCCCGAGTTGCTGCCCTACGACCTGGCCGACGAGCTGCACCTGCGCAGCGACTCCCTGCAGGTCGCCTACCGGCGGCGGCGCCGGCAGCTGATGGCCGCCGGCTGGTGGCTCGGCGACGAGGCGCGGCCGGCGGTCAACGGCGGGCGCGGCAGCGCCGCCGTGATCCCCTCCCCCGCCCGCCGGGAGAACCCCGAGCTGGCCCGCGCCTGGCAGCACCGCGCCCGCGGCGGCGACCCGGCGCCCGCCGGCGGGAACACCGCCACCGAAGGAGAGAGCGAGTGAGCGTGTCGCCGCCCAAGGCGCTGAGCGACCGGACGCTGGCGGCACTGGCCGG
Source organism: Actinomadura sp. NPDC023710 (assembly GCF_040639875.1). Lineage (NCBI taxonomy): Bacteria > Bacillati > Actinomycetota > Actinomycetes > Streptosporangiales > Thermomonosporaceae > Actinomadura > Actinomadura sp. NPDC023710. The sequence continues at coordinate 66,345 of NZ_JBFAGB010000006.1, forward strand.
CGTCGAGAACCTGAAAACGGTCCGTGAAAGGGTCCTGACCAGCCCGATGTCCCCGGCGCCCGTCGGCACGCTGACGGTGCTGCGCGGCGAGAGGATCGCCAAGGTCGTCCGCATCGGGCTGACCGTCGACCAGATCGACATGGACAGCCACATGATCTTCGCGTTCACGGGCGCGGACTCGGCCGTCCCGCACTTCACGCTCGACTCGGTGCGGGCCGGCGGCCATCTCGCCTACCACATCGACCTCGTGCCGCGCGCCGACCTGGGCGCGCACCTGGAGTACGTCAACGCGGTGTTCCAGCCGCTGACCCCGGTGTACGAGGAGGTCCGGGAGCGGTTCGGGCCGTCCACGGCCGCGATCGGCCCCCGCCAGCACGCCATGATGTCGCCCTGGATGCTCGTCGATCGCGCCGACGAGCAGCACTTCGCGGCCATGGGCGCCTACCTCGACCGCTACTTCGAGCACTGGCGCGACCTGCTGGTGAAGGGCGTCCCGGACGACGTGCGCGCCACGCTCGCCGACACCGACCTCGCCGCCCGCGACGCCCGCAACCGCGCCGCCCTGTTCAGCCCGGAGGTCGACCCGGTGTGGGGGAACGTCGCCCGGCTGCTCGGCGACGAACAGGCCGAGGAGCTGCGCGCCGAACTGCTGACCGACGACCTGCCGGAAGAGGAGTCCGCGGATGCCTGAGCCGAGCGCGTGGCAGAGCCGGATCGAGGGCGAATGGCACGGCCGTCCGTCCCTGTTCGACGCCACCGGCACCTGGCGCGGGTACGAGGACATCCGCCGGTCGTCGGTCTTCGAGGACGGCGTCACCACGTACTACATGGACGGCGGGCTGGAAGGCGGTGGCCCCCTCGCCGGGCGGTTCCGCCTCGGCGCTCCGTTCGCGTTCGGCGTCACCGACTCCGACAGCGACCGCGTCTACACCGGCCCCGACTTCCACGGCACCGGCCAGCCCTACGGCGGGTTCGTCGACGCCCACTACTACGGGCCGGGCTGGCAGGCCGACCTCAACACCTGGAACCACGTCCTGCCGGACGGCCGGACGCAGGTGTACTCGTCCATGCTGTACCAGGGCTGGGCGGTCGTGGGCTGCTTCAACGGCGTCTACAGGCGCAGCACCGACTACGACGCCAACGCCGAGACCAGGGACGCCATCGACCGGTTCCTCACGGACGAGACCCGCAACGGGCCCGTCCCCCACATCCTCCCGACCAAGCAGCACGGCGCGTACAGCGGGACCTGCGAGCTGTGGGGCGCCGACCAGAAACCGGCCGGCGAGGTCACGGTCTCGATCGAGCTGCAGCCCATCGACCTGCTGCGCACCCGCCGGCACGTCACCTGGAGCGGTGCCCTCGACCGGCACTACACCGTGGAGGCCCGGCGGGACGGGTTCCGCTCCTTCTACGAGGGCCCGGACGCCTGGGGCAACGCGCAGGCCTTCGGCCGGGCCAACTACCCCGTTCTGCACTTCACCGACGTGTGGAAGGCCAAGGGACGAGAGTTCATGATCGACACCGAGCCGGGGATGAATGCGGGCCGGACCCTCACCGTGGTGTACGAGCTGTTCAAGGGCAACGTCCTGAACAGCGTCCTCCACGGGGTGCTGACCTGGGAGGACGGCACATGACGGGGCCGGTGGTGGTCGTCACCGGCGGCACGCGCGGGATCGGGCTCGGCCTCGCCCGGGAGTTCCTGGCGCGGGGCGCCCGCGTCGCCGTCTGCGGCCGGTCGCGGGAGTCGGTCGACAAGGCGCTGGCCGAACTCGGCGACGGCGTGGTCGGGGTGGTCTGCGACATGGCCGACCGGGACCGGGTGCAGGCGCTCTGGGACGCGGCGGCCGAGGCGTTCGGGCACGTCGACCACTGGATCAACAATGCCGGTGTCTCCACGTCGCGCCGGCCTCTCAGCGAACTCCCCGCCGAGCAACTGGAGACCGTGGTGGCGGCCAACCTGCTCGGCCTGATGCACGGCAGCGCCGTCGCGGTGCGGGGCATGACCGCCCAGGGCGGGGGCACCCTCTGGAACATGGCCGGGCTCGGCGGCGACGGCCGCACCGTCCCCGGCCTGATCGCCTACGGAGCGACCAAGCGCGGCGCCGACTACCTCACCACCGGCTTGGCCAAGGAGGTCGAGGGCGGCCCGGTCACGGTGGCGCACCTGTCACCCGGCATGGTCGTCACCGACCTGCTGACCCGGGACTACTCCCCCGACGAGCTGGCGAAGGCCAGGAAGGTCTTCAACATCCTCGCCGACCGGGTGGAGACGGTGACGCCCTGGCTCGCCGACCGGGTGCTGGCCGGGACCAGGAACGGCGGAACGGTCGCCTGGCTCACCACCCCGAAGATCATGGGCCGGTTCCTGCTGGCCCCGCTCCGCAGGCGCGACCTCTTCGGCGACGCCGCATGAGCGCCTACCCGCCCGCCCTCGCCGCCGAGGACTTCGTGCCGGTGGCGCTGACCGCGCTGGGCGTGGCGCTGCTGCGGCGCCGGCATCCGCTGGTGCCCGCCGCGGCCGCGCTGATCGTGGCGGGCGGATCCGCCAAGGCCGCGTGGAAGCTGATCGTCGCCCTGGACGGCCCGGACCTGCCCTGGCTGCAGGGTGCGCTGTTCCCGCTGCTGGCGACCGGCTTCACCGTGCTGGCGTTCGCGCTGTCGCGGGAGACCGCCCGTCCGCCGCATCCGGCCGCGTTCGCCGTCCCGCCGGCGGCCGCTCTCGCGGCCGCGGCGGCCCTACGCGACACCTGGCCCGCGATGGTCTGGACGATCATCGCGGTGACCGTCGCGGCCGTCCTGCTGCTGAGGTCCGCCGCGCGCGCGGGCGACCCGCTCGCCGCGACGCTCTTCGGGCTCTGGCTGGCCGGACAGTACCTGCTCGGCCCGATGGCGGCGCGGGCCGAGCAGTCCATCGCCCTGCAATGGGTGGAGCAGTCCTGCAACACGATCGCCCAGGCGGCCTTCGCGTTCGCGGCATGGCGGCTCGCCGCGACGGCCCGGACCAGGGCCGGGCAAGAGGAAGGGGTTGCCGCGTGACGGACGCACTCGGCTGGCGGCGCAAGTTCGGCGTGATCGCACCGTCCACCAACACCATCGTCGAACCCGACTTCCACCGGATGGGCGTCCCCGGGGTGACGTCCCATTTCTCCAGGATCCACATCCGCGACCAGAACATGGCCGGGGACGCGGGCATGGAACGGCTCCTGGAGCAGATCCGCGACGAGATCGGCGCGGCCTGCGAGCGGGTCCTGACCTGCGAACCCGACTACATGGTGATGGGCATGTCCGCCGAGACGTTCTGGGGCGGCGCCGAGGGCAACAAGAGGTTCGTCAAGCAGATCAACGACATCACGGGCCTGGAGGTCGCGACCGGCGCCGAGGCGTGCGAGCGCGCACTGAAGCTGTACGGGGCGCGGCGCATCGGCGTCGTCACCCCGTACCAGCCGGTCGGCGACGCCAACGTCCGGCGGTTCTTCACCGAGATCGGCTTCGAGGTCGACCGGATCATCGGGCTGAAGTGCCCGACAGCCGTGTCGATCGCGCACGTCACCGGGGTCGAGCTGCGCACCGCGCTGCGCGCGCTGGCCGAGGGCGAGGTCGACGCCCTGGTCCAGTGCGGCACCAACCTGTCGATGGTCGCGACGGCCGACGAGGCCGAGCGGTGGCTGGGCCTGCCCGTCATCGCCATCAACGCCGCCACCTGGTGGATGGCGCTCCGCGACAACGGCATCGACGACAGGGTCCTCGGTGCCGGCTCCCTGCTGCGCGACCACTGAGCCGGTGACGACCGAGGGCGGCTACGTCGCCACCGAATGGGGCCAGGTCCACTACCGGGTCAGCGGCGAGTCCGGACCATGGATCGGCCTGTTCCACGAGTCCCCGCTGTCCTGCCGCGTCTACGAGGCGGTCCTGCCCCTGCTGGGCCGGCACGCCCGCGCCGTCGCGTTCGACACCCCCGGCTACGGCGCGTCCGACCCGCCGCCCGGACCCGGCTTCGAGATCCCGGACTACGGCCGCGTGCTGGCGGAGGCGGCGGCCGGGATCGGAATGGAGAAGCCGGTGCTCGGCGGCGTGCACAGCGGGGCGTCCCTCGCGATCGCGGCCGCCGCCCACCTCCCCCCGGCGGGCCTGATGCTGAGCGGCGTCCCGCTGTTCGACGCCGAGGAGCGGGCCCGCTTCGTCGCCGGCTGGACGCCCGAGGCGCCCCTGGACGACCGCGGCTCCCAGTTCGCCTGGGCCGTCGAACGCTACCGGCGCACCTGGGGACCCGACCTCCCTCGCGAGCTGCTCCACCTGGCCGTGGTCGAGCTGATGCGCGTCGCGGACCGCTACGAGTGGGGCTACCAGGCCGCGTTCCGGTACGACCCGTCCGAGGCGCTCGCGACGGCGGACGTACCGGTCCTCCTGCTCAACGCCGAATCGGACCGGCTCGCGGCCAAGGACGCCGCCGCCCTGACGTTGGCGCGCGACGCCCGCCTCGTCGTCCTGCCGGGGCTGCCCGGGCAGCCGCATCTCCGGGCACCCGGCCGCTTCGCCGCAGCCCTGCTGACCTTCGCCCAAGAGGTCGGCAGGAACGGTGCGAGGTGACGGACGCGGCTCGCGGCTCTTGAGCGAGCCGCCGGCCTGCGGCCTCAGGGGGCGCGGCGCTCCGTGCGAGACCGTCGCGTGTACTCCTGGCCGAGCGCGAACAGCAGCCAGGTGAGGGCGGTGGCGTCGTCGACGATCCCGAACGGCAGGAAGACGTCCGGGATCAGGTCGACCGGTGAGACGATGTAGATCACCGCGATCACCATCGCGACGATCTTTCCGGTGGACGTCCGGTAGTAGGCCTGCGCGGCCGCGCCGGCCGGCCCGGCGCGGCGGCGACCGCGTAGCCGCAAGATGCCCGCGACCAGCAGGGCCGCGCCGACGGCCATGACCGCGGCGCCCGCCACGGTGATGTCGACACCGCCCAGATCACCGTCCACGGTGAGTGCCGGGACGGCACCCGCGACGACGAGGACCAGTCCGAGCCAGACCATGCGCACCTCCGGGGGGACGTGTCCCCCCGGGTATTGCCGTCCCAGACGGTTTCACTCGGCTTCGCGGACGCGAATGCCCTTCCGCGACGTCGGCGCTCGAACCCAAGACGTCAGAGGAGGCGTCTGATCTCGCCGTAGGCCCGGTAGAAGCCACCCCGCCCGGAGGTGCGGACGCCTTCGACGGCGTAGCGGGCGCCGGGTTGGCGGATCTCCTTGGGGAACTGCACGTTCCATCCCCGCTCGTAACCCTCGCTGATGACGCGCACGCGGTGACGGGAGCCGTCCTGGTAGCACTCCAGAATGACGGCGTCACCGGGCTGGGAGGTGGTCTCGAGCACCGTCACCGGCTCGGCCGTCGGCAGCGACGCGGCGACCTTCACATCAACGGGCTTGGGGACCGATCCTTGGTGGGCCGCATGGATGGCCGCCTCTGAGGCGTCGATGCAGACCAGCGAACCGTCGGTGGTGACGATGTAGACCCGCTCGTCCAGGAACTGCATCGAATAGGCCGAGCCGTGACCCGTGCCGAGTTTCCACAGGCGGGTACCGTCCTCGTCGAAGCAGTAGATGGAGGAGTGGTTGTCGCCGGCGAACACATAGCGCCCGTCGGGCGAGGCCGCGCAGGAGAAGACGGCGGCGTCGCAGCGGTACACCGCTTCGACCTCCCCGTTGCCCTTGGCCAGCCGGTAGACGTCGTTATTACTGGTCGCGGCGTACACCGCACGGTTTTCCTGCCATCCGAACAACACGCCGCCGCCGACCGGCGTCTGCCAGACCGGCTTGCCGTCGGCGGCCGAATAACAGGCCACACCGCGTGAATGGCCGTGAAAGACGGTGTTGCTTCCGGCGTCGCAGCGCACCATCCAGGCGGAGTCGCCTTCGACGTCGCGTGACCATTGGTATTCGTCTTCGTGGTCGACTGCGGTGACGCGGCCGTTGCGGTCGGATACTCCGAGGATGGCGTCGTCGATGTCCAGCCAGTAGATGTCGACATCGGCGGAGATCTCGTAGGCCACGTGCGGAACCTTGCCGCTCATGTCGTACACATGGCCGTCGTCACAGCCGGCGTAGATCCAGAAGTCGTCGGCGACGATGCACTTCACCCCGTCGGGCAGGCGGTAATGGCCGGTCACGGTCCCGTCGGTGGTAACGGTGTACACGTCGCCGTTCTGGTTGCCGACCCAGCATCGGTCCTGGTCGACGAAGATGCCGAACGCGGCGGCGCCGGTGGCCAACCGCCACAGCACCGGTGCCTGGCGGGCGGTCGACCTGGTGCTGACCATGGAGCGCCTGCTGACAGGGCGGGCCCGCCGTACGCCCCGCACCGCCGGGGCGTAGCCCTTCCTGGTCTTCTCCGCGATCTTCTTGGCGGCCGCCGTCTCGGCCTTGGCCTCGGTCGCGAAATCGGACACCTTCGTCTGGCCGGAGGCGCCGATCCTTCCGTAGGTAATGGTGACTCGGGTGCCGGAGCGGACCACCTCGTAGAACTTGTGAGCGGTGGCGTTGTCTTCGGACAACTCAAGATACGTGCGGTGCTCCGCCATTCCAGCCTCTCGATCACCTGATGTCGCGAACCCGTTGGCCCGGATGTCGCCGACAGTACAGATCACGTCCGACAGATCCGCGAGAAGCGGCCGAATCTCGAACAGATGCCGCGTATGGGGTCGACGTACAGAGCGGGGTCCCAGAGCCCACCGTGTGGTCGTCGCTGGAACTGGTGAGCGTCCTCGTTCCCGGGCCGAACGTCAGCGCATTGACCGGGCCGGTGTGGCCGGGGTGGCGGGGAAGCGCTCGGTCCCCACCTCGCCCCACCTGGCCGATCACGGCCGCGGTGCGGGTGTCCAGATGGGTGCCCCGGCGGGACGTGCTCACTTACATCATCTCTGTCGGCCGGCATCTGTCGACGTGTCATCTTTTGCGGTGATTACCTCATTGCGAATCGGCTGTTTCCCTTCCGGCAAGGGCGAGATTGGCTGGGACTGATGATCGACGTCCGCAAGACCTCTTCCAGAGAGCGACCAAGGAGCATGGTCATGGACCAACCCGCCCGCTCTGTCCCGGCTTCGGCCGGGGCGCAGGCCGACCTGCTGAATTTGGGAGGGTTGCTGGAAGCAGCGGCCCTGCTCACCTGCCCGACCAACGCCGACCGCGATCCTCGCGGTCCCGCCCCGGTCCCGGTCTCGTCCCGGCAACTACCCGCCGCCGGGCCGAACCGCTGAGCACTCGCTCTCGCGGCCGGACGGCACCGGAGTGCCGCCCGGTGAACTCCTTGCTCCGGCAGATGAGAGTGGTCTGCAATGCCGAACTCACCGCCGGCAAATCAACGGCACGGCCCCAACGCATCCAGCAGCCCCACGGTGGCTCGCATCATCACCCCTGCCGGTGGCCCCATCGCTGATCTCGACATCGCCCCAGAGACGGCCCCGGAGATGCTGGCCGACGCCCTGGTCCGCCACATGTTCGCGATCAGCATGGATCTGCACGGGATCCTGGGCCGTGTCAGCGCCCCAGCCGGTGGTACCGGCCGATCGCAGCCCGCCATCGTCACCCCGGCCGCCCACCTGGCTGCTCAGAGAAGCGTTCACCTGCATCCCGACAGTGAGCAACTGCGCCGGATCCTGCATGAGGCGATCGCAGAGCTGGATCATATGGTCCACCAGACCCGGCTCCTGGTGTTCGCGCACCTGGACAGCACCACCCCGGCAGAACCGGGCGCCGTTTGAGCGCCTCGTGGGTTCGAGTCCCAGGCGTCCCACCAATCTGACCAGGGCCTGAGCCCGTGCCCGCACTGGTCACTCCTTGAGAACACTTCTCCTCACCCCTTCAGCCGGTCCGTGTCTTGTCGCGAACGCCGGGCACCTGCGTGATGTAAAGCAGAGCGCGCTGCATCCGCTCTTTTCCGTCTTGGGGACTGCCGTGACGCTTCGGCTGGCTTACGGTGTTGAGCACTCTCGGTCCGGCACGGAGGGCGGGCGGCATGCGGGACGACGCGACGGCGCGGAGCGGGCTGAGGAAGGTGCCGCTGAGCAGGCCCGAGCGGCGCGCGGAACTGTTCGACGCCGTCCTCGCCCTGCTCTCGGAGGTCGGGTACGAGCGGCTGACCATGGACTTGGTGGCGCGGCGCGCGCGGGTGGGCAAGGCGACGCTGTACCAGCGCTGGCCCGCCAAGGCCCATCTGGTGATAGCCGCGATGGAGCGCTACCGGCCCGCGGTGTCCGGGCGGGACGCGGGCTCGTTCACCGAGGACATACGCCAGTTGCTGATGGCCTATGTCGCCAGCTGGTCGAGCCTGGACCGCGGGCTGGTCATCGCGCTGCTGGAGGGCAGCCGCCGGGACCCCGAGCTGGCCAGGCTGCGCCGCGAACGGCTCGCCGATCCCGTGCGGCACTCCATCGAGGCGGCGCTCGACCGGGCCCGCGCACGCGGCGAGATCCCCGGCCGGGTGGACGCCGGGCTGCTGGCGGACCTGCCGTTCGCGGTCATCCTCGGGCATGTGCTGATGCAGGACGAACCTCCCGGCCACGACCTGGTCGATCGGTTTGTGGACGGCATCCTGTCTCCCCTACTGGACGTCCCCAACCTGCCGGAACCTCGCGTATAGAACGGATCCGTTCTATTTTCGGAGCGGATGCCGTTCCTTCCGGCGAGCCCGCCATCAGCCGTCCCGCCGGGAGCGGCACAGCGCGAGTCTCCGAGGAAGGGATCTCGTCCCATGCGCGCTCCGCAGCCCCCCGCCTCCGCCCCCGCCCCGCTGCCCACGCGGCGCGACGATCCGCTCGACCCGCCACCGGCGCTCGGCCTCCTCCGCAGGGAGTCGCCGGTCTCCCCGCTGTCGTTCCCCGACGGCGCGACCGGCCTGCTGCTGACCCGGCACCAGGACGTGCGCGAGGTCCTGGCCGACGAGCGCTTCAGCGCCGACCGGACGCTGGCCTCCTCACCGATCAGGCGGCCCGCCTTCCGGCCCGAGGACCGGGCCGGTTCGCTACTGTTCATGGACCCGCCGGAGCACACCCGCTACCGGCGGCTGCTCACGCCGTTCTTCACCACCCGCCGCATGCGGGCCCTCGCGCCGCGCGTCGAGCGCATCGTCGCCGACCACCTCGACGCCCTGCGCGCCGCCGGCCCGCCCGCCGACCTGGTTCCGGCGTTCACCCTCCCGATCCCGTCCCTGGTGATCTGCGAGCTGCTCGGCGTGCCCTACACCGACCGCGACCGCTTCCACACCTGGTCCGCCGCCCTCCTCAGCATCACCGCGGACGCACAGCGGGTGGCGGAGGCCAGGGACGCGCTGCTGGGCTACATGGGGGAACTGGTGGCCGCCAAACGGCGCAGCCCCGACGACGCGCTGCTGGGCTCACTGATCACTTCCGGGGCCGGGCTGAGCGACGCCGAGCTCAGCGGCATCGGCCGGCTGCTGCTGGTCGCCGGGCACGAGACCACCGCCAACATGCTCGCGCTGGGCACCCTCACCCTGCTCACCCGTCCCGGCCTGCTGGGCGCCCTTCGCGGCGGCCCCCGGGCCGCCGGCCCCGCGGTCGAGGAACTGCTGCGCTACCTGAGCATCCTGCAGTTCGGCGTCGTCCGGGTCGCCAGGGAGGACGTCGAGATCCACGGCCACCCGGTCCGCGCCGGGCAGACCGTGGTCCTGTCGCTGCCGGCCGCCAACCGCGACCCCGAGCACTTCGAGAATCCCGACGAGCTGGACCTCGCGCGGCCGCCGTCCCAGCATGTGGCGTTCGGCCACGGCATCCACCAGTGCCTTGGACAGCAGCTGGCCCGCGTGGAGATGAGCATCGCCCTGACCGCCCTGTTCGACGGGCTGCCCGGCCTGCGCCTCGCCGTGCCGCCTGACGAGGTGCCCATGCGGCACGACATGTTCGTCTACGGCGTCCACCGGCTCCAGGTGAGCTGGGGGCGGTGACCGCCATGCGGATCGTCGCCGATCACGACCACTGCCTCGGCGCGGGGCAGTGCGCCCTGTACGCGCCGGAGGTCTTCGACCAGTCCGACGAGGACGGCACCATCGTGCTGCTCACCGAGTCCCCACCCGGGAACCTTCACGAGACCGTCCGCCAGGCTGCCCGGATGTGCCCCAACCAGGTCATCAGCTTGCAGGAGCACGAGACCGCCGATGAGGCATCGTCCGCGGATTCCGTGTGACCAGCGCACCCGAACGGCGATGAGGTGCCCGGCGTCCTGGCGAGTCGCAGGCGCGCCGGGCACCTCCGTGCGGGGCACTGCCGACCGTGTGCTCTTGGTGCCATGGGCGCGTCGGACGAGTCGGGTGACCGACGAGAACAGGACACGCTCATGGGCGCTCAGAGGGTCTCGCTGAGTGCCCTTTCGATGATTTCGGCGATCTCAAGGGCCCTTGGCCGCCGTTCGCCGTTGGTGCGCCGTGAGGGGGATTCGCTGAGGTAGACGCCGACCTCAGCGTTCCGCAGGGTGAAGATGACCATTTCGGTCTGCCAGTCGCTCTGTCCGTCACCGGGGAGCGTTCTCCGGACGGCCGCGTCCCCGAGGCCCGGGACCTTGCTCCAGGTCAGCAGGTCGACCACCGTCGATCTCCGGGGGAGGTCGGCGCGGATCGCGAGCGTGGCGTCGACGGTCTTGGAGCTCGCGTCCTCGGAGACGACATTGCTCCACGTACACGTCTCGGCATCGGCGTGGTCCTTGTAGGGGCCCCAATCCAGAGTCTCGCTCTCGCCGGGGTTGGACAGGGTCTCCTTGAGGGTGGGGCCGTCGCTGACGACGGCGCAGGCATCCGGGACGGACTCGAACTCCTCCTTCGAGCCCGAGTCGGACGATCTCAGGAAGGGGAAGCTCAGCCCGACTCCGACAAGGGCGACGAGGATGAGGAGGCCCGCGATGACCGTCACGCCCTTTCCCGGTTTCCCGGGTACGGCGTTCCCTGCCAGCGGCCTTGTTGGATTTCGCCCGTCCTCGACGGCCTTCAACCCTTGCGCGGCCTGCCGCGAGCCCCAGCGCTTGCCCGGGTCTCTGTCCAGGAGTCCCCTGAGGACCGGCTCCAGCGCGCCGCACCGGACGTAGGCGGGATCGTCTCCCATGAGGAGCGAGCCGATGAGGACCTCCAACTCATCGGCCTGGAAAGGCGGATGACCCTCCACCGCCGTGTACAGTGTCGCCCCCAGCGACCACAGATCCGACGCCGGGCCCGGCGTGCCGTTCCGGAATCGTTCGGGGGCCATGAAAACGGGCGTTCCGACGAAGCCGCCCGTCCTGGTGTAGGCGGTGGCGTTGGAGACCGCCGCGATTCCGAAGTCGGCGAGGAGGACACGACCGTCATCGGCGATCAGGACATTGGCGGGCTTGACGTCGCGGTGCAGGATCCCCGCCCCGTGTGCGCAGTCCAGCGCGTCCAGCAGGGCGAGCCCGACCCGGGCCGCCCGGACGACGGAGAGCGGCCCGTCTTCGCGAACGATCTGCTCCAGGGAGCGGCCCTGGACGTACTGCATGACGATCCACGGGCCCTCCGCGTCGTCGACGACGTCGTACACGTTGATGATCGACGGATGCTCCAGCCGCGCGGCGGCGCGGGCCTCGCGCAGGAACCGGCCCTTGAGACCGTCCCGGTCCTCCTCGGCCAGGTCATCGGGAACCTGGAGGCGCTTCATCGCCACGCGGCGTTCCAACGCCTGGTCGTACGCCCTCCACACGATCCCCATTCCGCCCCGGCCGATCTCCTCGCCGAGCCGGTACCGGCCGCTGATCACGTCCCCTCTCATCACGGGCCGACTCTATCCCGTACAAACGCAGATGTTCGTTTGAGAATCCGGAACACGAGGTGGTCCTCCGCAGGCCCAACTCGCATGCCTGCTCGACGAGAAGCGGCGGGGAATGGAGACGCCGTCCTCGCCGACGATACGGCCGTGCACCGCCGCGCGGGGCGCACACCGCGGCATCGACAAGGAGATGGCAACCTTTTCCAAGGCCGGCCGGACCATGTTCAAGATGATGAACCACGTCCCCGCCCTCCGAGACGATACGGGTCACTGTCGGGTGCCTGGGGATGGGACAAGACGTCCGATGCCGGGCAGGAATCGTCCGACCTTGGAGGCGTAGGCGGCGTACGCGTCACCGTGGGCCTGGAGCAGGTAGGGCTCTTCGACGGCGCGGACCTGCATCTGGATGGCCACCACGGTCAGGACGAGGCCGAACAGCGCGATCACGTTGGGGACCATGGCGGCCAGCCCGGCGGCGGTGGCGATCATCGTGGTGAAGATGGGGTTGCGGGCGAGCGCGAAAGCGCCACCGGTGACCAGTTCGGTGCGTTCGTCCTCTTCGACGCCGATCCGCCAGGAGGCGCCCATCGAGCTCTGCGCGACCAGCGTGCCCGCCACGCCGGCGAGGGCCAGCGCGATCCCGGCCGCCCGCACGCCGGTGTTCTCCAGAGCACCGAAGGCGGGGAGGCCGGCCAGCGCGGAGATCGGGCCGGCGGCGCCGATGAGCAGCGCGCCGGTGAACAGCAGCCGAGCCCACCACTGCACGGTTCCCTTGCCCAGGTCGCCGCCACGGAAGCCGGTGTCACCCGTGCGGCGCCACTGCAGAAGGGTGCGCAGGCCGAACGCCAGCGCGGCCCAGACCAGATAGATGACCAGCGCGGGGATCGCCACGATGTCCTCCGAACTCGGTGAAGGGGATCAGGCGCAGCCGGGCCTCATGGTCGCGGCGCCGGTGTCGGTGGCCGCTGCGCGCCGACCCGGGGGCCCGGCGACGCGGCGGTCATGCCCGCCGTTCGGCGTCGGGAGGGCAAGCGCCCGCCTGCTGGTCGCCGGCGGTGCCGTAGACGGGGCACAGCGCAACGGCGCGATCGGTGGCGGAAAGCAGATGCTCGGCCGAGCGCAGGAGGTCCAGCAACTCTGGCACCGCGATGAAGTAGAAGGACTGGCGGCCTTCGGCGCGGTAGTCCACCAGTTTGCAGCCGCGCAGGCAGGCGAGGTGCTTGGACACCGTGGACTGCGCCAGCGCCAGTTCGCGGGTCAGGTCCACCACCCGGGCCTCGCCCAGCGCCAGCCGCTGGACGATCGACAGCCGCACCGGGTCGGCCAGCGAGTGGAACAGCGCGGCGGCGGGCGCCAGTCCGTCCAGCGACGTCATTCCAAATTCGGAATCAATCGACATGTTGGAATGATAACCGGGCACCACGATCAGTCAAGATGGCCACCCTGACTTGCATGAGGCCGACACGCGCACCGCCGCGAAGCTCCTGAGCGCTGTGCCGGACCGCGGCGGTGGGGCGTCGGGCCCCGACCGAGCGAGCCCGACGGGATCAGACGACTCCGGCTTCGGCCAGCCAGCGCCACAGTTCGTCCTGGGGGACGACGGTGACTCCGAGCTTTTCGGCTTTGCCGGTCTTCGCGGCTCCGACGTTGTCTCCGGTGAGCAGGTAGTCGGTGTTGCTCGAAACGGACGACGCGGTCGTCGCGGCCGCCTGCTCGACCAGGCGCGTGACGTCCGGTCGGCTGATCTTCGCGCCCGAGCGCGGGTCGGTGAACGCGCCGGTGATGACGACCGACCTGCCCTTGAGCGGCGAGTCGCCCGCGGCCGCCGCGTCGAGCGGCCGGTCCTCGGCCAGCACGTCGAGGTCCACGCCGCGCTCGCGCAGCGCGGCGATCTCCTCCTGGACCTCCGCGCGGGCGAAGAAGGCCACGATGCTCTCGGCGGCCTTCGGCCCGATGTCGCGGATCGCCACCAGGTCCTCGGCCGTGGCCGCCGCCACGTCCTCGATGCGCTGGTAGCCGGCCAGGCACAGGCGCTTGGCCGTGCCCTCGGACGCCATCGGGATCGCCAGCCCGATCAGCGCGCGGCGCAGGCCCACCTCCTTGGACGAGGCGATCGAGTCGACCATGTTCTGGGCGCTGACCTCACCCATCCGCTCGTAGCCGAGGAGCTGCTCGGTCGTCAGGTCGTAGAAGTCGCTGCGGCGTTTGAGCACGCCGTCCTCGGCGAGTTTCTCGATCCAGACGTCGCCGACGCCCTCCATGTCGGCCGCCTGGCGCGAGGCCCAGTGCATGAGGCGGCGCGTCGCCTGCGCGGGGCACTGCAGGTTCACGCACCAGCGCTCCTCGCCGGTGCCGCGGACCTCCAGTTCGGAATCGCACGACGGGCAGTGCGCCGGCGGGACGATCTCGACCTCGCTCCCGTCGCGCCTCTCCGGCAGCGAGCGGCCCGCGAACGGGATCACATCGCCGCGCCGCACGACCGCCACCGTGTCGCCGATCCGTAGATCGCGCTCGCGGATCAGGCGAGGGTTGTGCAGGGTGACGTTCTCCACCGTCACACCGCCGACGAACACCGGCGCGACCTTCGCACGGGGCGGGACGCGGCCGATCTTGCCGACCGGCCACTGGACCGCCAGCAGCGTCGTCAGCTTCTCCTCCGGCGGGTATTTGAACGCGATCGCCCCGCGCGGCTCGGCGCTGTTGAAACCCGCCGCGTCGAAGGCCGCCGGCTCGTGCAGCCGCACGACCGCGCCGTCGATGTCGTAGTCCAGGCCGTCGCGGCGTCCGCCGATCTCATGGATCGCGTCGATGACCTCTTCGGCACCGGTGCCCACGTACTGGGCTACCGATTCGAAGCCCGCCGGGACATCGATCGCGACGCCGCCGCGATCGGCGCCGAACGCGAAGAACCTCAGCACGCGCCTGGCCTTCACGGCCGCTTCGGGATCCTTCAGCACCAGCGTCCCGGCGGCGCCCGACCGGGGGTTGGTCAGGATCCGCTCCGGGTGCGCCTCGTTGTAGGCCGCCCACACCGACCGCAGCATCACCGCCTCACCGCGGACCTCGACGCGCCCGGGCGCCTCGATCTCGGCCGGCAGGCCCGGAATCACGTGGCGCACCTTCTCGGTCACCAGCTCGCCGACCGCACCGGTGCCGCGCGTGGCGACGTAGTCGAGCCTTCCGTCGGTGTAGACGACGCTGAGCGAGAGCCCGTCGAGCTTCTCCGACACGCGGAAGACCTGGCCGCCGAACCGTTCGCAGAACGTGCGGATCTGCTCCTCGCTCGTCGCCTTGGCCAGCGAGAGCATCGGGCGCGCGTGGCGCACGGTCGGGCCGGTCAGCTCCGCCGGCGCGTTGACCTTGCCGAGCGGGCTGTCGGCCGGCTCCAGCTCCGGATGCTCGGCGACCAGTGCCGCCAGCTCGTCCTTCAACGCGTCGTAGTCGGCGTCCGGCAGCGGGCTGTCGCCGGCGCCGTAGTACAGATCGTTCAGCCTCTTGACCTGAGCGGTCAGCTCGGCGATGCGCTCTCCAACGTCCACCCCTCGATTAAACGCGACGGCACCGACATCCACCCCCGGTCAAGCCCCCGGGCACGCTCGAGCCGCGGTCCCCTCGCCTAAACGACCTTGGCGCAGAGGACGCCCCGTCGGAAGTCCCATGCCAGTGAGCCTCTGGGGCACCTGCTCTTGTAGTAGCCGGTGAACTGGAGGACGTAGGAGTATTCCTGCGGGAGGTCGTTCTCGTCACATCTCCACGAGGTCATCAGACCGTACCCGCTGATGGCCGCCAGGCCCGGTTTCCTGCCCCTCTTGCCCAGGAAACATTCGCCGTGCCTGAACTGCCGTTCCACGCAGAGATAGATTCTGCCTCCATCGTGGGCGGGGGACTCCCAATACGATTCTCCATCGAGCGGCTTGGAGGCGCACGCGCTGCTCGTCTCCCCCACCTCGGCCACCTTCAGGTAGGCGTCGCTCTCCCCGCAGGAGACCGCGTGGGGCATGTCCTCGCGCCACCCGCCAGGGTTCCAGGGGTCCCCGGACGCGTCCAAGCAGTCATTGACCGAGATGTCGTCGAACGCCTTCCAGGTCCTGTCGGGGCTCGGGCTCGGCCGGGTACCGCCTCGGTCGCCCGTGCGGCCGGTCGAGCGGCTCGTCGTCGAGGTCGACGCGTCGCCGTCGTTCGATCCTTTGGAGTCACTGCCGCCGACGACGGCGATGAGCAGGGCGACGAGCACGACGCCGACGACCCCGGCCATGACCGCGGCGGCCGGTTTGGCCGGTGGGCGCGCTTGCGGACGCTCCCCCGTCACCGGTCGCGGCGCCGGCGACGACCCCCCGGGCCGGTCCGCGGGTGGCCGCTTCCCTTCGTCCAGCGCAGGGTGCGCCCCGTGGTCGCCCGTGCCGGCCTTCCCCGTGAAGACCTCGGTCTCGGCCACCCGTATGGCGATCATGGTGGTGAACGTCTCCGGCAGGGCCATGCCCTCGTCGGCGACGAGCGCGGAACAGCGGTCCAGGAACTCTCCCGTCTCCGGGCGGTCGCCCGGGTCCTTCTCCAGACCGGCCGCGATCAGAGGCCTCAACGACGCCGGGACGCCCGACAGATCGGGGTCCACGTGGCGGACCCGGTAGCCGAGGGCGTCGACCGGTCCCTCTCCGAAGGGATGGCGGCCTGTCGCGGCGAAGATCAGCACGGCGGCCAGGCAGAACACGTCGCTGGCCGGTTCGAGGTCGCCTCCCAGATACTGTTCGGGCGACATGTACCCGGGCGTGCCCATCAGGGTCAGGCTCTGGGTGGGCGCGTCCATCGCGCGCGCTATCCCGAAGTCGATGATCCGCGGCCCGTCCTGGGCCAGCAGCACGTTTCCCGGCTTGAGGTCCCGGTGGAGCACGTTCTGGCTGTGGACCGCCCGCAGCCCTTCGGCGAGCCCCGCACCCAGCGCCGCCACCGAGATCTCGGGCAGGGCGCCGTTCGCCTCGACAGCGTCCTGCAACGACGGCCCGGCGATGTACTCCGTGGCCAGCCACGGCGGGTCCGCGTCGGCATCGGCGTCTATCACCTGCGCCGTGTAGAAGCCCGTGATGCGGCTCGCCGCCGCGATCTCCTTCGTGAACCGGCGCCGGAACACGGCGTTGTCGGCGAAGTGAGGGTGGACGACCTTGACCGCGACCAGCCTCCGGCCCTGGGACCGGCCCAGGTAGACCTGCCCCATCCCGCCCGCTCCCAGCCGTGCCAGCAGCCGGTACGGCCCGACCCGTTGCGGGTCGGCGGCCCTGAGCGCCTTGAGTCCCGTGCCGGACATCTCACCTGCCTGTTTGTCAAACACCATCGTCTGTTTGAGAACGAGCTGAGCGAGGGTGATCGTCCGATTGGAGAGCCCGCCGCGCGATCATTCGGTTGCGTGCCTGAGCTGTGGTCATTCTGCGCGGCCCCCTTCGTTGATCACACCGACATCGCGAGGTCTTTGCCGGACGGATCGCAGGTCGCCGCGTCCGCTCGGTCGGGTTCCGCATGGACGCGATCGACACCGGCCGCCCTCACCTGCTCGTCATGAAGGCCTTCGCGGGGACCTCGCTACGCTGAGCGCCATTCCGTGATCTGGCTGGAGTTGATAGCGCATGACGTCGGTCGACGACGCGGTCCTCACCGCAATACGCCGCGCTGATGCGGACCGGCTTTCAGCCGTCCTCGACCTTGGGAAGTGTCCACCCGCCGTCCTGCAGCTCCTCATCAGGCACGAGGACCCGCGCCTGCGGGAACTGGGCCTCGTCTGCCTTGCCGAACGCCTTGGGTCGAGACGAGATGAGGACCGTTCCGAGCTGGCCGAGTTCGCGGCGTCGTTGCCTGGCTCACTCGATGGTCCGCCGGAGGCCGCGTTGGCCTTGGCGCACCTCTATCTCCGTTTGCGCGCCCACGTCCGGCCCCGGCCCTGGCCGCGGTGGCGCGAGGCGGATCTGCCGGCCCGTGTCCAGATCGCCTGGCTGAGCGCCGAGATCGCCGCCCGGCCGGAGACCCTACGGGGCGAACCCCCGGGCGAACTGCTCTACCAGGCCGTCCGCGGGATCGGCATGGCTGATGTGGACGCCCCCGAGAGCCTGGCACAGGAGTTGATGGACCGGCTCGATCCTGTGCTGCGAGGGGAGGCTCTGCGGCTGACTCGCGAGGCCGTGCACGCCGGCCTGCTGGCACCGGAACGAGCCCGGGCGCTCGTGGTGCGGCTCGCCGGGGCGATCGCCGGGGAGCCCGCCACGAGCGCTGCCGCGGCCGGTGTCGCCTCGGCAGCGCTGCGCGAGCTGTCCGAGCCCTGGGCCGCGCTGGATCCGCTCCCGCAGGAGCACCTGTACCGGTTCCTCGAATCCGGGTCCGGCGGCACCGTCTCCGCGGTGGCCGCCGCGGCGATCGAAGCCGCGGCCCACCATGGGCATCAGGACGTGCTCCGCGACGTGGCCGCGGACCGAAGCCGGCCCCACGGGCTCCGGCGACGAGCGCTGGAGCTGCTCGGGGACCTCGCGAGCCGCGACGACATCGGCGACCTCGTGGGCATCGCCGCCACCGACCCCCTCTTGCTGGCCGGGCCGGTCACCCGGTGCCTGCGCGGGCTGCACCGGCGTGGGCACTTTCCAGCAGGCGACGCCGTCCCGGCGATCGCGCGCTTGGCCATCGCCGACCACTCGGTGCCTGCGCACGAGGTCGCCACCCTCCTGTTCACGTGCCGGCACGAGACGCTCCGGGAGCTGACGGGGGCGGCTGCGGACGATCCGCACTGGCCGCGGCGGCTGGAGCTCCTGGTCGCCCTGGCCGCTCAGGGCACCGGGGACCTGCCGGTGGGCGAGAAGGTCACCGATCTGCTGCGCTCCGCGCCGGATCCGCGGCCGTTCCTGCGAGCGATCCGCGCTCTGCGCCATACGGCCGCCGAGGAAGCCGTCCTCGCCGCGCTACCACGGTCACCCGCGGCGGCGGTGGAGGCCCTCGAAGCCGTGGGCGGAGCGCGGACGGTCGCGGCGCTGCGCGACGGTCTGGGCCTGGACGGGCCGGACGGAAAAGGCGCTGTGGTGTCCTACCTGCGACCGGTACGCCGCCGGGCCCTGGAGGTGCTGTGGCATCTCACCGAGGAGCCCGACGGGCGACGGTCGATCCTGGTCCGGCTCGACCCGCAGGATCTGCCGAGCCGGATCGCCGCCGATCTCGGCGGCCCGGACGAACGGGAACTGGCGCTGGTCCGCGCCGGCCTGGAACCGGACGAGCCCGTGGCGGCCCTGTGCAGGCTGGCGCGCAACGCCGGCTCCGGCACCGTGCCGGCCATCGCCGATCTTCTGCTGCGGGTCGTGTCCGATCTCGCGGCGTCCCGGGCGCCGGGCGCGTCCGGAGGTGCCGGCGAGCCGGCGGTGCCGCAGGAGGTCGTCGCGGCCGTTCGTGACCTCGGCGGCCGCCTCCATGAAAGAGGAAGGATCAGGCCGCGCTGCCTGCTGGACGCCGCGGACGCGCGTGATGCCGGCGACGCGCTCGTCGCCGGCATCACGCTCGATCTGCTTGACCGCCCTGAGCTCACGGCGGCCGAACAGATGATCCTGCTCGGCCTGCTCCTGCAGACTCCTCATCGCGGAATCCGGGCACGGGTACATCCGCTGCTGCGCCACGGTGACCGCCATGTCCGCAAGCACGTGATCGCGCTCCTCGCCCGCGACACCGATGGCGAGGACGCCCAGGCCCTGTCGGCAAGCCTGATCCCGCTCACCACCGCCCCCGACGTGCAGACCGCGCGCCAGGCGCTGCTCGCGCTCGGGCACGTGCGCGCATGCTGGGCCGCGGCGGCGATCGCCGCCTGCCTCGACCACCCCAACATGAACGTCAAGAAGACCGCCGCGAACGCGCTGATCCGCGCTGGGGCCCCGGTGGCCGTGCCGAAGCTGCTGTTCTGGCTCGGAAGGCACGACAATCCGGGCCTGCGCGATGCCCTCATCGCGGCATCGCGCACGATTCTCGGCGACGCCTACGCCGCCACCGTCATCGCCACGGCCGACCGCGCCGCCGACGACCGCACCCGTGCCCTGCTGCTGACCGGACTCGACCGCTCACTGTCCGCCCGTGCCGTCGGCGCTCTGGCCGACCAGGGGTCGCCGGCCGGGGCGTCCCTGCTCTCGCTCGTCGCCGCAGGCCGGCTCACGCTTGGTTCGGGCACGGCCGCGGAACTGGCGGACCGGATGGCGGCACGCGGCATCACGCCGCCAGGCCGCCAAGGGCGGCCGGCCGCCCCGCCGGACGCCGACCTCGACGCCCTGGCGAACCGCGGCTGGAGCACCGAGATCGCACGGCGCCTCGCGGCACGGTCCGAGCGGGATCCGGGCGAGCTGACCGCCGAACGGCTGGGCCGGCTCCGGCCGATGCTGGAACGCTGGCTGGAACTGGCCGCCGAAGGGCCAGAACAGCGCGGCCGGGTCCTGCGGCTCACGTTGCTGCTCTGCCCCCCGCCGTGGACGGCCGGTGAGACGGAGGCCTTCGCCCGGTCGGTACGGACGCTGGTCGCGGGGCTGGCCGACGTCGATGATGCTCACCGCGACCGTCTTGTCGCGCTGCTTGAGGACGTCGTCGTGCGGCTGCCCTCCACCGGCAGGTTCGACATCGCCGCGCGCATTCGCGCGCTGCCGCCGGAGGCCTTGGGAGGCCGATCCGTGCTGGTGCTGCTGCGCCGATGCGGCGCAGTGCTGACCCGCGCCGATCTCGAACGGGCGCTGGCCGCGGCCCGCGCGGGCGCGAACCCGTGGCTGGCCGAAGAGGAGGTGTTGCGGGAGGCGTTCGGGCCGGCGGGACCGGTCACACCGGCCGCGCCGGGTGGCGGCAAGGAGACGGCCGGGCGTCTCGCCGCACGCCGGTGGGAGGACGCCCTCGCCGCGGCGGCCCGCACGCCCGACGCCCTCCGGCGATTCCGCACCGCGGACCGGCCCGTCGATCTCGCCGGTCCCCCGGCCGGTTCACGGGACCGGCTCGACGCACTGATCGGCGTCTTCGCCAACGCCGGCACCAGGACGCGCGACGTTCTGCTGGACTGGATGATCGAGCTGCAGCCGCTCGACGCACCATGGTGGACCATCACGGAGGACGCCCGCCGATCCGCACCGACCGACAGTGCCTCTCCCTCCATTGATCGGGACCGGCCCCGTTCGGCGATTCTGCATGAGCGCCTCCTGGAGCTGCTGGACGATCCCGCGCACGATCAACGCGAAGCCGCGGCCCGCGTCATGCTGAGCTGGCCCGAACCCCGATTCCGGCTGACGGTGCTGCGCGCCTTCCTCGACGGCCGGGTCGACCTCGCCGTCTCCGCTGATCTCGCGGAGGCCCTGACCCTCGTGAGCGAGGCCGAACTGCGCCGATCCGGTGACGGTGACTCCGGCGGCGAGGCGGTTCGCGAACGGATCGCCCGCGTCGCCGCCCATCTGGACCCGCCGGACCTGGAACGGCTCATCCCCCTGTTGTCGGCATGGTGGGAACACGGCGGCCCCTCCCTCCGCGCGTCGGCCGGGCGAGCCCTGCGCAAGGCGGACCCCGACGTCCTGGCCGAGGCCCTCTCCCCCCGCATCGAAACCGGAGACTGGGGCCTGCTCGATCTCGTCTCCGGCGTCGCGCTGCTGCGTACCCCCGCACTGGTGCGGGCGCATCGGCGGCTTCGGGAAGAGGGACGTCACGACCTCGCGGACAAGATCGTGATGGTGGACGGGCCGCTGCGCCATCCCGACGCGGCCCGGCAGGACGCCGCCGCCCTCTCGGCACTCCGCAGCCGAACCCGCGTCCCGGAAGCGGAGCAACGGCCTGCCCGAGCGGAACTGTTCCGCCTCGCCCGTACCGGCGGCCCCGAGCAGATCCGCCGGGCGCTGACCCTGCTCGCCGAGCATCACGACGACGACCCCGCCCGCACGCGCCGACACGGCGCGGACCGGCCGGCGGATCGCGATCCCGAACTCGGGGAGCTGCTCGCCGAGTCACTCGGCCATCCCGAGGCCAGAGTCCGGCTGCACGCCCACCGGATCTCCCGCAAGGTGATGGACCACGGGGACTATCTGGCACAGACCATGTCGCTGCTGGACGACCGGCAACCCGACATCGTGCGCTCGGCGGTCAAGACCTTGTGCCACGCGGCGTGGAAGCCGGCCATCCCGGCGCTGGTCGATCTGCTCACGCACTCCCACCCCGCCGTCCGGAGGGCCACCTCCGACGGGCTCGTTCTCGTCGGCGCGCCGGCGATTCCGGCCCTCAGGCACGCCGCCGGAAGGGCACGCCCGGACAGACGACACCTCTACACCGCCGTGCTGGAGAAGATCACGTCCACGATGACCACCGATCTGGAACCCAGGGGCCGGCCACGGTGACCGAGTGCGCGGTGCGGCGCGCCGATGGGCTGCGCAGAGCACAGCGCGTCGCCGGCCAGGAGGATCTCACAGGACGGGCCGGGGCGTCATTCAGTCCGCAGGACCCTGCCAGACCTTCAGGTCGATGGTCATGAACTCGTAGTCCTTGGCCTTGATGTTGATGATGCCGAGCAGGCCGGACTCGGTGTAGACGCACCAGGTCGTCCCTCGCCTGGGCTGGAAGAGCCCGTTCTCGATGTACCTGGTGTTGTCGTGACAGGTCTTGTAGGTCGCCGGCCGGCCGCTTCCGATGGGACCGAACTTGCTGTCGCCCCGGATGTTCCCGGCCAGGAAGTCCAGATCGCCGCCCTCGCCCTTCCGGGGGCGCTTCGGGTTCCCGGTGAAGTTGATGGTGTAGCCGGTGGAGATGTCGATCTTGGTGTAGTGGGCCAGGAGCGTGCCGGGCGGCTTCGCGCCCTTACCGCCTTTACCGCCGCCGGACCGCGGCGACGCGGTCGTCTTTCCGGCACCGTCCCCCGTGCCCGACTGGCCGGCCTTCACGGCGTACCCGAGGACGAGGAGCAGCGCGAAGAGGCCGCCGCCGACCAGCAGCAGGGTCTTGCCGCAGCCCGAGCCCCCGGAACGCCTCACCGGGTAGGGGGCGTGTGCCCCCGGCGGAAGCGGTGCGAGCATGCCGTGCGGGGGCCGAGGGGGCGCGCCCTGGAAGGGCAGCGTGGGCGCAGGGTGCGGGGGCGGAGTGGGCGCACCGTGCGGAGGCGGGGTGGGAGCACCGTACGAGACACTTGAAGGCGCGCCGTACCGGGGCTGTTCGGGCGCGCCGTACCGAGATTGTTCGGGCGCGCCATAGCGGGGCTGTTCGGGCGCGTCGGCAATGAGCGTGCCGGTGGGCGGCTCGGCCAGGACCCGGGTTGGGGCGGGTATCTCCGTATAGGCGCGAAGGTATTCGGTGACGGGCTCAGGTGGCCAGACCGCGGGTTGCGACGACTGCATGGCGGTGAGTTCGTCCAGCAGTTCGGCGTCGGACGGACGGTTCGCGGGGTCCTTGTCCAGGCACCGCTCGATGATCGGCCGCAGCGGCTCGGGGCATCGGTCGAGCCGGGGCGCCTCCTGCACGATGCGGAACATGACCGCCTGCGGGTCGCCCTCCCCGAAGGGGCTGAGCCCCGTCGCCGCGTAGTGCAGGAGGGTGCCGAACGCGAAGATGTCGACCGCGGTGGTGGCCGCGTCGCCGCGCACCTGCTCCGGCGCCATGAACTGGGGCGATCCGACGACGCTCCCCGTCCGGGTGAGCGGTGTCGCGTCGGCGGCGCGGGCGATCCCGAAGTCGATGACCCGCGGGCCGTCGTCGGCCAGCAGCACGTTGGACGGCTTGAGGTCCCGGTGCACGATCCCGGCCCGGTGAATGCTCTGCAGGGCCTCGGCGACCCCCGCCCCCAGCGTGGGCAGCGCCGACGGCGGCAGCGGCCCCGACTCCGCGACCGCGGCCGCGAGGGAGGGGCCGGGGATGTGCGCGGTGGCCAGCCAGGGCATCGGGCCGTTCAGGTCGGCGTCGATGACCGCGGCCGTGTAGAGGTTCTGCACGCGCTGCGCGGCGGTGACCTCCTGGGCGAACCGGCGGCGGAACTCGCGGTCGTCGGCGAACTCCGGGCGGACGACCTTGATCGCGAGCTTCCGTCCGCTCTGCGTGCCGGCGAGGTAGACCCGCCCCATCCCGCCGGCGCCCAGCCGGGCGAGGATGCGGTACCCGCCGATCTCGGCGGGATCGCCCTGGGCCAGGGGCTCGTACACCTGGTGCCGCACAGTGCCTCCGTCACATTCCGCTGTGTCTCGTACGGTCCGCTACTGCTGCCGCAACCATTTCTCGCTCTTGCGCCATCCCTCGCGGCAGGCGGCCAGGAAGGCGTCGCGTCCCGCCGGGAACGACCCGCCTCCCTCCACGCCCTGCTGGTAGGACTTCTCGCAGAAGCCCGACGGAGCGTTCTCACCCATGGTGGCGCGCATGCCCGCGGCCATCTGCGCCATCGTCGTGAACGTGTAGCGCTTGCCCTCCGGATCGATCATCACGATCTGCTTGCTGTTGGTGATCTTGGGGTCGGTGGGAGTGGCCCGCGGGGTCGGCGGGGCGCTCGTGGTCGGCACCGTGGAGGGCGGCACCGCCCCGGTGGTGCCCGTGGAGGGCGTGCTCACCGCGGGCGGCGGGGACGATGAGCCGGCCGCCGCGTTCTGGCCGTCGCCGTCGCACGCGGCGGCGCCGATGAGGACCAGGCCGCTGACGGCCAGGCGGATCGCGATCGTCTTGGACACGGGGAGCTCCGGGGAGAGGGGGTAACGGACGGGCACTGAAGAAACACGCGTCTGTCTGACGGCCGACCGGCGGGGAAAGGTTCGCACCATAATCGAGATTCGGAGAGTACTACCGTCCGTCCCATCCGCGCCGCCCTCGACGCGCTCCCCCGTCCTGGCTCCGCGGCCGGCCATCGGCCGATCGCACCAGGGAAAACCAGATGCGCGGGCCCGTGGCCGCGGGTTACAAAGCCGGCATGGAAGAGCAACCGCTGCCGGGTGGCAGGCACGTGGGCGGGGTCCGTATCGATGACACCGTGCACCGTCCCGCGAATCCCTGGACGTCCACCGTGCACGCGGTGCTGCGGCATCTGGAGACGGTCGGGTTCGAAGGCGCGCCCCGGGTGCTGGGGTACGACGATCAGGGGCGCGAGGTCCTGACCTTCTTGCACGGCGACACCATCGGTGAACGCCACCCCTGGCCGGCATGGCCTCATTCGGACGGGGCGCTACGGCAGGTGGCCGCATGGAT
The DNA here is from genome assembly GCF_040639875.1 of Actinomadura sp. NPDC023710. NCBI lineage: Bacteria > Bacillati > Actinomycetota > Actinomycetes > Streptosporangiales > Thermomonosporaceae > Actinomadura > Actinomadura sp. NPDC023710. The sequence goes on from NZ_JBFAGB010000006.1 coordinate 91,282, forward strand.
GCGGCGGCTGCACGACGCGACCGCGACCTTCGTCCCACCAGAGGACGCGACCTGGTTCGCGGGGCAGAGCTGGCGGCCCGGGTCGGTCATCGGCCATCATGACGCCTCGCCGTACAACGTGGTGTGGTCCGAGGCCGACGGTCTGGTCGGGTTCGTCGACTGGGACACGGCCGGGCCCTCCTCACGCGAGTTCGACCTGGCCCACCTGGCACTGACCTGGGTGCCGCTACAGGCCCGGCACGTCGCGGAGTTCCAGGGGTTCACGGCGTTCGAGGACAGGTCCCGCCGCCTGCACCTCCTGCTGGACGGCTACGGCTACGACGGCGACCGCGGGGCCTTCGCCGGCATCGTCGTGGGCCGGGCCCGCCGTCAGGCGGCCATCATCCGGCACCTGGTCGAGGCCGGCCAGACCGCGCTGCGGCCGTTCGGCGAACAGCTGGAGCAGGCCGCAACCGAGATCGAGGCACTCCCCCACTCGTTCTGGCGCGTGTAACACCCTCACCCTGGCTCCACGGCGATCGCGCGTCGTCCCCTGTGCGCGACGGCGGCCATGCATTGTTGGCAGGACCAACGATGTTCTATATAGTTGGCTCGACCAACGTTGGCCTTGCCAATAAAATGGCGATCCCTGGAGTCAGAGCATGATCAAGCCGTTCCGCATCGATGTCCCCCAGGCCGACCTCGACGACCTGGCCGACCGGCTCTCCCGCACCCGCTGGCCCAACGAGGTCGCCGACGCCGGGTGGGACTACGGCTTCCCACTGGCGCGGCTCAGGGAACTGGCCGAGTACTGGCGCACCGGCTACGACTGGCGCGGGCACGAGGCCGGGCTCAACGAGCTTCCGCACTTCACCACCGAGATCGAGGGGCAGAACATCCACTTCGTCCACGTCCGGTCGCCGAGGCCGGACGCGCTCGCGCTGGTCCTCACCCACGGCTGGCCCGGTTCGTTCCTGGAGTTCCTCGACGTGATCGAGCCGCTGTCCCGCGACTTCCACCTGGTGATCCCGTCCATCCCGGGTTACGGCTTCTCCGGCCCGACCCACGAGCGCGGCTGGGACGTCGTCCGGATCGCGCGTGCCTGGGCCGAGCTGATGCACCGTCTCGGATACGAGCGCTACGGCGCGCAGGGCGGCGACTTCGGGTCGGGCGTCTCGCTGGCGCTCGGCGCCGTGGCGCCCGAGCAGGTCGTCGGGGTGCACGTCAACTACCTGCCGACCCGGCCGGTCCCGGACGCCGGCATCGAACTGTCCGAGACCGACGAGGCCCGGCTGGACAAGGTCAGGCGGCTGATGGCGAACCGTCCGCCCTTCCAGGCTCTGCAGGCCCTCACCCCGCAGACCATCGGCTACGCGCTGACCGACTCGCCGGTCGGCCAGCTGGCCTGGATCGCCGAGCGCTTCGCGGAGTGGACGGACCCTCGCTCGCAGATCAGCGACGACCGGATGCTCACCGACATCTCGCTGTACTGGCTGACCGCCACCGCGGCCTCCTCGGCTCGGCTGCACCACGACGCTCCGCGCCGGACCGAGCCGTGCCAGGTGCCCGTCGGGGTGGCGGTCCTCCCGTGCGACATCACGCAGTCGGTGCGACCGCTGGCCGAGCGGCTGTACGACATCAGGCACTGGTCGGAGTTCGAGCGCGGCGGCCACTTCGCCGCGATGGAGGTGCCGCACCTGTTCGCCGAGGACGTCCGGGACTTCTTCCTCACCCTCGCCAAGGACGATCACCGGGGCTCCGCCCGCTGAGACGCCGCCGGCCGCGAACTCCGGCCCGGAGGTTCGCGGCCGGGCGGCAGGCCCCATCGCCGGCCGGCCCTCCCAGCGGTGGCCGTACCCGGAAGGTCAAGGAGACGAACGGAGGCGTTCGGTGAAGATGTGGTTGCGGTCCGCGCGGCTGCCCGGGGTGCGGCCGCGGCCCCAGCCGACGATGCGGCGGTAGTCGCCGAACGCGTCGGCCAACGCGCCCTCGTCGGTGTGCGGGGAGCCCGCCGGTGCCGGGCCGGAGAAGGGCGCGACGTAGAGGGCGTCCGTCGGGCAGTGGGCCTCGCACATGAAGCACGTCTGGCAGTCGCTCTGCCGGGCGATGACCGGAACGCCGTCGGGGCCTCGGTCGAACACGTCCGTCGGGCAGACCTTGACGCACACGTCGCACCGCACGCAGCGGTCCGCGCTCACCACTTCGATCATGCCGGCGACTCCTGGGGTTCGGCGGTCGTCCACGGTTCGTCCAGACCGCCGACGAGGTACCGGTGCTCGTAGCGCGGTAGTTGCGGAAGGTTCTCCAGCCGGTGCATGCCCCGGGACTCGGGACGGGCCAACGCGGCGCGGTAGCTCCATCGGGCGTGCGCCGTCATCGCGGCGGCCGACCTCGCGCGGAGGCGTTCGCGGCCGGTTCCCGCGATGCCCTGGGACGTGATCCGTTCCCACAACGCGTCGAGGGAGGCGAGGGAGTCGCGAAGCCTGTCACGCGTCCGGAAGAGGTTGCGGTCGAGGGGCAGCACCTCGTCCTGCACGGCACGGATGACCGCCGCCGCGTCGAGCCGTCCCGGGCGCAGGCCCGCGCGTCCGGCCGGGACGGCGTGCGGACGCGCCCGGCCCACCGCGAACCCTGCGGCGCCGCGGCCGGCCCAGGTTCCCGATGAGATCGCCCATGCCCCGTTGTAGGCGCCCCCTCCGCTGACGGCGCCGGACACCGGTTCCCGCGTCGCGACGTCGCCGCCGGCGTACAGTCCGGGGACGGTCGTCGCGCAGTCGTCGCCGACGATCCGCAGGCCGCCCGTCCCGCGGACCGTGCCCTCCAGCACCATGCGCAGCTCGTACCGGTCGCGGAAAGGGTCGATCCCGGCCTTGTCCAGCGGCAGGAAGTAGTTCGGCTGGGCGTGCCGCATCGCCTCGTGGAGCTGCGGGGGCGCCTTGTCCAGCCGCGCGTAGACCTTCTCCCCCGCCGCGAGCCGCTCCGCGACGCGGATCCTGGCGCCGAGGGGATCCGGCACGTCGATCGGGGCGCCGCCCTCGGTGTAGTACGTCGCGAACTGCATCATCAAGCCCTTGGTGTGCGAACCGTGCGCCGGGGAGAACGCGTAGGCGCTGGAGAACTCCATGCCGGACAGTTCGGCGCCCAGTTCGGCGGCCATCAGGTGCCCGTCTCCGGTGTCGACGTTGGTGCCGAACGCGCCGGAGAGGAACGCGCAGCCGCCCGTGGCGAGGACGACCGCGCCCGCGCGGACGGTCCAGGTCTCGCCGCCCTTCTGGCGGGCGATGCCGGACGCGCCGGCCGCGACGCCCCAGTCGTCCACGAGCAGCCGCAGCGCGGGATGGTGGTCGAGGATCGTCACGCCCGATCTGTGCACACGACGGCGCATCCGCTTCATGTACTCGGGCCCCTGGAGGCTGCCCCGCCGCTCGACGCCGCCCTCGTCGACGGGGAACGGGTATCCGAAGGAGGCGAGGTCGTCGACGCGGCGGTAGGTCTCGTCGAGGACCCGCGCCATGACGCGGCGGTCGGCGAGCCGGCCGCTCTGCTCGAAGCGCTCGTCGACCGCCCGTGCCCGCACCTCCGCGTCCGGCGGGACGTACCAGAGGTTGTTGCCGCCCGACGCGGTCGGCCCGCTGGTGCCGCAGTAGCCCTTGTCCGCGAGGACGACCCTGGCCCCGGCGCCGGCCGCGGCGAGCGCCGCCCACGCCCCGGCGGGTCCGCCGCCGAGGACGAGGACGTCGGTGTCCAGCCGGGTCACGGCCTGGCCCCGGGCGCGAGCCACGAGTCGAGCGTGTAGTCCTTCTTGATCAGCGCCTGCTGGACGAGGAACGTCTTGGTCCCTTCGAGCAGCTTCAGCCCCTCCGCGGGGAAGGGCTCGTCGGGAAGCTGGTCCTTGAGCGTCGTCTTGATCGAGATGTCGGCGGCGTACCCGCCGGTCTCGGCCACGTACGCGGTGTAGCCGGGCCAGTCGGCCTTGGCGGCCTGCACGGCCTTGGTCTCGGCCTTCTGCCACACCTGGACGATGTCCTTGTGCCCTGCCAGGTACTTCTCCGTCACCACGGTGACGGACGTCCCGAGCAGGTCGGGATGGTCGCGGGACGCGATGTCGATCGACTTGTAGCCCTTCTTCTCCTGCGCGGCCTGGTCGGCGGAGACCAGGCCGCCCGCGTCGATCGAGTTCTTCTCCAGCGCCGCGATGATCGCCGGCGTGTACATGTGGATGATCTCTTTCGGCTTCACTCCCGCCTGCTCCAGCGCGCCGAGCAGGTAGCGGTGGATGTAGGAGCCGGTCTGGACGCCGATCCGCTTGCCCTCCAGGTCCTTGAGGGACGCGGGCCCGCCGTCCTTCTTGGCGACGATCGCGGCGTCCAGCCGGACGGAGTTGAGCGACAGCAGCCGGGTGGGCAGGCCCTGCCCCCGGCCGATCAGGGCGGGGGTGTCGCCGTACTGGCCGATGTCGAGGGAGCCTCCGGCGAGGGCCTGGTTCAGGTCGGGGCCGTTCGGGAACGTCGCGACCTTGATCTTGGTGATGCCGGCGGCCTTCAGCTCCGGCAGCAGCTCGCCGCGCTGGTCGAGGAACCCGACGGCGCGGGTCAGCTTGTTGCCGACCCCCGACCCGATCACTCCGATGCGGAGCGTTCCGGAGCCGCTGTCGGCCTCGGAGGAGCCGCACGCCGTCGCGGCGAGGACGAGGAGGCCGGCGGCCAGAACTCGGGGAAATCTCACGGTGTTGCCTTTCGCGGGGGTCTGTCGGGTCGTGTTTCAGGAGGTGAGGGGGGCGCCCGCCCGGTTCAGCGACGGGCCGATCGCGAGCCTGGCCCCGGGGGTGCGTCCGCGGCCCCAGCCGATCTGCGCGCGGTAGGCGCCGAGGGTCCCGTCCGCGGCGAGCGCCGCCTCGTCCGGAGGCTCCGGCAGCGCGTGCGAGCGCGGGTCGACGAACAGGGCGTCGACCGGGCAGTACGCCTCGCACATGAAGCAGGTCTGGCAGTCGCTCTGCCGGGCGATGACCGGGATGCCGTCCGCGCCGCGGTCGAATACGTTCGTCGGGCACACGTCCACGCACTTGTCGCAGGCGATGCACCGCTCCCGCGAGACGATCTCGATCACGACGCCACCGCCTCGGCCTCCGGACGCGTCCAGATGTCGTCGAGGCCGCCGGTGACGAGCCGGCGGTGCTGGGCCGGGTCCTGGTCCGGCAGGTCCTGGCGCTTGTGCATGCCCCGCGTCTCGGTGCGGGTGAGCGCGGCGCGGTACATCCAGCGGGCGTGCGCGGTCATCGCTGCGGCCGAGCGCGCCCGGACGATCCCGGCGCCCTCCTCGCGGAGCGTGCCGCGCAGTTGCCGCCACGTCCGGTCCAGGACGTCCAGTGCCGGGGTGAGGCGCCCGCCGTGCCGCAGCAGGTTCTTGTCGTAGGGCAGCACCTCGGCCTGGACGGCGGCGACGTAGTCGGCGTGGCCTCCGGCCGCCGGGCCCTCCGGGCGGACGCCCGCCTCGCCGAGGGCGTGCACGGTCCGCGCTCCGGCTCGTCCGCCCAGTCCGGTGGCGTACCGGGCGGCGCCCTGCCCGGCCCAGGTGCCGGACGACATCGCCCACGCGGCGTTGTGGCTCCCGCCGCCGGTGAAGCCGCCGCAGATCAGCTCGCGGGTGGCGGCGTCCCCCGCCGCGTACAGGCCGGGCACCGTGGTGGAGCAGTCGGCGCCGGTGATCCGGATGCCGCCGGTGCCGCGGACGGTCCCCTCGGCGAGCAGGGTGACGGGGAACAGGTCCGTGAACGGGTCGATGCCCTGCCGGTCGAACGGGAGGAAGAAGTTCGCCTGCGCGAGCCGCATCGCCCGCTGGTCCTCGGGCGTGGCCCGGTCGATGCGGCACAGGACGGGTTCGCTGAGCAGCGTCCGGGCGATCACCGACCGTCCCCGCTGGCTGCCCGCCCCTTCCAGGACGGTCCCGTCCGCGTGGTAGAAGGTGGCGAACGAGTAGAACGCCGTCTTGGTCACGGACGTGAAGGCCGGGGCGATCGCGTAGGCGTTGGAGAACTCCATGCCGGACAGCTCCGCGCCCGCCTCCGCCGCGAACAGGGCGCCGTCCCCGGTGTTGACGTCGCAGCCCAGCGCCTTGCTGAGGAAGGCGCACCCGCCGGTGGCGAGCACGACGGCGCCCGCCCGGACCCGGAACGGCCGGTCGTCCCGCAGGTGGTACCCGGCGGCGCCGGCGACGGCCCCGGCGCCGTCCGCGAGCAGTTCGGTGAGGGGGCTGTGGTCGAGGACCCGCACCCCCGACCGGCGGACCCGCACGCGCATCCGCCGCATGTACTCGGGGCCCTGCAGGCCGCGCCTGATCTGGCGGCCGTTCCCGTCCTCCGGGAACGGGTACCTGGAGATCTCGGCCAGTTCGTTCATGTTCGCGTACGTCTGGTCGAGGACGCGGGCCATCCACCCGCGGTCGGCGAGGTATCCGCCGAGGGCCTCGCGGCTGGCCATGGCCGCCTCCCGGGCCTCCGGCTCCGGCTCGACGTACCAGACCCCGGTCCCGGCCGACGCCGTCGCGCCGCTCGTCCCGAGGTACCCCTTGTCGGCGAGGACGACGTCGGCGCCGGCCTCCGCCGCCTTGATCGCGGCCCACGCGCCGGCGGGGCCGCCGCCCGCGACGAGCACATCGGCGGTCAGGTCGGTCATGATGCCTCCTTGGCAGTCAGACGGTTCGTCGAGCGGAGCTCGTCGGTTGTATGGCGGTGGGTGGGGGCTGGAGGACGGTTCGCACTCCGAGCCCGTCGAGCAGGTCGCGCCGCAGCGCGATGAACCTCGGGTCGTCCACCGACCGCGGCCGGGGAAGGTCCACGGAGTACTCCCGTTCGATCCGGCCGTCCGCGAGCAGCAGAGCGCGGTCGGCGAGCAGGAGCGCCTCCTCGACGTCGTGGGTGACCAGCAGGACCGCCGGCCGGTGCTCGGCCCACAGGTCGGCGACGAGCGCCTGGGCGTTGAGCCTGGTGAGCGCGTCCAGGGCCCCGAACGGCTCGTCGAGCAGGAGCAGGTCGGGCGTCCGCACCAGCGCCCGGGCCAGCGCGACGCGCTGGGACTCGCCGCCGGACAGGGTGAGCGGCCACGCGTCGGCGCGAGCCGTCAGCCCGACCTCGGCCAGGGCCGCCTCGGCCCGCCTGCGCAGGTCGCGGCCTCGCAGGCCGAGGACGACGTTGTCCCACACCCGGCTCCAGGGCAGCAGGCGGTGCTCCTGGTAGACGACGGCGCGCCTGCCGGGGACGTCGATCTCGCCGCCCCCCTCGCCGTCCAGCCCGGCCAGCGCGCGCAGCAGCGTGCTCTTCCCGGAGCCGCTCGCGCCGAGCAGGGCGACGAACTCGCCGGGCGCGATGTCGAGGTCCACGCCGTCCAGGACGGCGCGCTCGCCGAACACCCGCCTGAGGCCGCGGACGCGCACGCCGCTCGCCACCGTCGTCGTCATCGCGCCACCAGCCCCCTCCGCCACGCCAGGGCCCGCCGCTCGACGAGCCGCACCAGCAGGTCCGTCGACACGCCGAGCAGCGCGTAGACCACGAGGACCAGGAAGACCGTGTCCATCTGCAGGAACTGGGTGGCCTGGTTGATGACGAAGCCGATGCCGCTGGCCGTCGCGGACTGCTCCACGACGACGAGCGTCAGCCAGGCGACGCCGAGCGACAGGCGCAGGCCGACGAGGATCTGCGGGAGCGCGCCGGGCAGGATGACCTTCCGGATGAGGCCGAGACGGCCGAGCCCGCAGGTGCGGGCCGACTCCACCAGCCGCTCGTCCACGCCCCGGATGCCATGGAACACGTTGATGTAGAGCGGGAACACGACGCCGACCGCGATCAGGCCGACCTTGGACGTCTCACCGATCCCGAACCAGATGATGAACAGCGGGACCAGCGCGAGGTGCGGAAGCATCCGGACCGCCTGGACGGGTGCGTCGATGACGTCCTCGCTGACCCTGAACAGCCCGGAGAGCAGGCCGAGGACGAGGCCGGCCGGCAGCCCGATCGCCAGGCCCTTCAGAACCCGCGTCAGCGAGACCCCGAGGTTCTGGAACAGCGCGCCCGACGACACCATCTCCCAGCCGCGGACGGCGACGTCGCTGAGCGGCGGGGTCGTGCTGCCGAGCCAGCCCGCACGGGCGCCGGCCTCCCACAGGGCGAGGATGACGACGAGCCCGCTGACCTTGCGGACCCGGCGCAGCAGGGACAGCAGCACGGCGCCGGAACGGGCCGCGACCGCGGGCCGCGCCGCTTCGGGAATCGCCGAACGGGGCGGATCGAGCAGATGGGTGGACACGGGGCACCTCCGGAAGAGGGGAACGGAAGGAAGGCGGCAGGGTCCCGGCGCAGGGGGAGGCCGGTGGAAGGGGGGCTCGCCGGTCAGTGGCGTCGACGCACGAAAGAGCGGCTCAACAGGACGCGCTGCACACGCGAAGGAGGTCGACGTGGCGCCTCGCCACCAGGACCTTCGCTGCGTTCATGTCCTCAGCATGCACTCGGCATCCGTCCCTGTGAAGCCCCCAAAAGACCGGCTTCACCTGCGAAGACGTCCGTTCGGAAGCAAGTTTCCGATAAAACCTACCGTTTTACCTGGGAATATGTCCGGGACGGCCCTCCGCGCCGATCGCCTCCACGGTTACGCAGATCACACCGCCTGGGAAGCCCCGGACGGACGGACCGTGACACGCTCTCTACGGACCGTCCACCCGGCCCGCCCGCCTGCGAGCGAGCGCGGCGGACACCTGCGGGGCGACCAGGTCGGCCCATGCGCCGAGCACGTCGGCGGCGCCGGGGACCTGTGATTCCAGGAACGCCAGTCCAGGCGTCGGGACGGTCGCGCCCAGCTCCACCAGGAGCGGCCGCAGGTGCACCTCGACCGCCAGAGAGTGCCTGGGGTCGCCCATCACCAGGAGCGGCAGGGCCACCGTCGACGCGAGCGCGCCACCGGGGAGGCGGTCGAGGAACACCTTGAGAAGGCCGGTGTAGGTGGCCTTGTAGGTGGGGCTTGCGACCACCAGCACGTCCGTGCCCGCGACGCGGTCCAGTGCGTCCCGCACCTGCGGCGACGGGGTGGGACTGAGCAGTTCTGGCGCCTGCGAGGACAGGTCGACGACCTGTGCCGCGCCCGTATGACCGACCCGCTCCGCGACCGCGGCGGCGGCGTCGAGCGCCACCTGCAATGTGCGGGACCGCGGTCGCGGATTTCCCACGAGGACAGAGAGGCTCACGGCGACTCCTCCACTCGGATTCATGGCGCGTGGACGACCGCTGGTGCGGCGGCCTGTCAGCCCAGTCTGCGGAAGGCGCTGGCGTGGAAGACCAGCGGGGGCACGTCGAGAGCGGCGTCCAGGTCGTGGACGCGGAAGACGACGATGTCGTGGTCGCCCGACCGGACCCGCTGCTCGACGGTGCAGTCGAACCACGCCGACGCGCCCTCGACGAGCACGCAGCCGCCGGCTGTCGAGCGCCAAGCGACGCCGGCGAACCGGTCGCCGGTGCGGGCGCCGAGGCGCCGGCCGATGTGCTCCTGGTGGGCGCCGAGCACGCTGATGCCGATGCGGGGCAGCCCGCCCAGCAGCGGCCAGGTCGTGGAGGTGTGCGCGACGCACACCGACACCAGCGGCGGATCCAGCGACACCGGGACGAACGAGCTGGCGGCGATGCCGGCCGGACGGCCGTCCACGAGGCCCGCCACCACCGCGACGCCCGTCGGGTAGGCGCCGTAGACCCGGCGGAGCTCCGGTTCCACGGCCGTCATGCCGATGTCTCCTTGGGCAGGAAGGCGTTGAGCCCCGTGCCGACACCGCCGGTGTCGTGGAACAGGCCGTGCCGGGCTAGGTGGGGAAGCACTCCCTCTCCGAACCAGTACAGCTCCTCCAGGTGCGGGTACCCGGACAGGACGAACTCGTCGATGCCGATGGCGGCGTACTCGGCGATCCGGTCGGCCACCTCGGTGTGCGAGCCGACGAGGGCCGTCCCGGCGCCGCCGCGGACGAGCCCGACCCCCGCCCACAGGTTGGCCGCCACCTCCAGCGCGTGGGGGTCGCGCCACGTGCCGTCGGCGCGAGCTCCCGCGTGCAGGTCGCGCATGCGCCGCTGGCCGGTGGACTCGCTGCGGGCCAGGACGGCCTGCGCGGCGGCGATCGTGTCCTCGCCGAGCGCGTCGACGAGGCGTCCCGCCTGCCGCCACGCCTCCTCGGCGGTGTCGCGGGTGATGACGTGCAGCCGGACGCCGAAGCGCGGTTTGCGGCCCCGGGCCGCGGCCAGCTCGCGTATCCGGCCGAGCTTGCGGGCGACGGCGTCGACCGGCTCGCCCCAGGTCAGGTAGACGTCGGCGTGCTCGGCCGCGACCGGCCCCGCCGCGTCCGACGAGCCGCCGAAGTACAGCGGCGGCACCGGGTCGGGCGTCGTCGGCAGGCGGGCCGCGTCGATGTCGAGGTGCGCGCCGCGGTGGGTGACCGTCTCGCCTGCCCACAACCGCCGCACGACCGACAGGAACTCCCCGCAGCGGGCGTACCGCTCGTCCTTGGGCAGGTGGTCGCCGTAGGCGCGCTGCTCGTGGGCCTCGCCGCCGGTGACGACGTTCAGCGAGAGCCGCCCGGGCGCGTGCGCGCTGAACGTGGCGGCCATCTGCGCGGCGAGCGTCGGGCTGATCAGGCCGGGCCGGAACGCCACCAGGAACGCCAGCCGCTCGGACTCGCGCGCCAGCATCGCCGTCGTGAGCCAGGCGTCCTCGCACCACGCGCCGGTGGGGGTGAGCGCACCGGTGAAACCGAACTCCTCGGCGGAGCGCACGATCGACGCCAGGTAGCCGATCGAGGCGCGGCGGTCGCCGGCCGCGGCCCCGGCAGGCTGGCCGTGCCCGCCGCCCACGACGGAACGCGAGTCGCCGTAGGTGGGCAGGAACCAGTGGAACGTAAGGGTCACAGTGTGCCTTCCTTCTCCCGGCCCGCCTCGGGGGCCGGGCGTGGAACCGGGCTCAGAGCTGGCCGTGACGGGGCGGCGGGGTGCCCGACAGCAGCCAGCGGCCCACGTGCTGCACCTTCCAGCGGGCCGGGTCGTGGAGCGTGTGCGTGCGCGCGTCGCGCCAGTAGCGCGACAGGTTCGGCGAAGCGGCCGCAGAGCGCGTCCCGCCCAGCTCGAACAGCGCGGACGACGCCTCCAGCGAGGCGCGGGCCGCGGCGACCCTCGCCACGGCCGTCGCCACCGACGCCCGAGCGGTGGCGCCGCCGGTGGGCTCGCGCTCGGCGGTGTCGACCGCGTCCGCGGCCTCGCGCAGCAGCGCCTCGGCGGCCCGGACGACGATCTCCACCTCGCCGGCCTGCTGGGCGACCAGCGGGTCCCCCGCCGCGGTGCCGGCGCCGCTCTCGAACCACGGCCGCGCCTTCGCCACGGCGAGGACCGCGGCGCCGACAGCGCCGCGGGCGATGCCGGCGTCGATCGCCGCGTGCAGCACCTGCGCGCGGGCGCCGTAGGTGGTCGGCCCGTCGAAGAGAGGGCTGTACGGGACGACCTCGCCGTCGTCCACGCGCACGCCGTCGAGCCGGACCGTTCCACTCGCGGTGGTGCGCTGGCCCATGCCGTCCCAGTCGTCCTCGACCGTGACGCCTTCGGTGCCGCGGCGGATGTAGGCCAGCGCCCTGGGCGCGGCGCCGGTCGGCAGGGGCGCCTCGCCGGCGAGGACGGCCCGCACCACCAGCCAGTCCGCGAAGAGGGCGCCGGTGCTGTAGTACTTCTCGCCGTCGAGCACGTACCCGCCGTTCTCGCGGCGGCGCAGTGTCGTCGCGTCCTCGGCCGCGGTCCGCCCGCCCCGCTCGGACTGCGCGTTGGCGAAGCGGGCTCCGTCCAGCGCCTCGGCGAAGTAGCGCGCGTGCTGCTCCTCGGTGCCCTGGCGGCGCAGGGCCTCCAGGAACACGAAGTGGCTGTGCGGGATCTGGGCGATGCTGGCGTCGGCCGCGGCGAGCGTCCGGAACACCTCCGTGAGCGCGGCCACGCTCACCTCCGCCCCGCCGAACCGCGCCGGGACGGTGATGCCGAGCAGGCCGGACTCCGACAGCTCCGCGACCTCGGCGGCCGGCGGGCGCCGCTCGCGGTCGCGGTCGCCCGCCTGCTCGGCGAACGAGTCGGCGAGCTTGCGGGCGACCTCCACGGCCTCCTCGCCGGACTGGATCACGGGAGCGGTCGTCATCGGCCCGGTCCGGGGGAAACGGGTGCGGTCGTCGTCATGGGTCTCCCTTCGCGGGTCCGGTCCCGTGGCGGAGATTGGACGGGTCGCCACGGGACCGGAGTCACTCAGCGGTAGAGCGAGAACTGCGGGGCGCGCCGGTTCAGCGTCCAGTCCCCGACCTCGCGCGCCTTGTAGGCGACCGGGTCGTGGAGCGTGTGGGTGCGCAGGTTGCGCCAGTGCCGGTCGAAGCCGTAGGCGCTGGTGGTCGCCCGCGCGCCCTGGATCTCGAACAGGCGCGAGGCGGCCGCCAGCGCGATCTTCGTCGTCAGGTACTTCGCCTCGTAGACGGCGACGGCCGCCTCGGCGCGCTGCTCGTCGGTGAGCGACGGGCCGGTGTCCAGGGCCGCCTGGAGGGCTTCCCCGGCCCGGTCGGCGAGCAGCGCGGCGGCACGGATCTCGCTGCGCACCTCCCCCACGGTCTGCAGGACGTACGGGTCCTCGGCGGCGCTGTCCACGCCCGAGGTCTCCCACGGGGCCCCGCGCAGACGCGTCCAGTCGAGGGCCTCGTCGAGTGCGCCCTCGGCCGTCCCTGTGTAGAAGTTGACGAAGGCGAGCTGCCAGTGCGGTGTGACAAGCGTGTGGTAGGCGGTGAGGGTGCGCCCGGTCAGAGGATCGGGACCGAGGATCTCCGCGCGGTCGACGCGGGTGCCGTCGAACTCGACGCCGCCGGAGTCGGTCAGCCGCTGGCCGATGTTGTCCCAGTCGCCGAGGGCGCGGAAGCCCTGCCGCCCGGCCGGCAGCGAGATGAAGACCAGCTCGCCCTCGTGGGCGGCGGTCACCGACAGGTGGTCGCCGAGGCTCGCGCCGGACGCGAACGAACGGCGCCCGTCGAGCCGGAATCCGTCCCCGGAGCGGGTCAGGACGAGGTCGGAGCCGCCGCGCGGGTTCTGCACACCGCCCCAGAAGAGCTTCTCCTGACCGTTGCGGCGCGACAACGCGTCGGCCTGCTCCGGAGTGCCGAACAGCGGCGCGATGCGGGTCTGCGCGTAGTGGTAGCCGATGAGGTGGGCGATCGAGGTGTCGCCGCGGGCGATCCTGCGGGTGATCAGGGACGCCTGCGCGTAGGACAGGCCGTCGCCGCCGTACTCGACGGGCTCCTGGACCTGCAGGAGGTCGTGCGCGCACAGGAGCTCGACCTCGTTGCGCGGACTCCTGTTGGCGCGGTCGCGCTCGGCGGCGGTGGCGCGCAGTTCGGCGGCGACGAGGTCGGCGCGCCTCAGGGCCGCGGCGAATCGTTCGTCACGGCTCGGGTGGTCGGTGATGGTCTGCTGCTCGGTGTTGACGGACATGCCTCTGCTTCTCCTCTTGGGATGCGGACCGGTCGTGGACGCGGGTCTCGCGACACAGCGCGCTGCAGGTCCTCAGCAGGTCGATGTGGCGGCGGCTGACCAGGCGCATGGGCGTGTCAGGACCCGGTCCGCGCCGGCTCGCCGCGGTCGGCGTCCGCGGCCTCCAGCTCGCGCACCAGCGGCAGCACGCGCGCGCCGAAGTACTCGACGTCCTCCAGGTAGTGCAGGAACCCGAGCAGGAACAGGTCGACGCCGAGGCGCTTGTAGGCGACGATGCGCTCGGCGATCTGCTCGGGCGTGCCGATCAGCCCGGTGCGGAAGCCGTCGTTGTACTGCACGAGGTCGGCGAACTCGGAGTCCTGCCACATGCCCTTGCCGTCCGAGGCGGACCGGCCCGCCTGCCTGACGGCCGAGCCGAAGCCCTCCACCGCCTCCCGGTCGGCCTTGGCGACGATCTCGCGCAGCACCTCGCGGGCCTCCGCCTCGGTGTCGCGGGCGATCACGAACCCGTTCAGGCCGAACCGCACCCGCCGCCCGTGCAGGACCGCCTCGGCGCCCACGTCGGCGATCTGCTCCCTGACGCCGTCGAAGTCCCTGCCGTTGCTGAAGTACCAGTCGGAGACGCGCCCCGCCATCCGGCGGGCACTGGTGGAGTTGCCGCCCTGGAAGATCTCCGGGTGCGGGCGGCCCGGCCCCGCGACGGGCTTCGGCCGCAGGTCGAAGTCGTGCAGGCGGTAGAAGTCGCCGCGGAACTCGGCGTGCTCGGACGTCCAGATCTCCCGCAGGACCCGGATGAACTCCTCGCTGCGCCGGTAGCGCTCGTCGTGCTCCAGCCAGGGCTCCCCGAGCTTGGTGAACTCGTCCTTGAACCAGCCGCTGACGACGTTCACCGCGGCCCGCCCGCCCGAGAGATGGTCGGCGGTGGCGACGAACTTGGCGAGCACGCCGGGGTGCCACAGGCCCGGGTGGATCGCGGCGATCACCTTCAGCCGCTCGGTGGCGAGCAGCAGCGCGAGGCTGAACCCGGTCGACTCGTGCTGGTAGGCGGCCCCGTAGGACGCGATGTAGCGCACCTGGCTGAGGGCGTACTCGAACCCGTTGCTCTCGGCGAGGACGGCCAGCCGCCGGTTGTAGTCGTACCCCCAGTCCGTCCGCTGCTCGATCCCGCTCACGACCAGGCCGCCGCTGACGTTCGGAACCCAGTACGCGAACCTCAGCGGCTCCGCATGGTTCTCGATATTTCCTACAGGCATAGTTAGGATTGTGCGCACCATCCCGCCGCCGGTCAATGTGGCGTTCGCGACGGGGCGATAAGGGAAACCTGTCACCGCCGGAGGGCCCATGCGGATCGAACAGCTGGAATGCGTCGCGGCCGTCACCCGCCTCGGCTCCATGCGCCGGGCCAGCGAGGCGCTGCACCTGTCCCAGCCCGCGCTCAGCCAGACGATCAGCAACCTCGAACGCGAGCTCGGCGTCACGCTGCTCGACCGCCACCGCGCCGGCGCCCGGATCAGCGCCGGCGGCCGGGAGCTGCTGCCCTGGATCGCCGAGGTGCTGGACGCGGTGCACCGGCTCCGCGCGGCCGCCGACGACCAGGCCGGATCGCGGCAGATGATCCGCATCGGCACCGTGAACGCCGCGACCGTCCCGCTCGTCACGCCCGCGATGCGCGAGTTCCGCGCCGCACACCCCGCGACGCAGGTGGAACTGGTCACCGCCCAGCAGGCCGACATCCGCGACGCGCTGCGCGGCGGCGGACTCGACCTCGGCCTGATCAACGTCATCGAGGGCGACGACCCGCCCCCGGACCTCGCCGCCGTCGAGCTGCTGCGCGGGCGCGCCGTCGTCTGCTGCCGCACCGACAGCCCTCTCGCCCGGCTGGACGCGGTGCCGCTCGACCGGATGCTCGCCGAGCCCTTCGTCGCGATGCGGTCCGGCTATCTCATGCACCGCTACGTCCACCGCCTGCTGCGAGGGCGGGAGCCCGCGTTCGCCTACTCCGTCGACGGCGCCGAAATGGGCAAGGTCATGGTCGCCGAGGGGCTCGGTGTCACGCTTCTGCCCGACTACAGCATCGCCGACGACCCCCTCGAACTCACCGGCGTCATCACCCGCCGCCCTCTGGACGCCGACGGGCCCGACGTCCTCCTCGCCGCCGAGCACGCCCGCACCCGCCACCTCCCCCACCACGTCCACCGCATGATCCGCCTACTCCGCACCCAGGCCGCCCGCCTCCATCCCGACCGCCACGCCCGATCACCCGACGGCCGGCCGAGGGGCACCACATCAGACCGCCCAGGAACTGCGTAGTTCGGTGGACATTCCTCCCTTTCACGTTAAATGTCAGATCTGAGCTTTTTTTGCCGGACAATGCCACTGTCGCGCAGCCCTGGATTTGGACTCGGATTGGCGATGAACATCTTGTCCGTGCGGTAGATTAATTTCCGCCAGGTGCAGCCAGACACGGCCTCATGCACTGTCAGGCGGTGTCGAAACAGTTCACAAGGAGAATTTAGCCATGACTCATACCAATGCGTCCGCGCCGGTCTGGAGGAAGAGCAGCCGGAGCAGCGACCCCGACCTCGCGGTATGCGTGGAAGTGGCGTCGATCGGCAGCACCCGCGCCATCCGCGACTCCAAGGACCCCGAGGGCCCGCGGCTGTCGCTGTCCATGGACTCCTGGCGCACGTTCATGGACGCGGTCAAGTCCGACGCCCTCCAGGGCTGAGCAGACGGAGGCGGAGGCGCGGATCCCGCGATGGACGTCGCGCCTCCAACCGGTGGCGAGACCACGTCATCGCAGGTCGAAGGCCCCGTTCTTGATGTCGTCCAACATCCTGCGTAAGACGGTCTTGGGAAGGACGATGGTCGTCCGGCACGGGTTCCTGCTGTCCCGAATGGCGCCGTACGACGCGGAGACGGCAAGGGAGACGCACCCTCCCGCCCCATCCGAGCCAGATCGCCTGCTCTTGCGCCAAGACGCCTTGTCCCAGTCTCCTTGACCGCCCATTACCTCTTCCGTCCTCGGGAGCATCGCGGTGGTTCTCGGTGAGAGAGGACGGCGCTGTCCGCGAGCCCGATCCCTCGGCGGCCGGATCGGCTGAATTCCCGCGACGCTCACGTGGTCGCCGACAATTACCGAAGATAAACAATCCGTGCGGGCATACAAATTTGCTCCCCTACTATACGTGGGGAGCATAGCCGTGTCCAGATCAAGAACTCTACGTTCCAACGCCGTTCGAGACGTATCGCCGGGGTTTATCCATACCCCACTTGACCGGCATTGAAACAATCCCGAGTCAGGAGCAGGGGAACGTAAGGCGACCACGCTTCCGGCCCCCTGTTCGGTTTCGGCTCAGACCGGAATCGGATAAATATCGCAGTCCGCGCGAACTCCCTCTTGCGCGGCCGTGGTGGCCGCATGCTGCGGTCCGTGCACCCTGCGCATGCCGTCGATGGCCCGTGCCGCCAGCACGTCGGCCTCCTGCTCCTCGCCCATGGCGCGCAGATCGAGCCCGAGGTTGAACATGCATGCGAGCGCGGTGGGGTGCTCCTCCCCGAGGACGCGGTGCGCCCGTTCCAGGGTCTCCCGGTCCCTCTCCATGGCCTCGCGGACATTGCCGATCGCGTAGTGGTCGCTGGCCAGGTTGATCGCGCAGACGATGCTGCGCGGATGATCGACACCGAGAACGCGGGCCAGAACGTCCAGTGCCGTCTCGTCCAGTTTCTTGGCCTCTTCGAGCTGCCCGTTCAGCCGGAGGGCGACCGCGAGATTGATGTTCGCGCTCGGTGTGTTGGGGTGGTCGGGGCCGAACATCCGCAGGAAGTTCTGCGCCGTCACGCGCGCGAGGTGAATCGAGTCGCCGAGCCTGCCCACCTGGCGCAGGTTCACCGCGTGGTTCAGTGCGGCGGAGATCGAGCCGGGGTGATAACCCCCGTACCGCTCGTTGTAGCGTTCGAGCGCCTCGGTGGAGAGGTCGAGTGCGCGTTCGTGGTCACCCGCCTTGCGCTCCATGACGGAGAACGCCGTCAGGCTCTCGGCGAGACCGGCGAAGCTGCTGCCGAACGCCGACTCGAGACGCTGCGCGTTCTGCCGCGTCAGATCCCTGGCCACGTCGAAGTGGCCCAGCTCCATCTCGTCCACGGCGATCGCCGCCAGGGACGACAGGGTCCGGCCGTGGTTCTCCCCGAAGATGTTCATCAGGTGCCGGTAGGTCTGCCGATCGAGATCGCACGCCGCCCGGAAATCACCGTTGAGCCGCAGGCTGATGGCGTAGAGATGCGCCTGCTGCAGCGTGATCGGGTCGTCCTCGCCGTACATGCGGCGCAGTGCCTCGAAGGAGCGCTTGTCGTATTCGAGAGCCTGCTGGAACTGCCCCAGGTAGCGCAGGTCGGCCGTCACGAAGCGCTGCGCCTCGATCGTGCGTTCGTCGTCGGCACCGTGCTCTTCGGCGCGCAGGTCGCGGACCCGGACGTGGTGGCCGTACGCCTCCTCGAACCGTCCCTGCAGGCGGAGAGCGCGGCCGAGGTGGAGCATGGCCTCCTGCACCTGCTCGTTGCCCTCGCCCAGCGTCTCGGTCCAGGTCTTGACCGCGGTCTCCGCCAGTTCGAGGAAGCCCCGGTGGTCGCCCCACTGGAAGAGGAAGTCGATCTCGTTGAGGACGAGCCGGCGCGTCCAGGGATCGTCGAAGCCGACGATGCCCGAGTAGTGGACGTGCGGCAGCAGATCGGCGTAGCGCCGCCAGTTCGCCGGCAGCGCCGGGTCGCGCGGGTCGAAGTTGGCCATCAGCTGGTAGCCGCACCGGCGCAGTTCCTCGGCCTCCCCCGGAGGGATCTGCCCGACGAGGACCCGCTGCACCAGGCGGTGCAGCATGATCGTGTTGTGCTTGTGGCTGATCCTGGCCAGCGCGTACCGGTTGATCGCGCGGATCGCACGCCCTCGCCTGACCGGGTCCCCCAGGGCCTCGATCAGCTCCCGGGGACCGTCGACGTTGCGCGCGCCGGACAGCATCCGAAGCGAAATGGGTTCCGGTGCGAAGAAAGCACAGACCTGGAGCAGTTGCAGCGCCGCCGGATCGCTCGTCCGCAACCGGTCCAGCGAGACGTTCCAGGCCGCGGCGACCGGCAGCTCGTTGGCCACCAGCGCGGCGTCCGCCAGCAGCTCGGTCGCCTTCTCGTGCTTCTCCCGGAAGAGCTGCAGGTACTCGTCGACCGGCATGCCCGTCTCGGCGAGCCAGACCCCGGCCTGGGCGATCGCCAGCGGAAGGTCGCCGAGCACCTCGGCGAGCTCGTCCGCCTCGGCGTCGGCGAGCTCGGGCCCCCGGAGGCGGAGCAGTGCCTTGCTCTCCTCCCGGGCGAAGACGTCGACCTCAAGGGAGTTGGCGACCTTCGTCCACTCCTGGTTGCGGGAGGTGACGAGGATCTTTCCCGGACCGTTGGTCGGGAAGAAGTCCCGGACGTCGGGCAGTTCCTCGGCATTGTCGAAGACCAGCAGCCAGTTGCGATAGGGGCGGCCCAGGCGCAGCGCCTCGCGGACGGCCGGCACCGCGACGTTGACCTCCTGGCTGACCGGCAGGTCGAGCTCGGCCGCCAGTTCGGCGAGATCCTGCTGGATCTGACCGGGCCTCTCCGATCTGATCCACCAAATAACATCATAATCCGCCATATGGCGATACACATATTCGATGGCTATCTGGGATTTGCCGACTCCGCCCATTCCATGCAAAGCCTGGGGCAGGACCGCCGTCGTTCCCTGCGAAAGACGCTCGTGCAGTTGCTCCAGCAACTCTTCCCGCCCGGTGAAACTGATGTTCTGGGGAGGTACGTTTCCCCAGACGGGCGGCGGCTCGTCCGCCTTGCGCCCGACTTTCTCCGGGATATCGCGAACTGTCACACCGACTCCAAGGTGGGGGGCCTTGACAATGTCCTCAGGTCCGGTGAGCGCGTCGAGAGCGGCGATGTCCAGCGATTGCATGGAGCCAGTCCTTCCCGCTTCCCCGGCGGCTCTATCCTGTCTATCCTGCATTTTCCCATAGTAGTGGTCAACCTTGTCGTGCAGCTTGGCGTCCAGCGCCCTGGCCGGCCTGAGATAGGGCCCCGCGAGAGCCCTGAAAACGTGGAGGACGGGGACGGCGAACGGCACGAGTTCGCGCGTCAATTCCGGCATTTCTCCCCGCTCCGGCGCGGTGACCATTCCGGCCAGATCGCGGAGCCCGGCGATGCGGTCGCCCAGGTGCAGGGCCACCGTCGTCAGCACCCGGGTCGTGTCGGAACGCCGCCCCCCGGCCAGGAGCTCGTCGCGGACCCCGGGAGCGAAGTCGAAGACGACCTCGTCCCGGGCGTCGGCCGCCGGCCCGGGCTCGGGCCCGACCCGGTGCAGCAGCCCGCTGCCGACCAGTTCGACCAGGTCCGAGGGCCGCGATTCCGGGAGCATGGTGCGCTGGACGAGCCGCATCACCGGAGCGTTCAAGGGCGCCGCGGCCAGATGCACCGCCAGCGCGTACACGGTCGGGCTGACCGCGGCGCGGAACCGCCGGACGATCTCGGTCGCCGACTCGTCCGTGGACGAGGCCTCCTCGGTTTCCGCCGTATCCGGTGCCCGGGTGGATTCCGGGGGCGCTCCGCAGACGGCGACCGCGCCGTACCAGTCAGCGCGGCGCGCCGCCGCGAAGCCCGCCCAGCCTGCGAGCTGCCCGGGGTCGAGCTCGATCACGGGCACATGGACGTGCGAACGGTCCGCGTGCGGGGCGCCGGTGCCGGAATCGCCGCCGAACGGCGCCGCGGGATAGCGCGCGCGGTAGAGGCGGTTGGCGATCGCGGGGCCCGCCGCGTAGAGCTTGGCCGGCCGGGTGGTGAGGCCCGTACGCCGCCACTGGCGCCGGGCGAGCAGATTGATCACCACGATCGGGGCCTGGCGGCCCCAGCGGGCCAGCAGTCGCTGGGCGGCCCCCGAGTGCCAGGCGTCTCCGATCCCGTCCGTCAGCACGAAGATGAGCCGCCGGTCGCGGCGTCCCCGGGAGGTGAGCCCCTCGGCCGGGCGCGCGGCGGCCAGCGGCCCCGGCTCGCGCAGCGCCAGCGGGCAAGTCTCGCCGGTGTCGGTGTCGAGCAGGTGCGTGCGGATCATCCTGAAGGCGCCGACGGCCCCGAGGCAGTCGATGAACCGGTCGGTCGTCGGGCGGTTGAGCGCGGCCAGGCGCCCGTCGTCCACGACGACGTCGAGATCGAGCCAGCGTTCCGGGACGGGCCGTGTCTGGGGCAGCCAGAGCCCGTCCTGAACCGCGCGGACCGCGGTCGCCTCGGCGTCCAGTTCCACCTCGCCGCGGCGGGACTCGACCGCCCGTTTGAAGGGGCGGAGCGCCTGCTCGAGGCGGCGGCGGTCGGCCAGGGGCCGTACTCCGGCGAACGGGTCGCGCCGGACGGGGAGGAGGAGGCGAGCGGGTCCGGCGTGTCCGTTCAGGCCCGTCGCCTGACGTGGCCAGGGGTCTGGTGGGCCGTCACTTGGGGACGTCCCGGAACCCGGCGCACGCGGAGTCCTGGTCGCACTGGGCGGCGTCGCCCGTCCAGCGCCGGCGGGGGAGTCGCGTGAAGGCCCGTCCAAGCCGTCGCCCTCCGGAGGCCCGGCGCGGTCGGCGCCAGAGGATTCACCGCCTGCAGGCCGCCCGGGGGCCTCGCGGGGTGGGCGGAGGGCGGCGGGGCCGCCCTCGTCCGCCGCCAGGGCGGCCGCGTTCATCTGCGCGGCCAGCCAGATGGCGTCGGAGACCTCGTGCCAGACGGGAGAACCGGCCGAGGCGTCGGGCCGTCCCGAGCCTCGCGCCGCTGGATCTCCGGTCCGCTCACTCACTCAGGCGCCACTTCCAACCGTTGCCAGATGAGATCGAGGAGCCGTTCCCAGCCGGTATCGGGATCCCGTGCCCCGGAGGTCGCGAGGTAGACGGCGTTGAGCAACTGGTCCGCGGCGAGCCCGCGGTGGCTGCTGCGGTGCTCCAGGAAACTGCGGACCAGCCGCCGGGTGCGCTCGTCGGACCGCTCGGCGAAATGCGCCGCCACGATGTCGGCGAGCCGGGTCTCGTCGGGCTCCTTCATCGAGAACTGCAGGCACCGGCGCAGGAACGCGGGCGGGAACTCCCGCTCACCGTTGCTGGTGATGACCACGATGGGGAACGCCCGGCAACGCACTCTCCCCCGCACGATGTCGGCCGTGCCGTCCGGATCGGCGGTGTGAACCTTCACCACGGGTTCGCGGGCGCTCACGCGGAAGAGTTCGGTGATTCCGTATTCGCCCTCCTCTAGTACGTCAAGAAGGTCGTTCGGTAGGTCTATGTCGCTTTTGTCGAGCTCGTCGATGAGGAGCACGCGGGGCAGCTCATGGGGCAGCAGCGCGGTGCCCAGCGGGCCGAGCCTGAGATAGTGCCCCACTCCGGCGTCGGTCAGCGCGGCGGAATCCGGATCCCCCTCGACCGGCGCCTCCGATAACTCCCCGCCCTGCCGCGCGAGCGCCCCGCGGCCGGTCGCGGCGTCCTGCGCCCGGCCGATCGCGTCGTATTCGTAGAGTCCGTCGCGCAACGTGCTCCGGCTGCCGATGGGCCAGCGCAGCACCCGGCCGAGCCCCAGCTCGCGGGTGATCCGGTAGGCGAGGGTCGACTTCCCGACACCCGGCTCCCCGGTGACCAGGAGCGGCCGCCGCAGGAACACCGCCGCGTTGACGGCGTCGACCTCCGCGGGGTCGGCCGGGCGCGGCCGGGCGCTGACGGGGCCGAGCCGGCGGACGAGGTCGCGCTCGTCACCGGGCGGAGGCGGGAGCGGCGGACCGCCGTCGAAGGCGCGCCACGGGGGCGGCGGGGGCAGCGCCGCGGCGAACCGTCCCTGCGGCAGGGGGCGCCCGGTGCCGCGATAGATCCACCATGCGGCGCGGGCGTCCGGGGCGGCGTCCCCCGGGCCGGCGGGCATGGGCGCGTCACGAGGGGAAGGGACCTCGGGCGGCTCGTCAGCGGCCATCGACGATGTCCCCTTCTGGTGTGGCTATGGGTTCTTGCGATGGATGTTCGAACTCGGGCAGAACCGGTGAGGGCCACCTTAGGTCGAGCATCCCCTCCGGGGCGCCACTTCGCAAGGTTTGGAAGGAGCGTGGAGCGACCACGCCCTTTTACGGTCACATCACGTCGACCGTCACGTCCGGGATGCCGGAGCACGAAGAGCACGGGCATCGTCCAAGAAGTGATTCGGGTCATCCCATAGGAGGGTTAACTCCAGAGCAGAGCGACCATTGCGGTCATCGGACGGCGCGTTTCCCCGGAGCCGTCTGATGTCGGTCGGCAGCGCCCTGATGTCGGGACGATCGACGACCTGCCGCACCGCCTCCCGCATTTCCGAAGCGAGCTGATCCGCCCGGTGCCAGAGCACCACGGGCACCCCCGCCCGCAGTGCCTTCCAGAGCTCGCTCCGGCCGGGCTCGCGGTCGGGCGGACCGCTCAGCACGCACGCGACGATCTCGCGGCTGCTCAACAGCCGATCGCCCATCGGACGCGGATGGGCGGGCTCCCCCGTGGCGGCCCAGTAGGTGAGGCCGTCGACGGCGTCGACGAGCACCTGCCAGCGCTGACGCCACGCGCGGTGGAGACCCAGGGCGCGCAGCCTCTCCTGACTCCGGACGAGGATCTCGTACTCCGCACCGAGCGGCGGCGGATCCGGCATCCCGGAGGCGTCGCGCGTCCACTGGTCCACGTCGAGATTGATCATGTCCAGCGGCAGCACGAACTCCAGCACCAGGGAGTCGTCGAGTTCGTAGGCCCAGCCCCGCTCGGCCTCGTGGATCAAAGCGCCGACGTGCTCGCGCACCGCGCTCAGCGGGACCACCTGGTCCTCCCCCGGCTCGGGGCGCCATTCGAGCGGATGGATCTGCCGCCAGTGCGAGAGCCGGCACATGACCTCGTCCTCGACGAGATCCGGGAGCGGTTCGAGCTGGATGATGAGGTAGATGGGCTTGTCGGCGCGCGTCGCGAGCACCCCGGAACGGTCGCGCATGCGGTCGAGGTAGTCGGCCTGGGCGACGTCGCCGGCGCCGCGCAGCTGCTCCGTCTGCATCGCCAGCCAGTCGCGCAGCCTCTTGAGGCGCCATGCCTCCTCGGTCCCGGCGCTTCCCGCCGTCTGCCGTGTCTGCATGGTCTGCAGCAGCATCGCGACGAATATCAGGTGCGGCGAGGGTTTCCCGGGCGCCGTGTTGTGGTCGAGGAGCGCGGAGAACGCGTCCCAGGCGTCGGTGAGCCGGAACGGCACGGTGGCGATGCTGTTTCCGGTTGCGGCCACGTAGAGGCGGGTGAGGGACGGTATCCGCAGGCCGGTCAGCAGGTCCTCGATCTGGGTCTCGACGACCGGCTCCAGGTGGGCGCGGACCGGGCTCAGCATGCGCTTCAGGCGCGCCACGGCCGCGGTCGGGCCGGCCACGAACTCGACCGCGCGGACCAGCAACTGCAGCCCGTCGGGTATCTCCCGGCACGCGAGCACGAGGTGGTAGAGGTGATACCTCGGCTGCGGCAGCTCCGGTAACAGCAGCGGGGCGCGCACGTGCTCACTGATGTAGTGGGCGACGATGGAGCGCCCCGGCGCCTCCCGCATATCCGGTATGTCGGTGAGCAGCGCGACGATCTCGGCGGTGGTCTGCTCCGTGCGGACCTGCTCCTGCGCGTGCCCCAGCGACAGCGCCGCCGGCGGCACCAGGGCGGGTGACCTCGTCTCGTCGTCCGTCATGCGCCGTCACCGCCTCCCCGCCCCCGGCCGTCCCGCCAGTCAATGTAGGCCGCGACCACCCGGTGGTTCTGCGTCGCCGGACACAATGGGATTTACCACACCTCCGCAAGGGGCGCCCATTCGGCGGAGCAGCCGATCGGCACGCTACTTGCCGGAGCGAGCGCCATGCGTGCACCCTTGGGGGCAATCCAATCGTTCAAGGGGCATCACAGGTCATGCGGAACGGCTCCGGCGAAGCGGGGACAGGCTGGACCCCGACCGGCCATTGCACGCTCTTCGTCTGCGACATCATCAGTTTCGGCAAACGCGCCGACCACGTGCAAAGCCATCTGCGAACCGTCTTGTACGAGGCCCTCCGGAGCTGTTTCGAGGCGTCGGGCATGCCTCTCGCGGGCTGCTACCAGGAGGACCGCGGCGACGGTGTCATCGTCGTGCTGCCGCCGTCCTACGATCCGGCCCGCCTCGCCCACCCGCTGCCCGACCACCTGCGCGGTTCCCTCCGCAGGCACAACGAACTGTCCGCCGAACACGCCCGGATGCGGCTGCGGATCGCGCTGCACAGCGGGCCGCTCGAATCGGATGCCAACGGGATCGTCGGCACCACCGTCAACCACGTCAACCGGCTCCTGGACGCGCCGTCCTTCAAGGAGGCCCTCGCCGCGATGCCGGCCGACCTGGGGGTCCTGGCGTCCGACGAGTTCTACCGCGCGGTGATCCGGGAAGGTCGCGGCGCCATCGACCCCACGGAGTTCCAGCCGATCGACGTGCGTCTCAAGGAGACGGAGACCACCGCCTGGCTCTGCCTTCGGGCAACGCGATCGCCGGCGCCGGCGGGGAACGCCGCGCAGGCGCCCGCCCCGGTGGGACCGCTTCCGGTCAGCGGCACCGAACCGCCCGCCCCCGGCCCCGGCGCGGGCTCCCGGGCGGATCGGGCGGACGCCAACGGTCTCCCCGCCCTGTTCGAGATCGTCGACCGGCTCATGGACATTCCGCTGCTGACGACGGCCGAGGGCCGGCAGCAGATCGTGGACGCCCTGCGCAAAGAGATCGCGATCCGCGTGCCGCGCCGCACGCAGCCCCATCTGGACGTCCACTCGATCGTCCGCACATGCTCGGAGTTCCCCGGCGGGCTCCAGGAGTTCCTCGCGCTGGTCCACGCCTACGCCGGCGAGTCGTCGCAGGTCCAGGCACTGGACGACACGGTCGCGAGGCTGACCGGGCGCGCCCCCTGATCTCACCGCGGAAGCCGTCGCTCCCCGCCGAGCGGGCCGCCGGGTCACCAGGTCACGGGCAGCTCCAAGGGGCCGTGGAAGAGGGAGTCCGTCCGCCACTGGACGGCCTCCGGGGGGACGGCCAGGCGCAGGCCGGGGAAGCGCCGCACCAAGGCGGCGAGGGCCGTCCGCATCTCGGTCCGGGCGAGTTGGGCGCCGATGCAGAAGTGGGGGCCGTGGCCGAACGTCAGGTGCTTGTTGTCGGTGCGGCCGAGGTCCGTCACCTCCGGATCGGTGAACAGGGCCGGATCGTGGTTGGCCGCGAGCGCCGACACCGCGACCGTGCTGCCGGCGGGGATCGGCACACCGCCGACCTCCACGTCCCGGAGCGCCAGGCGCGGGGTGCCGACCGGCACGGACGGCACCGTCCGCAGCAGCTCCTCCACCGCCGTCGCCACCAGATCCGGATCGCGGTGCAGCGCGGCGTACAGCTCGGGGCGTGTCAGCAGGGCGTACACGCTCCGGGCGAGCTGGTTCATCGTGGGCCCGTGCCCGGCGATCAGCAGGGTGATCGCGAGTCTGACCAGCTCGGGTTCGGTGATCGGCTCCTCGCGGTCGCGCACGGTCAGCAGTTCGCTGACCAGGTCGTCGGCCGGTTCGGCGCGTCTGGCCGCGACCAGTTCGACGAAGTAGCGCTGGATCGCGGCCCGGGCCCGGTCGATCTCCTGGGGGGAGTGACCGCGCAGCGCCATGATCGCCTCGGCCCAGCCGCGGAAGGAGTCGCGGTCCTCGCGCGGGACGCCGAGCAGCTCGCAGATGTCGGTGAGCGGCAGCGGCGCGCACAGGGCCCGGACCAGGTCGGCCGGCGCCCCGTCCGCGGCCATCTCGTCCAGCAGTCCGTCGACGACCTCCGCGATGCCCGGCCGCATGGCCTCGACGCGGCGGCGGTTGAACGCCTGGGCGACCGCCCGCCGGAGCCGGGTGTGCTCGGGCGGATCCATCTCGAACAGGACCCTGCTGGAGCCGACCGGCTCCTGCGGCTCCGCGGGTGTGCGGGGCAGGAACGTCGCGGCACTGCTGAAGGCCGGGTCGCACAGCACGTGCTGCGCCTCGGCCGCCCGGGTCACCGCGTAACCGACGTCGCCCGACAGCATCCGCGCGCGGGCGACCGGGCCGGGGGCGCGGATGTCATTGATCAGCGGCGGCGTCGACCGGTCGCCGGCCTCGTCCAGGTCGGTCGGCTCGATCATCGCTCGACCTGCCCGGTGCTGGACGCCCCGCCCGTCCCGCCGTCCTCGGCCGGGCCGGCGTGGGGGGCGCTGATGCGCGTGCGGGTCGCGCGGACCTTGGCGTCCAGGTCGCGGAGCGCGGCGGCGAGCGCCCGGTGCTCGGGTGAGGCGAGGAAGCGTTCGTGGGCGTCCTCGTCGGTCCAGTCGCTGATCAGATGGTAGGTGCCGGGGTCGGCGAGGTCGCGCGAGAGCGACTCGGTGACGTGCCCCGGGTGGCGGGCGGCGACGGCGGCCATCTGCCGCCAGGTCCGTTCGAACTCCGTGCCGCGCGCCTCGTCCACGCGGATCTCCAGCAGCAGCCGGTACGTCGCCTGCTGCCGGTCGTCCGACCAGTGGTAGAACTCCTCGGCCTGTGCCTGGTGCATGGCCGGGCGGTCCCTGTCGTACGGGACGAGCAGCGTGGCGAGTCTGGCGTTGATATCGCGGAACCCGGGGTCGTCGCCGGCGGCGTACAGGGCCTTCTCGAACGACGCGTCTCCTTCGACCAGGTGGATGTACAGGTCGTGGAACGTCAGCAGAGTGCGGCGCGTGACGCCGATGCGGCGGGGCAGGTCGGTGCGGTCGTGCTCGCGGAACACCCCCGCGACGGCGTCCCGGTCGCCGGGCGCGATCTTCCGGATCATGACCGCCCGGTGGGTCGGGGGCGGGGCTTGGAAAAGCATGCTCGTCCTCCTTGTCATCGGGGATCGGCGGGCCCGGTTCACCGGCGCCCGGTCACGCGGCCTCCACGGGGCGGCATTCCAGGACGGTCCAGTGGCCCTCCCGGGGACGGTCGACCAGCGCGAACCCGCACCGCGCCAGCAGCCGCCGCCACTCCCCCGGCCGCCGCTCCCGGCCGCCGAACAGCACGAGCATGTCGAGGTCGAGGAACTTGGCGTGGTCCCAGCGGTTCCCCTCCGCCACCACGTGCTCGACGATGAACAGCCGCGCCTCGCGGCGGTCCCCGATCGCCCCGCGCACGGCGGTCAGCAGCTCGGCGGCCCGCTCGTCCGGCCAGTTGTGCAGGACGGCCTTGAGCACGTA
The DNA here is from genome assembly GCF_040639875.1 of Actinomadura sp. NPDC023710. Classification (NCBI taxonomy): domain Bacteria; kingdom Bacillati; phylum Actinomycetota; class Actinomycetes; order Streptosporangiales; family Thermomonosporaceae; genus Actinomadura; species Actinomadura sp. NPDC023710. Next base: position 119,043 of record NZ_JBFAGB010000006.1, read on the forward strand.
CGCGTCGCAGTCGTCCGGCAGCGGATCGGTGAAGAAGTCGCCGGCGATCCGGGTGACGCGCTCGGCGACCCCCTGGGCGTCGAGCACCTCCGCCGCGGCCTTGACGGCGTACGGCCGTTCGAACAGCACGCCCGACGCGTCCGGCGCCCGCCGCAGGGCCGCCGCGAGGAAGTGGCCCTGCCCGCCGCCGATGTCGGCGATCCGGCCGAACCGCTCGGGCCCGACGACGTCCAGGTGCCGTTCGGTCTCCCAGCGGCCCAGCGTGGTCATGGTGCGGTCGAAGCGGGCGCCTTCCTCGGGGTTGTCCTCGAAATAGCGCCAGATGTCGGTGCCCAGCGTCGGGATCGTCGCGGGCTCGCCGGTGCGGATGCTGTGCGCCAGCGCCCCGAACGGCTTCGTCACGAACGACCGCGTGCTGTGCAGGACCAGAGGCAGCAGGCTGTAGGGGTCGTCGGCGCGCAGGCCGTCGCCCAGCGGTGTGCTCGCGAACCGTCCGTCCGGCTGCTCCTCCAGGATCCCGACGGAGGCGGCGCAGCGCAGCAGGCGGTAGAGCGCGTCCGGCACGGTGTCGGTGGCCGTGGCCAGTTCGGTGACGGAACGCGGCCCGGACGCGGTCAGATCAGCCACGCCCAGTTCCGCCAGCGTGCTCACCACCGCGGCCAGCCGCATCCCGCACGTCAGATACAGCAGGCGTTGCGCGTGGAGGTCGCCGGGCCCGTACCCGCCGGATCCGTCCGTGCCGGGGGCCTCCCGGGCACGGTCCTCCAGGACCGCCTTGATGTGCGCCATCTGCTCGACGGTGCCGCGGTCGATGCGGTCGCGCATCGCGTCCTCGCCGATCGGTGAGTCCGGCCTCATCGCGAACTCCTGCGTCCACCGCATCAGCACGCCGGCCGTCTGCTGGCGGTACTCCCAGGAGATGTTCATGAACGCGAACGGCCCGGTCTCCACCCGGTGGGCGCGGACGGTGCGGGTCTCGGGGTCGGGGGTGCGCCGGGACACCCACGACCAGACGTTGCCCTGCTCGTCCGGGTGGGTGGTGAGCCGGAACATCACCGAGGGGCCGTCCCGCTCGATGATCTCCACGGCGGCGTACTCGGTGAACAGGTCCGGCCACCCCGCCACGTCGTTGGTGTGCTCCCACACCAGCTCCATGGGCGCGTCCACCAGGATCTCGTTGTCGGTGCTCACGGTCATCGCCGGGCCTCCCCGTCCCCCGTCGCGGCCTGGTTGAGGCAGCGGAGCATCTCGGCGGGCGTCCCCAGGGCGAACAGCCTGTCCTCGTCGAGTTCCAGGCCGAAGCGCTCGACCATCCGCGCGGAGACCTCCATCATCGCGACGGAGTCGTAGCCGAGATCGGTGAACGCGCGGTCGGCGATGTCGCCGGCGAGGTCGACTCCGTCGTCCTCGCCGGCGCAGGCGCGCAGGACGATCACCAGGTCGGTCAGGGTTATCGGGCCGTCTTGGGCCATTTCAGCTCCTGGGGTCGGTTCCGGGAAGGGCATGGGGGGTCCGTTCGTCGCGTGGTTCGGCCGCGGCCGGGGTTACGCGCGGGCAGGCGGCCAGGACGAGGGCGCTGTTGAACCCGCCCTCGCCGCGCGCCAGGATCAGCGCGTGGTCGATGCGGGCGGGCCGGGGGCGTCCGGTGACCAGGTCGAGTCCGTAGGACGGATCGGGCCGGACGTCGGCGGTCGGCGGGATCATCCCGTCGCGCATGGCCAGCAGGCAGGTCGCGACGTCGACGGCGGCGCCGCCCGCCGACATCCGCCCGGTCATCGCCTTGGGCGCGGTCACCGGCACGCCGCCGGCGCCGAACAGCCCGGCGAGCGCCTCGGCCTCGACGCGGTCGCGCATCGCGCTCCCCGCGGCGTCCGCGAACACCACGTCGATCCGCTCCGGGGCGAGGCCGGCGTCGGCGAGGGCGAGCGCGGCGGCGTTGCGCAGCGTCGCCGGGCGGCTCGACCCCGGCGGCGGGTCCATCGTCGCGGCGTACCCGGCGACCCGCCCGTACCGGTGGCGGGCGCCGCGGGCGCGGGCATGGCGCTCGCGTTCCAGGACGAAGATCGCGCCGCCCTCGGCGATGACATGCCCGGAGGCGTCGGCGGCGAAGGGGCGGTAGGCGGTGGCGGGGTCGTCGCCCGCGGACAGCCGCGGAGCGGTCGGCGCGTCCCGGCCGGCCGACATCGCGGTCACCCCCCACGAGCACACCGGGGCCTCGAATCCCCCGGTCAGCACACCGTCGGCGCCCTTGCGCAGCACCCGGCACGCCTGCCCGATCGCGTCCAGGCCGCCGGCCTGACCGCTGACCAGGACGCCGCAGGGGCCGCGCAGCCCGTGGCGGATGGAGATCTGACCGGTGTTGACCGCGTAGAACCACGCGTACGACTGGTACGCGCTGACCTTCTTCGGCCCCATCGACCACAGCTTGCGCAGCTCGTTCTCACCGAACTCGAACCCGCCGGCCGAGTTGGCCAGCACGACGCCGTACCGCAGCGACTCCTCGGGGGACGGTGTCAACCCGGCGTCGGTGATCGCCCATTCGGCGGCGGTCAGGGCCAGCTGGGTGAGGCGGTCGGTCTGCGGCAGCAGCCGTCCCGGGAGGTGGTCGCGCGGAACGAATCCGGGGACCTCGCCGGAGAGCCGCACCGGGTAGCCGCTCGGGTCGAACCGGGTGATGGGCCCGATCGCGATGCGGCCGGTGAGCGTCGCCTCCCAGTGCCGCTCGGCGCCCAGGCCGCTCGGCGAGACCACGCCCAGCCCGGTGATGACCGCCTGGTCGTCCTCGGCGGCCGTCGCGGGCCCGGTCATCCCCGCCACCTTCCCGGGGCGCTGAGCACCATCGCGCTCTGGAAGCCGCCGAACCCGCTGCCGACGGTGAGCACCGTGTCGATCCGCTGCTTCCGTGCCGTCACCGGAACGTAGTCCAGGTCGCACTCGGGATCGCGATGCCGGAGGTTCGCGGTGGGCGGGACGAGGTCGTGCTCGATCGCCAGCGCGCTCGCCGCCACCTCGATCGCCCCGATCGCGCCGAGCGAGTGGCCCACCACCGACTTGATGGAGCTGACCGGCAGCCGGTAGGCGTGCTCCGGGCCGAGCGCGAGTTTGAAGGCGGCCGTCTCGTGCCGGTCGTTCTGCCTGGTGCCCGACCCGTGCGCGTTGATGTAGTCGACGCCCTCGACCGGGACGTCCGCCTCGTCCAGCGCCTTTCTGATCGCCGCCGCCATCTCGGCCCCGTCGGGCCGCAGCCCGGTCATGTGGAAGGCGTTGCTCCGGGACGCGAACCCGCGGATCTCCGCATGCACGTGGGCGCCCCGCCCGTGGGCCGCCGCGGCGTCCTCCAGCACCAGCATCGCCGCGCCCTCGCCGAGCACGAACCCCGCCCGGGTGGCGTCGAAGGGGCGGCAGGCCCGCTCGGGATCGTCGTTGTCCGGGGACGTCGCCCGGATCGCGTCGAAGCAGGCCACCGTGATCGGGGAGATGGGGGCCTCGCACGCCCCCGCCAGCACCACGTCCGCTGCGCCGTCGCGGATGATCTCCACACCGTGCGCGACGGCGTCCAGTCCGGAGGTGCATCCGGTCGACACCACGCAGGCGGGACCCTCCGCGCCGACGTCCCACGCGACCTCGCGGACCAGGGACGTCGGGACGAGGTAGTCGGGCAGGTGCGGTGAGCCGTAGGACGGATCCACCACCGCGAGACGGCCGCTGTCGCTGACCACGCTGTACTCGCGTTCGAGCGAGACGGTGCAGCCGACCGCGCTGCCGACGACCACGCCGGTGCGGGCCGGGTCGAGGTCGCCGGACCGGAGCCCGCAGCCGGCCAGGGCCTCGCGGGCGGTGACGAGGGCGAACTGGGCGGCGCGGTCCATCCGGCGCCGCTGCCGGGGCGTCAGCCCGTGCCCCGCGGCGTCGAAGTCGATCTCCGCCGCCATCCGGGACCGGTACGGCCCCGGATCGAACACGGTGATCATGCGGAAGGTGGGCGTCCCGCCGGTGACGGTCTCCCAGAAACCGCTCGTGCCCGGGGCGCCCGGCGCCAGGACCCCGATCCCGGTGATCGCCACGGGGCGGGCCGGCCGCCCGCTCATGCCGGCTCCCGCGCGCCCGCCGCAGCGGAGAGGGCCGTGTCCACCGACGGCGGCGGCCCATCGCCGTGCGGCTCCGCGGTCTCCACGTGGCCCATGTCGGGGCTCGGGGCCAGCGGCCCGAGGAACAGCACGGCCGTCACCGGACGGTCGCCCCGGTTCTCGTAGCGGTGCCGGGCACCACGGCGGATCAGCACCGACTCCCGGGCGTCCACGACCTGCTCGGCACCGTTGACGGTGAGGACGAGGCATCCGTCGGAGACGTAGACGTGCTCATCCGTGTACGGATGGTAATGCTCGCTGACCCGCTCCCCCGGCTGGAGTTCGAGCAGCGCCATGAGGCCCGCCGTCGTCCGGGCCGTGCCGGGCGACAGGAGCATCCGGATACTGCCGCCGAGCCGGTGGTTCGGTTCGACCTCGCGGGCGCGGACCTTGACGGCTTCGAGGGCGGTCACGTTCCCTGGCCCCGCTTTCCGCCCAGTATCGGGCCGTCCGGGACGGGCAGCGCGACCGATTCGGCCCGCGGCTGATCGCTCTGTTCGACGGCGTGCGTTTCCTGGGACCTGGGGGTGCGGGTCATAGGGGGTTTTGTCCTTCCTGGTCGGCGCCGGCCTCCCTCGCCTTGCTCGGCTGCCGAGCGTGACCGGTACGCCTTTGGAGATCGATGGTGAGCGCCGTGTCGGGGCCTTCCCGCCGGGGGAGGCACGTGCGCTCGATCCGGGCTCGCTCCTTTCAGGGAACCGCGCGGACTCTCTTCTTTATAGCCAATAGCCAACGATCAATGACAAGGCATAGGTAGATTGTTGCGAGATCCTCGGAGGGCAGTTCTTCTGAAATCCGGATCGAGCGCGCCATCACGGCCCCCACCCCCGAAGGGTGTTCATTTTCGGCCGTTTGCCCTACATGTCCCAGCCGAGCACCTTGCCAGACGACTACAGTTTCGCCGGATATACGGCTGACGGTGTCGCTGATCGCGACTACGTGGATCATCGCCTCTGACCTGGCGAGAGGGTCTCACGGTGGCATGCTGGACACGGGTGGATGCATGAGCAGACTCAAGCATCTCTCCGCAACCCAACGGCATTCGAGGGCACAGAAAGTCACAGGCGCAGGACTTTTGAGAAAATGGTCTCCACGTCACTGCCCAAGAAAGCTCCGCGCAGTGACGAAGTACTTGGGCCAGCGGGAACCCAGCCCCTCGAATAGGGATGGACGACCGGCTCTCCGCCGCGAGTCGCGGACCGAACGAGCCAAGGGCGCCCGCCTGACCGTCATGCGGCGACGGCACACCGATAAGGGTGACCCGAGCGACGGGCGCCGGTGTGGGATCCAGAGTGATCTTGGGCGGCGGCCCTGACCGTCGAGGGCCCGGAAATGGCCGAAGACCAGGTGGACCTCAAAGCCGAGGCCCCCATTCCGCCCGGCTCTACGACTTCATTCCCGGCAGCAAGGACAACTGTCCGGCGGACCGTGAGGCCGCGACCAGCGTCGTCGGCCGCAGACGGTGGGCGGCGACGCCGGTCCCCTGTTCGCCGAGCGCTTTCACCGGCGTGCGCCGCTGTACGAGAATCGGGCGACCGCCGTCTGGAGGAGTGATCGAGTGAAGCCGTCCGTCCCGTATGTCATGCCCGAGGCGAGGGCGCAGGCCGTCGCCCTCGTCGCCGAGGGCGACGTGATCCCCGCCGTCAGGCTGATCCGGCAGGCCACCGGGCTGGGCCTCAAAGAGGCCAAGGACTACGTGGACGGTCTCAAGGGGGAGGCGTACGCCCGGACGGTGCCTGTCGACGTCCAGACCAAGGCCCGCGCGATGATCGCTCAGGGCAGGTGGAAGGACGCGGCGAAGTTCGTCCGGCAGGAGACCTCCCTCGGGCTGAGGGCCGCCAAGGACTATGTCGACGCCGTCCGGGCGGGATGGATCCCCGCAGAGCCGCCCACGGACCGGCCCATGCTCTCGGAGCGGGTACGGGCCTTCAAGACCGCCGGCGACTACGAGTCCGCCTTGGCGCTCGTCTGCGCCGAGACCGGCATGCGGCGGGAGGAGGCGCGACGCTTCATCGACGCTCTCCGCTAGCCGGGACGCGCAACGCAACCCGCCTGGGTCGCCGATGGTCAGGCGGACGTCGCCAGGGTGGGGACGCCCGGTCCGGAGAGATCGTTCAGCGCCACGTTGCGGCCGGAGATCGCCAGGAGCAGCGAGAGGGCGGTTCCGCTCACTTCCGGGCCGTCACCGATCGAGAGGTCGGCGTCCGTCGCCGTCAGGCGGAAACGGGTCGTCAGCTCCTTGGCTCCGCCGAAGGACGCCGGCGTGCGGGCCTGCAGTCGGAGCCCCCTGACGACCGCCTGCCGCGGGTAGGCGTGGACGATGCCCAAGGGCCTGCGGATGTCCTCGCCGTGGACGACCTCTTCGACGAGCCGGCTGTCGAGCGGTGCCGGAGGGGTCGCCCTGAGCGTCGCCACCTGGCGGAGCCGTTCCAGAGTCTCCTGGGGTGAGGCACCGCGCTCGCGCTCCACGCCTCGGGTGTTCTGACGGTCGAAGTCGAACCGGGCCCGAGCGAGGCGGACGACGAAACCGAAGCGGGTCGTGCGGGCCGTGTCGACCAGGTGGGCCACCACGTCGTGCACCGTCCACCCGTCGCACAGGGACGGTTCCTCCCACTGATCGGCATCGAGGTGCGAGAGGTCGTCGATCAGCGCCGCACGCTCCGCATGCACCATCGGCCACACATCGTTCTTCACGGCTTCTCCTTCGGTCACCGGCCGGTCCGCAATGAGGACTCGCGGCCCGGCGAGAACTCATCGCCCGGAGAGCCGACACCGCTGAAGCGAGCCGTGGCCTGCGGCTTCGTGGCCGGGCCGGGCGGAAGATGTGTCGCTTGACACACCGGATCGGCCCCGCCTAACCTCCCGTCAACCGACAGGCACAGACGAAGACACCCCTGTCAGTGGTCTTCGTCTGTGCCTTCAGTCATTCCCGGACCGCTGGCAAGGGTTTCAACCCCGAAAGGCGGCGGGCATGAACGACGGCCCTGCGAGCACGAGAACGGCGGTCATCCGCAGCGCGGCGGACGCGGCCGGCCTCATCGACACCCTCACGAGTCTGCGCGGCCGCGCGAACTGGATCTGGTTCCTGGCCCTGTCGGGCCTGTTCCTGGACGCCTACTCCAACGCGGCGCTGGGCGCGGGGCTGTCCCCCATGGTCGAGCAGCTGGATCTGTCGCCCACGCAGGTCAGCGTGCTCACCGCGATGGCCCCGGCCATCGCGATCGTCTCCAATCCCTTCGGCGGCTGGCTCGCCGCCCGGATCGGACGGATCAGGCCCCTGCTGATGACGAAGGTGATCTTCGGGATCGGCGCGGTCCTGACCGCGGTCGGCTCGGACTTCCAGACCGTCTTCGCCGGACGGGCCCTGGTGGGCGTCGCCTACGGCATCGACTTCGCCGTGGCGATGGCGCTGCTCGCCGAGTACACCCCGTCCTCGCTCAAGGGCAGGCTCAACTTCTGGCAGGGCGTCTGGTACCTGGCGACGACCACCAACCTCGCGCTCACGCTGCTGTTCTACAAGCTCGACGTCGGCTCCGACATCTGGCGGTGGTCGGTGGGCTCGGCGGTCGTCTTCGCCGCGGCGCTGTTCGTCCTCCAGATGGCCTTCCTGGTGGAGAGCCCGACCTGGCTGGCGTCCAAGGGCCGGCTGCGGGAGAGCGCCGCGAACCTGCGCCGCCTGTACGGAGTGGAGGCGAAGGAGGGCCCGCTGGACACCCCGCAGGCCCGGGAGGCGCGCCACCAGGTCGGCGTCCGGGACGCGGGGGTGCTGTTCCGCGGCGCGTACCTGCCCCGGACCGTGCTGTCGACTGTGATCTCCCTGACCCAGTCCATGCAGTACTTCGCCGTCGGCTGGTACCTGCCGGTGATCAGCCTGGAGCTGTTCGGCAAGGAGTTCGAGAAGGCGACCGCGGGCTCGATGGCGTTCAACGCGGTCGGCATCGCCGGCGGGTGCCTGTCGGCCTACTTCGGCCGCCGGCTCGGCCTGCGGGTGAGCTCGGCGGCCGGGTACGCCGTGGTGTTCGTCGCGCTGCTGGTCATGGGCGCGACCTTCAAGCAGCTCCCGATCGCGCTGGCCGCGTCGCTGCCGGTGCTGTTCATCTTCTTCCACTCCGCCGGCCCCGGCCCCAACGGCAAGTCGATCGCCGCGCTGTCGTACCGCAGCGACATCCGCACCCTCGGCACCGGCGTGACCGGGATGCTCGGCAGCTTCGGCTCGGTCGCGGGCCTGTACGTGTTCCCGCAGCTCCAGGCCGCGTTCGGGGTCGGCGCCAGCCTGATGGTCCTGTCGGCGGTGCCGCTGGTCGGCCTGGCCACCTGCGTGATCGTCAAGTGGGACCCGACGCGCGTCGCGGTGAACCTGGAAGAGGAGCCCGTCCGGCTGGAGCGGCGCGAAACGGTGCCGGTCTGAGCGCGGGGCCGGTCCGAACGCGCTGACGAGAGGAGTGTTTCGCAGATGATCAGAGAACGCCGGCGCGGCGTGCTGAGCATCGACGAGGGCACCACCGGGACCCGCGCCGCCGTCGTTCTCGACGACGGGGGCGCGGCGCCGGCCGCGTACCTGCCGATCTCGGTGCGCTCGCCCGACCACCTGCGCGTGGAGCAGGACGGGGCGGAGATCTGGGAGAACACCGTCCGGGTCTGCCGGACGGCCCTGGAGCGGGCGGCCGCGGACCGCGTGGAGATCGCGGGGGTGTCGATCTCCACGCAGCGCGCGACCGTGCTGCTGTGGGACGCGGTGACCGGTGAGCCGCTCAGCCCCGCCGTGGTGTGGCAGGACCGCCGCTACGCCGAGCGGCTGCGGGAGTGGGAGCCGGACTGGGACGAGCGTCTCGCCGAGCGCACCGGGCGGCCGGTCGGGTCCCGGGCCCCGCTGCTGTGGGCCGCGGAGGAGGTCGCCCGGAACGAGGAGGCGCGGCGGGCGCACGAGCGGGGCCGGCTGGTGTTCGGATCGATCGACACCTGGCTGGTGTGGAAGCTCACCCGCGGCGCCCGGCACGTCATGTCCGCGACGAACGCCGTCGCCGCCGGCGCCTACGACGTGCGGACCGGTGGCTGGTACGGGCCCTGGGCGGACTTTCTCGGCTGCCCGCCCGACATCCTGCCGTCCGTCGTGGACGAGGACGGGGACTTCGGCTTCACCGACCCGTCCGTCCTGGGGGCGCGGCTGCCGATCCTGTCGGTCATGGGCGACCAGCACGCGGCGATGGTCGCGCTCGGCGCGCACCGGCCCGGCCAGGCGATGTGCGTGCACGGGACGGGCACGTTCCTGGACGCGGTCGCGGGCGGCCGCCCGCCCGGCCACCGCGACCGGGTGCCCGGTGTGCTGACCCTGGTCGCCTGGCGCTCGCGCGGCGTGCCGCTGTTCAGCCTGGAGGGGTTCGCCGCGACGACCGGCTCGGCGGTGCGCTGGCTCTGCGAGGAGATCGGGATGTTCGAGTCGCCCCGGCGGCTGACCGAACTGGCCGGCGAGCACCCGGGACCGTCCCGCGTGCGGTTCGTGCCCGCGCTGGCGGGGCTGCGCACGCCGGTCTGGGCGCCGGAGGCCACCGGGCTCCTCGCCGGGTTGAGCCTGTCCACCACCCGGGCCGAGCTCGCCCGGGGGGTCCTCGACGGTTTCGCGCACTCGGTGTGCGACCTGCTGGAAGGCGTGGAAAAGGCCATGGGGCGGCCCGTCACCGACCTCGTCTGCGGCGGCGGCCTGGCCGGCAGCGACGTCCTGATGTCCGCCCAGGCCGACCTGATCGGGCGCCCGGTGCGCCGGGCCCTCGCCCATGAGACCGCCAGCCTGCGCGGCACCGCCTACCTCGGCGGCGTGCGCGCGGGACTGTGGCCCGACCTCGCCTCGGCCGTCGCCGGGCTCGGCACCGCCCCGGTGTTCGAGCCCGCGCTCGCCGACGGCGACCGCCGGGAGGCCCGCGCCGCGTGGCGCGACCTGCTGGCCCGCCATGTCCCCACCCACTCAACGAAGGAATCGACGTCGTGATCCGGCTTACCGAACGCAAGGCGAGGTCAGAGACGAGGAACGCGATCCGCCGCACCCCGCTGGCGCTGGACCGCGGCGCGCAGATCGAACGGCTCGCCGCCCAGCGGTTCGACGTGCTCGTCGTCGGCGGCGGCGTCACCGGCTGCTACACCGCCCTGGACGCCGTCAGCCGGGGGCTCCGGGTCGCGCTCGTGGAACGGGACGACTTCGCCTCGGGCACGTCCTCCAAGTCCTCGAAGATGGTGCACGGCGGCCTGCGCTACATCGAGCAGGGCAACCTGCCGCTGGTGCGGCGCTCGCTGCTGGAGCGGCAGCGGCTGCGCCGCAACGCCCCCCATCTGGTGCAGCGGCTCCCTTTCGTGTTCCCCGTGCTCACCCAGGACGGCGTGTTCGACCCGCGCATCGCCAAGGCGTTCGAGGGTCTGCTGTGGACCTACGACCTGGCGGGCGGCTGGCGCATCGGGCGGCTCCACCGGCGGCTCACGGTGCCGGAGGTCCTCGTCCGCGCCCCCCGCCTGCGCGCCGACCGCCTCAGGGGCGGCCTGCTCTACTACGACAGCCGCACCGACGACGCCCGCCTCACCCTGACCATCGCGCGGACCGCCGCGCACTTCGGCGCGACCGTCCTCAACGGCGCCGCCTGCCGCGGCCTGATCCGCGAGGGCGGGCGCGTGCGCGGCGCCACCGTCGGTGTCGACGGCCGCGACGTCGACGTGCGCGCCGGGGTGGTCGTCAACGCGACGGGGGTCTGGTCCGACACGCTCGACGCGCTGTCGGATCCCGGCCACCGGCCGCGCGTCCGTCCCGCCAAGGGCGTGCACATCGTGGTGCCGTGGACCCGGCTGCCGATCGACGGGACCGTGACGGTGCCCGTCCCCGGCCGGGCCCGCCGCGCCACGTGCACCCGGTGGGGCGACGTGGTCGTGATCGGCACCACCGACACCGACTACGACGGGCCGCTGGACGAGGTGCTGTGCACGCGGGAGGAGATGGAGTACCTCCTCGACGGCGCCAACACGGCGTTCGACGCCGGCCTGCGCGCGGACGACGTCGTCGGGTCGATCGCCGGGCTGCGCCCGCTGGTCGGCGGCAAGGAGGGCGCCACCCTCGACATGAGCCGCGACCACCGGATCGACACCGACGCCCACGGGCTGGTCACCGTCACCGGCGGCAAGCTCACCACCAGCCGACACATGGGCGAGCTCGTCGTGGACGAGGCACTGAAGGAGCTCGGCCGCAAGGCGCGCTGCCGCACCGTCCACCTCCCGCTGCTCGGCGGGGCGGGCTACGACGCGGAGGCCACCTCGGCGACCGGCGGGCTGGGCGCGCACCTGGGCGAGCGGTACGGCACCGAGGCCCGCTTCGTCGCCGATCTCATCGCCGAGGACGCCTCCCTCGCCGAGCCGGTGGTCGAGGGCGGCGGCCATCTGCGGGCCGAGGTGGTGTACGCGGCCCGGTGCGAGCTGGCGCGGACCGTCGACGACGTGCTGTCGCGCCGCACCCGGATGCGGCTCTTCACCCGTGACCTGTCGGTCAAGGCCGCCCCGGAGGTCGCGCGGCTGCTGCAGCGGGAGCTGGGGCTGTCCGACGAGGAGGCCGGGCGGCAGATCGAGGACTACGTCTCCGGCGTCGAGCGGGAGCGGACCGTACTGATGGAGGAACTCAGTTGATCAGCAGGCAGACCATCACCCACCCCTTCAACCGCGGGGACTACGTCGTCGGGGCGCCCACGCCGCCGCGCTGGGCGGCGGACTGCCCGCCCGGCGACGGCGAGGCGAGCCTGCAGGAGGGCGTGGCCCGGGTCCCCGAAGCGGTCGTCACCGAGCTGCGCGCGGCCGCGGCCGCAGTGCACACCGGCCGGGACGAGGTGGTCCGGCGGACCCGCGACTGGTGGGCGGGCACGTCCATCGGCGAGACCGACGGCCGCCCCGCCACCCCCGACGCGGTGATCGTCGAGGCGGCCGACGAGGAGCAGGTGGCCGCCGTGGTCCGGATCTGCGCCGCGCACCGCATCCCGCTGACGGTGTCGGCGGGACGCAGCAACGTGCTCGGCGCGGCGCTGCCGGTGTTCGGCGGGGTCGTGCTGGACGTCTGCCGGCTGAACCGGATCCTGTCCTTCGACGCCGAATCGATGATCGTCGAGGTGCAGGCGGGGATGTTCGGCGACCTGTTCGAGAAGGAGCTCCAGGAGGTCCACGGCGCCACCGCGGGGCACTGGCCGTCGGCGTTCGCGATCTCCACGGTCGGCGGCTGGGCGGCCTGCCGCGGGGCGGGCCAGCTCTCCACCCGGTACGGCAAGATCGAGGACATGGTCGTGGGCCTGGACGTGGTCCTGCCCGACGGATCGTCCGCGAGCTTCGGGACCTACCCCCGCGCGGCCGTGGGCCCCGACCTGCGGCAGCTGTTCCTCGGCTCCGAGGGCACGCTGGGCGTGATCACCCGGCTGCGGCTGCGGACCCACCGCCTGCCCGCCTACGGGTCGGGCCTGGCGTACGGGTTCGCCACGTTCGCCGACGGGCTGGACGCCTGCCGCGAGATCCTCCAGCGCGGCGCGACCCCGGCGGTGCTGCGCCTGTACGACGCGCACGAGAGCGGCACCCACTTCGGTGAGCCGGACACCAACCTGCTGCTGATCGCCGATGAGGGCGACCCGGCGCTGGTGGACGCGACGCTGGCCGTGGCCGAGGAGGTCTGCGCGGCCCGCGCGCCGGTCACGCTGGACGGCGGCGCGGTCCTGGCGCGCTGGCTCGACGAGCGGATGATCGTGGGCAAGTCGGGCGACGGGTACGCCAAGGGACCCGGCTTCGTCGCCGACACCTGCGAGATCGCGGCGCCGTGGTCGTCGCTCACGGCCCTCTACGACGAGGTGGTCGCGGCCGTCGAAGCCGTGCCGGGGACGCTGCGCGCCTCCGCGCACCAGTCCCACGCCTACACCGACGGGGCCTGCCTGTACTTCTCCCTGCGCGGCGACGTGGAACGCTCCCGCCGACGGGAGTGGTACCGGGCCGCCTGGGACGCCGCCAACGACGTCCTCATCCGGCACGGCGCCGCGATCAGCCACCACCACGGCGTGGGACTGCTCCGCTCGCCCTACGTGAGGCCCTTCCTGGGCAGCGGCTTCGGCACCCTCGCGGCGGTCAAGCAAGCCCTCGACCCGGACGGGATCATGAACCCGGGGAAGCTGGGGTTGCCCGGGTTCTCCGAGGACCTCTGAGCATAAATAGGGTGATGTGATGGGTCTTCGTCCGAAACGTCCCGTTGACCGGCGGCTGCTGGCCGCGCTGGCCGAGCACCCGGTCATGGCCTCGATCGTCGGGGTCGCCGTGGCCGGCCGGTTCGCCTCCCGGTCGGCGCCGCTCGGCATCCTGGCGTCGGTCCCGCTGGGCGATCTGGAGGCCACGGTGGCGGCGACGGTCGCCGCACGCAAGATCGTCTTCGTGAACATGGACTCGACGCCGGGCCTCGGGCACGACCCGGGCGCCCTGACCTACCTCAAGGGGATCGGGGCGATCGGGATCTGCTCCACCCGCGCGGCGATCATCGAGCGCGCGGGCGGGCTGGGCCTGCTGACCATGCAGAAGGTCTTCGTCACGGACCGGTCGAACCTGCATCGCAGCGTGCAGTCCATCGGACGGTCCCACCCGGACCTCGTCCAGCTCATGCCCGCGGTCATGCTGCGCTACATCGAGCGCGAGGCCCGGGATCTCGGCGTCCCGTACCTGGCCGCCGGTTTCGTCCAGGAGGAGGCGGACGTCTCCGAGGCGCTCCAGCACGGCGCCGCGGGCGTCTGCACCTCCGACGACGCCCTGTGGGACCTGCGCCGGTCCGCCCTGCGCGCGTCCTGATCCCTTTCCATCCGGCCGACGCGCCGGCCCGCCCCTGCCGCCATGCGGCGGGGCGGTCCGGTCGCGTCCGCCCGCCCCGTAACGGAAGGACCCTCGATGAAGCCGGGGACCCCCATCCCTCCCCCGCCGGCCGGCACCGACGAGCCCGGCGGCCCCGCCCGCGGGAGGGGCGGCCCCGCCCGCGGGAGGGGCGACCGCCGGTGGACGCGGGGTGGAGCGGCGCTGGCGCCCGCCCTGTTCGTCGTTCTGTGGAGCAGTGCGTTCGTGGCGGGCGTCCCAGGCGTCAAGGCGGCTCCGCCGTTGCTGCTGATGTTCGCGCGGTTCGCCGTCGCGGGGGTGCTGCTCGCCGCGTACGCCGTCGTCACTCGGGCCCGATGGCCGCGCGGGCGGGCGCTGGCGCACGTCGCCGTCACGGGGCTGCTCATCCAGGCGGTGCAGTTCGGCTGCTTCTACACCGCCCTCTCCCTGCACTACCCGGCGGCCGTGATCTCGCTGGTCCAGGGCCTCAACCCGGTGGTGATCGCGCTGGCGGCCCGGCTGCTCGGCGAGACCGTCACCCGGCGGCAGGCCCTGGGCTTCGCCCTCGGCGCGGCGGGCGTGGTGCTCGCGGTCGCCGACCGGGTGAGCCTGTCGGCCTGGGGCATCCCGCTGTGCCTGGCGGGCCTCGGCGGACTCAGCCTCGGGACCCTCTACCAGAAGCGCTTCGTCCCCGACATGGACGTCCGGACCGGGACCGCCGCGCAGGTCCTCGTGAGCGCGGCGGCCGTGGGCCCGCTCAGCCTGGCCCTGGAGACCCCGCGCGTGTCGGACTGGACGGCGTTCGGCGGGTCGGTCGCGTGGATGGTGCTCGTCAACTCCATCGCGGCGTTCCTGCTGCTCAACAGCATGCTGTCGCGTTCGTCGGCGACCCGGGTGAGCACGGTGTTCTTCCTGACCCCGTCGGTGACGGCGGTGCTGGCCTGGCTGGTCACCGGCCAGGCGCTGCACCCGCTCGTGATCGCCGGCCTCGTGCTCGGCGGCGCCGGCGTCCTGCTCGCCGCCGGACGCCCCGACGCGGCGGACCCGCCACGGCGCGCGGGGCGCCGGGCGGCCCGGGGCGGTGCCGACGCCGGCCGGGCCGCCCGCGTGTCGCCGCGGGTCAGCGGTAGTCGTTCTCCTTGAGTTCGACGACCCAGGCACGGCGTTCGGCGATCTTGCCGTCCCGCAGGACGAACACCTCCGCCATGGACATGCGCATCTCGCCGCCCGCGGCCCGCTCCACCGTCCCGGTGAGCTCCGCCATGACCACGTCCCCCTGCTCGACCATGCGCACGACCTCCAGGCGAGGCGGGTCGAGGAGCTCGGGCGGGCCGTCGATGGCCTTGTCGTAGGCCTCCTTGCCGGTCAGGTGGAAGGCGCCGAAGACCGTCCACTCGATGTCGTCGGTCAGGCAGGACAGGATCTGCTCGTGGTCGTTCCTGCGGAAGCCGTCCAGGTAGGTGGTGACGGTCTCGATATTGCGTGACATGGCCTTCTCCTTCGTTCCGGTCGCTGTTCGCAGGAGGCCGCCGTGCCGGCCGGCGGTCCCCTCGGATGGTGGTCGGAGCCGCCGGAGCGTTCTCGACATCACTCCCCCACCCGGTCGGCGACCCCACGGTCGCCCGCCACCCGCGCCGCTCCTTCCCCGCGTCCGGACCGGCGCGGTCTCGACCTGTTCCCGCCCGCCATGCTCACCGACCAGCCCACACACGGCCCAGTGAAGCGGGCCACTCATACTTAGCCCTTGCGCTAACCATCGCCGGGCCACAATACTTAGCCTCATGGCACAGTATTCGCCAGAGCTGGACGGCGTGTTCGTCGCCCTCGCCGACCCGACCCGGCGCGCCGTGGTCCGGCGTCTCGGGCACGGGCCGACGAGCGTCGGCGACCTCGCGCGCGAGTTCCCCATGACCCTCCCCTCGTTCATGAAGCACGTGCGGACCCTGGAATCGAACGGGCTCATCCGCACCGTCAAGTCCGGCCGGGTGCGCACCTGCGTGCTCAACCGCGAACGGCTCGACCTCGTCGACGACTGGCTCGCCGAGCAGCGCCGCATCTGGGAGGGGCGCACCGACCGTCTCGAACAGTTCGTCACCGACCCGGAGGGGAAGACCCCATGAATCCCGATCTCGACCTCGGCCTGGAGCGGATCATCCGCGCTCCGCGCGCGACCGTGTGGCGCGCCTGGACCGATCCGTCCCAGCTCGAACAGTGGTGGGTCCCGGCCCCCTCCCGTTGCCGGGTGGACCGTCTGGACACGCGGCCCGGCGGCGCGTTCGTCACGCGGCTGAGCGACGACGGCGCCGAGTTCGTCCCGCACATGGACGCGTGCTTCCTCGCCGTCGAGGAACCCCACCGGATCGTGTTCACCAACGCGATCGACAGCACGTGGCGTCCCGCGCACCCCGCACCGGTCGCGATGACCGCCACGATCACGATGGACGACCATCCGGACGGCACGGACTACCGGCTGGTCGTCCAGCACCGCGACCCCGATGCCCGCGCCCGCCACAGCGCACTCGGCTTCGCCGACGGCTGGACGACGGTCGCCGGCCAGCTGGCCGCGTTCACGGAGAGGATCACCACACGATGAAGGTCGCCCTCTCCGAGTTCGTCACGCTCGACGGGGTCAGCCAGGGTCCAGGCTCGCCGGACGAGGACGGCACGGACGGTTTCACCCGCGGCGGCTGGCTCGTGCCCCACATGGACGCGACGTTCGTCCGGCGCGCCTCCGCGTGGCTCGGCCTCGCCGACGGCCTGCTCCTCGGCCGGCGCACCTACGAGGCGTTCGCGCGCGACTGGCCGAAGATCACCGACCCGGCCGACCCCTTCGCCGGACGGATGAACACGCTGCCGAAGTACGTCGTCTCCAACACCCTCACCGAGGGGACCTGGCATCCCACGACCGTGCTCGCGGGCGATCCGGTCCAGACGGTCGCCGACCTCAAGGCACGACCGGGGCGGGAACTCCAGATCCACGGCAGTTCCCGGCTGGCGGATTCGCTGCTTTCAGCGGGCCTGGTCGACACGCTCCGCCTCGTGGTCGCGCCCGTCGTGGTGCGAAGCGGCCGGCGCCTTCTGAACGCGCAGGGCACCCCGAACGGGCTGCGCCTCGTCAGCCACGAGGCCACTCCGGCGGGCCTGCTGCTCCTCGAATACGAGACGACCGGCCAGGCACTCCGAGGCCGGTACGAGGGAGTCGCGGCGTTCACCTAGAACGGAAGAGGACCGACCGCAGGCCGCGGCTCGACGGCCGCTTCGCGCGGGACCGTCGAGCCGGGGCCTGCCCTTTCGCTCAGCTGCTCTGGGAGCGCACGGCGACCCGGCGGATGAGCTGCACGTCGGTGAGCGGCCCCGTGGACGCGGCGAAGCCGAACTTGACGGTGTTCGGGACGGGCCTGGGAGCGGCGAACCTCAGCACCCGCTTGAAGCCGCCGCCGTCCCGGAAGTCGATGTCGACCGTCGCCACCGGATTCGGTCCGCGCGACACCGCCACGCGGACGACTCGCTTCACCGGCTCCAGCAGCCTTTCGGCCCGGCTCGGCGTGACGTTGGCGGGCATCGTCCTCAGGTCGCCGTGAAGGCGCCCGGGAAGCGACGACCGCCAGGGACCCCTGGTCGTCCTGTTCTTGGTGGTCGCGCCGAGCAGGCAGTATCCGGTGATGCCGTTCCCAGGGCCGCGCGCGGTCACGACGTTGGGGCCGGGGGCGGGCGGACGGAACACCGTCCCGGCCGGGGAACGCCGCTCGCAGCCGTTCCCGCGCCCCTCTCCGTCGCCGAAGTAGTCCCCGAGCACATCGAGTCCGATGCCGAGATACCCGCCGTCGACTCCGGGGATGAACTGCCCGCCGGCCCTGCCGCCCGGCAGTTTCTGGGCGTAACCGAGGCTTCCGCCGAACGCGCCCGGCGTGGTGAGGCTCCGGGCGCCGTCGGTCAGGAAGAACGAGATCCCGTCGGCCGGAGCGCGTGTGGTGTTGCCGTACTGCCATTGCTCGAAGGTGACCTCCAGGCCGTCCCGCGCGGGAATCGGCGCGTCGAACAACGCGGCGCCGGTCTCCTCGAAGTGGGCGTCGGTGAGCTGGAGATATCCGCGCGATGCGGCGTCGCCCGGCGGCACGGGACCGACCGGGTCCCGGCGGCACCCCCGGAGCGGATGGTTCGTGGCCTCCGCCGCGGCGTTCCCCCGAGGCGCGCCCGTCAGGCAGGCCGCCCCGTACCCGACGAAACGCGAATCAGCGGTGGCTCTGGTGAACGATTCCTGGACCAGCACCGATCCCGGACGCCGGTCCGCCGCCGACGCGTGCCCGAATGACGCGACGACCGCGACGACACCGACCGCCGCCGTGATGCAAGCTCCCCGATGCCTCATGCCGTTTGCTCCCCACGGAGATCCGAAGCGATCTTTCTTCCGCGTTCATCTGAACACACGATCACGCCGAGACCTCCGCATTGCCGGTATCGCGGCAATACACGAAGTCATTCTTTACTGAAATGCATGGCATCCCATGAGATGGCCGGGCCTTCGCCACGAAAGCGGCGAACGGCGCACCGTTGAATCGCGCGACGACCATTTCGGCGATGGCCTGCCGAAGCGAAGACCGCAGGAGGCGGCGGCTCAGGGCTTGCGGGCCAGTCCTCCTGAGCAGGACACCTCGGGGACGTCGTCTTGGCCGGGGTCGGGACGCCATCGCGTCACCGGCACGACCCCGGGTTCCAGCAGTTCCAGACCGTCGAAGTAGCCGACGATCTGCTCCTGGGTGCGGGGAATGTAGGGGACGGCTCCGCTGGCGGAGTTGTAGGTCCGGATGGCCTCGGTGTAGGCGGGGTCGCTGTCGGTGCCGTCGTAGACGGCCAGGTAGCTGCCGGACGGCAGTGCCGCCATGAGCCGGCCGACGATCGAACGGGCCTGGTCGTAGTCGCCCACCAGCCCCAGGATGCCCATGAGCATGAGCGCGATGGGCTTGTCGTGGTCGAGGGTGCGGGCGGCTTCGGCGAGGATGGCCTCGGGATCGCGGACGTCGGCCTCGATGTAGTCGGTGGCGCCTTCGGAGGTGCTGGTCAGCAGCTTCCGGGCGTGCGTCAGCACGAGCGGGTCGTTGTCGACGTAGACGATGCGGGAGGCCGGCGCGAGCCGTTGGGCGATCTCGTGGGTGTTGTCCATGGTGGGCAGCCCGGTCCCGATGTCCAGGAACTGGCGGACGCCCGCCTCCCCCGCCAGGTACCGCACCACCCGCCGCAGCATCTGCCGGGACTCCCGGGCCATGGCGACCATCCCGGGGAAGACCGCGAAGATCCCCTCCCCGGCCTGCCGGTCGACGGGGTAGTTGTCGGTGCCGCCCAGCAGGAAGTTCCAGATCCGGGCCGAGTGCGGCACGGTGGTGTCGATCTCGGGTTGTGAGCTCATCGCGGACGGCCCCTGGGTTCTCGGGTTCCTTGCAGGCTCTTCTACCCACCTCCGCCCGGCTGAGCGCCGCCCGGAGGCGGAGGTATGTATGAGTGCTGTTATATTAGCGCTGTGACATCATCGGATCCGACCGCGACGCCGGGGCGGTGGCATGCGCTGCACACCCTGCTGACCGGCCTGGACGCCCAGATCGAATCCCTGTACACCGACCGAGGCATCCGGGGGGTCCGCCCCCGCTTCGCCTACCCCCTGATCCGGCTCGCGCATACCGGCCCGCTGACGATCCGGGAGCTGGCCGCCTCGTTGGACCGCTCCCACTCCGCGATGAGCCAGACGATCGCGGCGATGCGACGCGAGGGGCTGGTCGACTCCGAGCCCGGCACGGACGCCCGCACACGGCGCGTCACCCTGACCGACCGCGGCCGCGCCCTCGTCCCGTTCCTCGAGTCCGAGTGGCGCGCGACCGAGGCGGCGGTCGCCGAACTGGACGACGAGGTGCCCCACGCGCTCAGCGCCGTCGTCACCGAACTGGAGCGCGCGCTCGCCCGCCGGCCGATGAAGGAGCGGATCCTCTCCCACCTCGACGCGGCACCTCCCGGTCCGGCGCCCCCGGCGCCCTCCGCCCCGACCGAGCCGTAGCCGTGGCCTTGCGCGAAGGGCTCATCGACGTCCGTCCGCTGCGCGGGAGCCGGACGTTCCGCGATCTGTGGGTCGGGTCGTCGCTCGCCTCGATCGGCCAGCAGATCGCCGTCGTCGCCGTCCTGCAGCAGGTCTGGGAGCTGACCCGCAGCCCGCTGTGGACCGGGGCCATCGGTCTGGCCACGGGCGTTCCGCTGCTCGTCCTCGGCCTGGTCGGCGGCTCGCTGGCCGACGCCGTCGACCGCAGGAGCCTCGTCCGCGCGGCCACCGGCGGCCAGGCCCTCGCGGCCCTCGCCCTCATGGTCCAGGCCGCCGCCGGAAACCGGTCGGTGACGCTGCTGCTGGCCCTGGTCGCCGCCGAGGCCGGCTGCGCGGCGCTCGGGGCGCCGGCCCGGCGCACCTTCCCCGTCCGGCTGCTGCCCGCCGACCAGGTCGCCGCCGGGCTCGCCCTGCAGAACGTCGCGTTCCAGGCGGCCATGCTGATCGGGCCCGCCGTCGCCGGGCTCGTGCTCGCGCAGTGGCGCTACCCCGCCGCGTACGCGATCCAGGCTCTGGCCACCGCCGCATCGATGATCGCCGTGATCCGGCTGCCCGCGATGCCCGCCCGGCGCGCCGACGACCAGCCGCCGGGACGGGGGCGTCGCGGGCCGCTGCCGGGAGGGTGGCGGATCATCCTCCGGCACCCGATCCTGTGGGGCTCCTTCGGCATCGACCTCGCCGCCACCGTCCTGGCCATGCCCATCGCGCTCTTCCCGATGATCAACGAGATCCGGTTCGGCGGCGATCCCCGGACGCTGGGGCTGTTCCTGTCCGCGATCGCGGTCGGCGGGCTCGGCGCCGGCCTGTTCTCGGGGGCGGTCACCCGCCTCCGCCGCGGCGCCCTGGCCCAGCTCGTCGCGGCCACGGCCTGGGGCCTGGCCCTCGCCGGTTTCGGCCTGGCGGGGCCCCTCTGGCTCGCGCTGTCCTGCCTGGCGGCCGCCGGTGCGGCCGACACCGTGGCAGTGATCACCCGCGGCGCCCTGATCCAGATGGAGACCCCCGACCACTTCCGGGGGCGGGTCTCCTCGGTCGAGCACGTCATCGGCGTCGCCGGCCCCGAGATCGGCAATTTCCGCGGAGGGCTGCTCGCGTCCGTCACCTCCGCGCCGCTGGCCCTCCTGGCGGGCGGCCTGGCGGCCGCGGCCGCGGTCGTCTCCGTCGGCCTCGCCGATCCTCCCCTGCGCCGGCACCGGACGGACGCCCGGCACGGAGACGGGGACGGGGACGGGGACGCGCGACCGTCCACCGTGCCGGGCGACACCGTGTCGGCATGAGCCCGGCCCTGCTCGCGCGGGCCCGTGGGCTGCGCTTCCACCGGCGGGTTTCGCCTAGGGTCATGTCCGGTTGGCCTGAAACATGTCCACAACCTCATGGGCGGCGATCAGGGACGGCCGGACGGCGGCACGCGCGCATGCCGGGGCATGCTTCGGGCGGCCACGGAGATCACGGAGAAAGCGGGAGAGGGTCATGGACGTCGAGCGGACATCGCTGCCGGGCATCGGGTTGCGCCACGTGTTCACCACCGGGCGGGGGCGCCAGATCGGAGTGGTGTCGCACCGCACGGGCCGCCGCGATCTGGTGATCTATGACAAGGACGATCCCGACACCTGCGTGGTGTCGGTGGCGCTGGCGGCCGAGGAGGCCAACGCCGTGGCCGAGCTGCTGGGCACCGGCCGGGTGGTGGAACGGCTGGCCGAGCTGAACCGCCAGGTCGAGGGACTGGTGACCGAGCAGATCCTGCTGACGGCCGCCTCGCCGTACGCGGGACGCAGGCTGGGCGACACCCGGGCCCGCACCCGCTCCGGCGCCTCGATCGTGGCGGTGGTCCGCGACGGCGAGGTCATCGCCAGCCCGCGCCCGGACTTCGAGTTCCGCGCCGAGGACGTCGTGGTGGTGGTCGGCACCGACGAGGGCACCGCCGCCGTCGCGACCATCCTGCACGGCGGGTGAGAGGGCGATGCACGCCGCGACACAACTGATCGAGCTAGGGGCGATCGTCCTGGCGCTGGGCCTGCTGGGCGCGGTGGCGGTCCGCTTCTCCATCTCCCCGATCCCGCTGTACCTGGTGGCCGGGCTGGCCTTCGGTTCGGGCGGCATCCTTCCGTTCGGCGCCAGCGAGGAGTTCGTCTCGCTCGGCGCCGAGGTGGGGGTGATCCTGCTCCTGTTCACCCTCGGGCTGGAGTACACCGCGGGGGAACTGGTCGGAACGCTGCGCACCTCGGCCCCGGCGGGACTGGCCGACCTGGTGCTCAACGCCGCCCCCGGGGTCGCGGTGGCGCTGATCCTCGACTGGGGGACGGTGGCCGCGGTGGCGCTCGGCGGCATCACCTACGTCACCTCGTCCGGGATCACCGCCAAGGTCATGGGGGACCTCGGCTGGCTGGGCAACCGGGAGACCCCGGCGGTGCTGTCGATCCTGGTGTTCGAGGACCTGGCGATGGCCGCCTACCTGCCGATCCTGACCGCGCTGCTGGCCGGGGCCTCGCTGGTCGCCGGGGCGACCACGCTCGGCATCGCCGCCGCCACCATCACCGCGATCCTGTTCGTCGCGCTGCGGCACGGCCGGCTGGTGGAGCGGTTCGTGGCCAGCCCCACCGACGAGGTGCTGCTGCTGAAGGTGCTGGGGCTGACCCTGCTGGTCGCCGGCCTGGCCCAGCAGCTGCAGGTGTCGGCGGCGGTCGGGGCGTTCCTGGTCGGCATCGCCCTGTCGGGACCTCTGGCCCACACCGCCCGCGACCTGCTGGCTCCGCTGCGGGACCTGTTCGCCGCGGTGTTCTTCGTGTTCTTCGGCCTGCACACCGACCCCGGCCAGCTGCCCCCCGTGCTGGGTGTGGCCGCGCTCCTCGCCGTGGCCGGGATCGCCACCAAGCTCGCCTCGGGCTGGCTGGCCGCCCGCCGCGCGGGCGTGGCCGCCCGCGGGCGCCTGCGCGCCGGAGCGGCGCTGGTCCCGCGCGGAGAGTTCAACATCGTCATCGCCGGGCTGGCCGTGTCCGACGGCATCAACCCCCGGCTCGGGCCGCTGGCCGCCGCCTACGTGCTGATGCTGGCCATCGCCGGGCCGCTGATCGCCCGTGGCGTCGAACCCTTCATCCGCTGGCGCGGCATCCGGCCGTCCCGCGCCCGGCCGGGCGGCGCACGCCGGAAGCAGGACGTCCCCCCGCCCGACGACGGCGCCGACGACCTGGACGACGGGCAGGGGGACGTGGAGACCGAGGTCCGGCCACCGGTGCCCGGCCAGCACTGAACCGCGAACCGGCGTTTCAGCCCGGGGGCCGCGGAGGGGTGAAGGTGCACGGCAGGCGCTTGTAGCCGTTGATGAAGCCGGACATGAGCCGGTCGGGCTCCCCCGCGGCGATATCGGGCAGGCGGGTGAACAGCTCGCGGAACATCACGGTGATCTCTCGCCGTGCCAGGTTGGCGCCCAGGCAGAAGTGCGGGCCGGGGCCGCCGAACCCGACGTGCGGGTTCGGCGAGCGCGTGATGTCGAAACGGTCGGGGTCGGTGAAGACCGCCTCGTCGCGGTTGGCGGACCAGTAGAACAGCGTCACCCGGTCGCCCTTGCGGAAGGTGTGGCCGTTCATCTCGTGGTCGCGGGTGAGGTTGCGCCGCATGAAGATGACCGGGCTGCTGAAGCGCACGATCTCCTCGACGGCCCCGGCGATGCGTCCGTCGAAGTCGGCCAGCAGCAGTTCGCGCTGGTCGGGGTGCTCGGTGAACAACTTCAGGCCGTGCGCGATCGCGTTGCGCGTGGTCTCGTTCCCGGCCACCACCAGCAGCAGGAAGAACGTGGCGAACTCGCGCGGGGTCAGGCGTTCGCCGTCGACGTTGGCGTTGACCAGCGCCGAGGTCAGGTCGCCGCTGGGGGCGGCCCTGCGCTCCCGTCCGAGCCGGGACGCCAGCCGGTGCAGCCGCCACCCCGCCGACGCCACCGTGCCCAGCATGCGCAGCGTGCCGAGCCGGCCCAGCTTCGGGATGCCGTCCCTGTACTCGACGGTGGCGCCCACGTACTCGGGGTCGCTGTAGCCGACGATGATGTTGGTCAGCTCCACCACCCGCCGGTGGTGCCGGGCGGGGATGCCGAGCATGTCGCAGATGACCTCGACCGGCAGCCGCGCCGCCGCCCCGGACACGAAGTCGCCGCCGCCGGCCTCGACCAGCTCGTCCACGATCCGGGCGGCCCGCCGCGCGATGTCGTCCTCGGCCTTGGCGAGCATCTTGGGGCTGAACGCCCGGGAGACGATCCGGCGGATCTTGGCGTGCCGCGGGTCGTCCATGTCGATCATCGAGTTGAAGTAGCCGTCCATCCAGCGCGGCATGTCGGCCGGGCTGGTGGCGCTGGGCTCGCTGCTGAACACCTCCGGGTGGCGGCTGGCCTCCGTCACGTCGGCGTGGTGGACCAGCGCCCAGGACCCCGGGCTCTGCCCCAGGAAGGGGAGCTTCGGCAGGGTGAAGAACACCCGCCCCGGCTGGGCGCGCAGGAGCGCGAACGCCCGGGCCCGCTCTTCCAGCGGCCGGGTCCAGAACCGCAGATCGCTCAGGTCGATGTCCGCCAGCGTCGGCTGCGGGGGGATCTCCGTGGCCACCGGGCCTCACGCTCCCGTCTCGTCGTGACCGAAGTTCTGGTGAGGCAACACACCAGAAATATCTGGTGTGTACCGTCTCCAGATTCACGGAGGAAGTCAAGGGATGCGGCAGAATCGGGGCTGTGACGTCCCAGCCCCCTCGCGCGCGCCCCTACGGCGGCGTGCCCGCCGACCAGCGCCGGGCCCGCCGCCGGGCCGCGCTGCTGGCGGCCGGGCTGGAGCTGCTGGGCACCCAGGGGTGGGCCGCCACGACCGTCCGGAAGGTGTGCGCCGAGGCCGGGCTCAACGACCGCTACTTCTACGAGAGCTTCCCGGACCGCGACGCCCTGCTCCTGGCGATCGTCGACGAGCAGGTCGCCCTGGGCACCGACGTGATCCTGTCCGCCGCCCGCCGGGCGCCCCGCCACCCGCAGGCCCGCACCCGCGCCGTGGTGACCGCCGTGTTCGGCTTCCTGACCACGGACCCGCGCCGGGCCCACATCCTCACCCACGCCTTCCCCTCCTCCCCCCTGCTCCAGCGGCGGCGGATCGAGATCATCCGGACCATGGCCGCGATCTTCGCCGCCCAGACCCACGAGACCCTCGACCAGGTCCCGCTCCCCGACGTCGACGTGGAACTGACCGGCCTGACCCTCACGGCCGGCCTCTGGGAGCTGTTCACCACCTGGTTCCGCGGAGAGCTGGACGTCGACCGCGACCACCTGATCGACTACACCGTCGCGCTCGTGCTGAGCACCGTCGAGCTGGCCGCGCCCCTCCACCACCACCTCCGCTGACCCGGAACGGCGCGGTTGTGACGGACCGCACTCGCGCCGGTGTTACGAACAGGCCGCCTGCGGTGTCCTGTGGACGACCCATCCTGACGGAGGAGGCGGACATGAAGGTGATCGTGGCAGGCGCGGGATACGCCGGGTCGCTCGACGGCGGCGAGGTGACCGGCCGCCGGCCCGGGCGCCGAGCGCACAGGAAAGGATGAAGCCATGAGCGACCACCCCGCGGACCCGGCGACCGAGGCTTTCGTCGCCCACCGCAACCTGCTCTTCACCGTGGCCTACGAGATGCTCGGATCCGCGGCCGACGCCGAGGACGTCCTCCAGGAGACCTGGCTGCGGTGGGTCAAGGTCGACCTTGAGCAGGTGCGCGACCGGCGCGCCTACCTGGTCCGGATCACGACCCGGCAGGCGCTCAACCGGTTGCGCACGATGACGCGCCGCAAGGAGGCCTACGTCGGCCCCTGGCTGCCCGAGCCGCTGCTCACCTCGCCGGACGTGGCGGAGGACGTCGAACTCGCCGAGAGCATGTCGATGGCGCTGATGCTCGTCCTGGAAACCCTGGCGCCGACCGAACGCGCCGTCTTCGTGCTGCGCGAGGTCTTCGACGTCGGCTACGAGGAGATCGCGGCCGCGGTCGGCAAGAGCCCCGCGGCCGTCCGCCAGATCGCCCACCGCGCCCGACGGCACGTCGACGCCCGCCGTCCCCGTGAGGCGGTGTCGCAGGCCGAGACCCGGGCGGTCCTGGAGTCCTTCCGGCGCGCGCTCGACACCGGGGACCTGCAAGGGTTGCTCGACGTCCTCGCCCCCGACGTCGTGATGGTGGGTGACGGCGGCGGCCTCAAGCAGGCGGCGCTGCGGCCGGTGACCGGCGCCGAGAAGGTGGCCCGCTACATCGTCGGCGGCACCGGCAGGGTGCCGAGCACGGTCACCGTCGAGCAGACCGTGGTCAACGGCAACCCGGCGCTCGTCATGCGGCTGGACGGCGAACTCGACGGCGTGCTGGCGGTCCGCGTCGAGGACGCCCGCATCACCGGCCTCTACTACGTCCGCAATCCCGAGAAGCTGACCCGCGTCGAATCCGAGACCTCGCTGACCCTGCGATGAACACCGGCGGCGAGCCGCAGGCAGGGGCTCCGGCGGCTCAGGCCGGCGGCGGGTCGGGGAGCAGGCGGTCGAGGAGGTGCGCGACGGTGATGACGCCGATCATCGGCGCGTCGGTGCGGTCGGCCTCGCCGCTGACCGCGACGACGGGGCTGCGGTCGGCCGCCATGACGCTGGCGATCTCCATGACGGTGGCGTCGGCGTCGACGACGGGCAGCGCCCGCCGCCCCTCGACGAGCAGATCGGCGACGCGCTTCTCGCCGAGCTTGGCGCACAGCATGTCGGCGTGGCGCTCGTCGTAGACCCGGGCCAGGGCGGGGTCGTCCCGGACGTGCGGCGGGATGATGGACCGCAGCAGCTGCGAACCCGGGATCACCGCGACGGGCCTGCGGCCGGGGTCGACGACGATCAGCCCGGCGAGCCGGTGCTCGGCCACCAGCCGGGCCGCGTCCAGCGCGCTGCTGTCCGGCGTGACGGTCGGGTACTCGACGGCGAGGTCTCGTGCGCGCACGAGACCAACGTAGCCGTCATCGCCTCGATCCGGCCGGGGGGCCGGGGGCGAGCGGCGGAGACGCGGGGGTCAGCGTCGCCGGCCGGCGCCTCAGGACGGGCTCAGCGGTCGGGGACGTCCGGATCCTGGGGGGCGGTGCGGAGGTCGAAGACGACACGGCGCAGATCGTCGATGACGTCGTCCAGGCCGGTCAGAGCCGCCCGGACGCGCTGGGTGGTCCAGGGGTCCTGGATGCGGGCCAGGGCGCCGTTCAGTTCGAGGCCGATGCCGAACAACCGGCGGGTGATCTGGTCGGCCAGGTCTTGCGCGATCCGCTGCGCGTCACGCGATCCGCACAATCGCCCGGGCGCAGGTGACGGATAGGTCATCCCTCTGCCCTCTGCACGGGGAGCGAACGATACACGCAGGATCATTCCCCGAGCCATGCCCCGGACCACGCCCGCGAAGTATGAGTTTGTGGACCTTTTGCCAACTCTGTCTGCATTTGTGAGTTCCGATGGAGTGCCGAAGGTCCCTCGAACCCGGGACAGCGGCCCCTGCCCGCGCCTCCGCGTCCCGGGAAAGGCTGGACACACCGACAGGGGGAGGGATCGGCCATGAACGATCATGAAAGGACGGGCACCGTCCTGGTCGGGTACGACGGGTCGCCCGTCGCGGACGAGGCGATCCGCTGGGGAGTGCGGGAGGCTCTGTTCCGCCGCCTGCCCCTCACGGTCTGCCATGCCTGGCACTGGCCCTACCCGCTGCGCCAGCCGGACAAGGACACGCTGGAGGTCCTGCGCGGCGCGGGCGCGATCGTGGCAGACGAGGGCGTCCGCAAAGCCCACGGCCTCGCCGAGAGCCTGGACGTCCGCTGGCGTCTGGAGCGGGGGTGGGCCTCGGCCGTGCTGCTGGAGGCGTCGCGCGAGGCCGCCCTGGTCGTGCTCGGCTCGCGGGGGCACGGCGGGTTCGAGGGACTGACGGTCGGCTCCACCGCGGTCCAGGTGGCGTCCCATGCCGACCGCCCGGTCGTCGTCGTCCGGCCGGACCTGCCGCCCGCCCCGCAGGGCCGCGAGCGGCTGGTGGTGGGCGTGGACGGCTCGACGGGCGGCGAGTCGGCCATCGGCTTCGCCTTCGAGGAGGCCGCGCTGCGCGGCGCGTCGGTGACGGCCGTGTGCAGCTGGTGGGACCCGGCCGCGTTCCGCGGGCCGGACCGCGTCCCCTTCAGCGATCCCCAGGTGATCAGGCGCGAGGCGAGGGCGCGGTTCGAGGAGGACGTCGCGGCCTGGCGGAGCCGGTACCCGCGGGTGCCGCTCGAGACCGAGTTCGTGGTCGACACGCCGCGGCAGGCCCTGGTCGGCGCCGCCCGCGACGCGGCGCTGCTCGTGATGGGCGTGCGCGGAATCGGCTCGGGACCCCAGACGCTCCTGGGCCCGGTGACCCAGGCCGCGCTGCTGGAGGCGCCCTGTCCGGTGGCGGTCGTGCCCGCCGAGCGAGCCGGGCGGCGGAGGGCCGCGGAAACCGCGGGGGCCTCGGCGCGCGGCGGGACGGGCTGAGGAACGGCAGGCGTCCGTCCGGCCGACTGGTGGGGATGGTCTCGATGCGCGACCCGCTCGCGCCGGAGACCTGGGCGGCCTGAGGTCCGCGAGACCCGCCGGGCGTGCGCGCGTCATACGGGCTGGGTGAGCAGCCGGCCGGCCCCGGCCTCGGTTACCGGCGCGAAGTCCAGGTAGAAGTCGCTCGCGGTGACGAAGAACACCGGCGAGAGCGGGCACACCACCTCGTCGGCGACGGTCCGCAGATGGTCGACGGTGGCGGGCGACGCCGCGGGCACGGCGAAGACGACCCGCCCGGCGCCCTGGGCCCGGGCCTCCCGGCACGCGACCTCGGCGGCGAAACGGCAGGCCGCGCCGTCGTCGACGACGATGACGTCGCGGCCGGCCGGCGGGAGCCCCGGACGCCTCCCGCGCAGCCGGAGCCCGAGCGCCCGCGCCTCGACGCGGGCGTCCCGCTCCAGCTCCCCGATCTGCGCCTCCCCGGCCCCCGCCCGCCGGACGGCCTCCTCGTCCAGGACGCGCGCCGGGCCCTCCGCGACCGCGCCCACCAGGACGCCGGGAGGTCCCGGGACGACGAGCTCGCGCACGACGAGCACGTCCAGCGCGCAGCCGAGCGGCGCGGCGGTCTCGGCCGCCACCGGGACACCGCCCCCGTGCAGGCCCAGGATCCGGACGTCCGCGCCCGTGTACCGCCGCAGACAGGTGACGAGCTGCCGTCCCGCGTCCTGCCGATCGGAGTACATCACCCCACCTCGCTCGCCGATCGTTCACTCACCGGCATTCACGAAGGTCCCGCGAACTGGGCGATGTCCTTGCTCGCGACCCCCTGGAGCCGGTCGGCCAGATCGGCCAGCGCCCGGCTCACGGCGAGCTCGTCGCCGATCTCCGGAACCTCGCGGTCGACCGGGTTCCGGCGCGCGTGCCCGCGCCCTGTGGACTTCCTCTCGCCTCCGCTGAACAGGATCGCCTGCGCGACGGTGTCGATGCCGTCCTCGGTGATGTAGAGCTCGACGCTCCACTCCTTGGCCTTCATGACGAATCTCCTTCGCTCGGCCGTTCACCCTCCATCGTCGGAAGGCGGCCGGAGCCGCCCTAGGGGCGGAAGTCCCGAATTCAATGATCAGACTGTCCGAAGCGTGTCCGCGGACGCCCCCTCGCCGGCGCTCTATCGGGGCCCGCCGACGACGGCCACCGGGCACTCGGCGTGGTGGATCACCCCGTGGCCGATGGAGCCGAGCCGGAACAGGCCCCAGCGGTGGTGGTGCGCGCCGACGACGACCAGGTCCGCCGTCCGCGACGCCCTGGTCAGTTCGGACACCGGGTGCCCGACGAGGACGTCGTTGGCCACACCGACCAGCGGATACCTCTCGCGGAGCGGAGCGTAGGCCTCGATGACCCGCGCCCGACGCTCGTCGTTCAGTCGCTCCTCGTCGAGGGCGTATCCGGGTTCGTCCATGCCCGCGCAGAGCTGCCATGCGTGCACGACGCGCAGCCGCGCCCCGCGGGCGGCGGCCGCGTCGAAGGCGTACCTGAGCGCCTCCCCCGGCTCCTCGGCGACGTCGTAGCCCACGACGACCTCACCGCGGCCGGCGGCGCCGTCACGCACGATCACCAGCGGGACGGCGGCCCGCCCCGCCATGCGCAGGGCGACCGAGCCGAGCAGGAGCCCGGCGAAGCCGCCGTGCCCGCGGTGCCCGAGCACCAGCTCGAACGCCTTCTCCGCCTCGTCGCGCAGCGCGTCCGGCGTCGCGTCGACGACCAGCGCGGTCGTCACCCGCAGCTCCGGCCGGCGCTCCAGGACACGGCTCTCGGCCTCCAGCAGGACGGCCTGCCCGGCCGGTGAGGTGCGTTCGCCCGCGTCCGGCGGGACGAACCGGTGGACCTGGTACGGCCAGATCTCCGCCGCGTGGACGATGTGCAGCGGCCGGTGCCGCAGCGCCGCCTCGCCCGCCGCCCAGTCGACGGCCCGGTCCGCGGCGGCGGACCCGTCGGTCCCCACGACGATCGGTGCGGACATGGCTCCTCCGAAGATCACGCGTCCTCTCACGGCCTGCTTCCAGCCTTCGCGGGCGGTCCGGCACGAGCCAGGGACCAAAGGTCCGCCGCGGCGGGGACCTTCGCCGCCGGAGAGGGGCGCCGGTAGCCGCTCTTTGGGCCCAAAGGCCCATGGGGAGGGGAAATTCGCCTCTGCCCCCGGACGGACCCTCGCGCGAGCCTGGTGGCATCGGCAGGAGGCTCGCGATGAAGCAGACGTTCAGGCTCGGCACCTTCCGGGGGATCCCCGTCGGAATGCACTGGTCCGTTCTGGTGATCATGTTCTTGATCGCCGAGATCCTCGCGCGCTCGGTGCTGCCCACCGCCGACCCGGCGGCGCGCTGGACGGCGGCCGTGCTGGTCGCCGTGCTGTTCATGGGCTCGCTGGCCGCGCACGAGTTCGCGCACGCGCTGGTCGCCCGCCGCCACGGCGTGCGGGTCGGCTCGATCACGCTGTGGGCGCTGGGCGGCCTCGCGGAACTGGACGGCGAACCCTCCACCGCCCGCGCCGATCTCCAGATCGCCGGGGTCGGCCCGCTGGCCAGCGCGGCGGCCGGGGCGGCGTTCGCCGGGGCCTGGGCGGCCGGGCACGCGCTCGGCGCCCCCGTCATCGTCACCGCCTCGCTGAGCTGGCTGGCGGCGACCAACATCCTGATCGCGGTGTTCAACCTGCTCCCGGGAGCGCCGCTGGACGGCGGGCGCATCCTGCGCGCACTGCTGTGGGGCCGCCGCGGCGATCGCGCGAGCGCGACGCGCAGCGCACAGCGCGCCGGGATGGTGCTCGGCCAGGCCATGATCGGCGCCGGTCTGCTGGTGCTGCTGCTGTCGAGCTGGTTCAACGGACTGTGGCTGGCCGTGGTCGGCTGGTTCATCGCCGGCTCGGCGCGGGCGGAGGCGCGCTGGACGGACCTCCGCGAGGCCGCGAAGGGCCTCCGGGTCGCCGATGTCATGACGCGCGACCCCGACCACGGCTGGGCCTGGCAGCCCGCGTCCGCGTTCGTCCAGGACGTGGCGGCGCGGTCCCGCCAGACGGTGTTCCCGGTCGTGAGCGTGTCCGGTGACCCCGTCGGCGCCGTCACGGTGGACCGGCTGGCCCGCGTCCCGAAGCAGGAGACCGGCGTCACTCTCGGCGATCTGAGCGTTCCGCTCGGATCCGACCGGATCGTCGGCCCCGAGCAGCCCGTGGACGACCTGCTCCAGATGGCCCCCGTCGCGGGCGGCCTCGTCGCGGCCGTCGCCGCGGACCACCACCTGCTCGGCATCGTCACCACCGACGACCTCCAGCGGATGATGCGCCAGACCGGGCTCCGCCGCGGCAGCCCGGCCCCCGCCTGAGACTCGGGCCTCCGCCCGGACACGGCGATCCCGTCGGCGGCACGCGCCGCCGACGGGATCGGCCGGTATCAGTGGGCGGGAACGACGGCGACCGGGCACCGCGCGTGGTGGATGACCCCGTGGCAGGTCGGGCGCGGCGTTCTTCGAGCGGAGCCGTCCGGGCCCGCCGGACCTTGGCGGGGCGTCGCAGGACCTAGGTCCCTGGCGGCGGGCCGCCCGAGAAAGGAGCCTTAGGGCATTCGGGAAAGGCCCAGGGGGAAGGCATGAGCACGCAGGGGATCCGGTTGGAAGCGTTCGGGGAGCTCGTCACGTCGATCGAGGACGATGACGGCGGGACGGCACGCGTGACGGCCCGCGGGGAGCTTGACATCGCCTCGTCCGCCGCGTTCGGGATCGAGCTGGCCAGGCTGATCGGCGAACGGGGGCCCGACGTCGTGGTCGACGTCTCCGGCCTGACCTTCTGCGACGCGCGGGGCCTGGCGGCGCTCGTCGCCGCCGACGGGCTGGCGCGCCGCAGCGGCGGCACCGTCACCCTGACCGGTCCCCGCCCGCAGATGGCGAAGATCCTGCGGCTCACCGACCTCGCCCGCCGGTTCGCGCCGGCCCGCACGTCCGTCCGTTGAAGCGGCCCCGCGCGGGGTCCCCGGACGGGCGAGAGAAACCCGGAACGACCGCCGCAAGTACCCCTACCCCGTACTAGCGGGCGCATCGTCCGCAGAGCGAGCAGCACTTCACAGGCATCGTCACCTTCCTGACGCTTGCGGTTTCGGATATACCCCCCTAGGGTAAGCCGGACTCAGGGATACCCCCTAAGGGTAATTTATGGAGGGGATATGTCCGCTCGTTCCGTGCCGCCCGCCACCCGCCGGTGGTGGGCCCTGGCACTCATCGCGACCGCCCAGTTCATGGTGATCATGGACACCTCGATCATCGGGGTGGCGCTCCCCCGCATCCAGGACGACCTGGGCTTCTCCCAGGAGGACCTGTCCTGGGTGTTCAACGCCTACGTCGTCGCCTTCGGCGGCCTGCTCCTGCTCGGCGGCCGCCTGTCGGATCTGCTCGGGGCCCGCCGGCTGTTCTCGGCCGGCTGGGTGGTCCTGCTCGCCGGCTCCGCGGTGGCCGGTGCCGCTGGCACCGTCCCCGTCGAGCTGACCGGCCGCGCCCTGCAGGGCGTCGGCGCGGCGCTCATCGCGCCCGCCGCGCTCACCCTGCTGATGATGCTGTTCGGCTCCGAACCCCGCGAGCTGACCAAGGCGCTGTCGCTCTACGGCGCCGCGGCTCCCGCCGGGGGCACCGCCGGGGTGTTCCTCGGAGGCGTCATCACCGAGTACGCGGCCTGGCCGTGGGTCTTCTACATCAACGTTCCGATCGCCGTACTCGCGCTGGCCGCCGCGCCGGCGCTGATGCCCGGAGGCGCCGGGAGCGCCCGCGGCTCGGTGGACGTGGTCGGCGCGCTCACCGTGACCGCCGGGCTCGGCGCCGTCGTCTTCGCCGTCGTCCGCGCCCCCGAGGTCGGCTGGGACGCGGTGCCTACCTGGGCCGTACTGACCGGTGGGCTCGTTCTGCTCGGCGCGTTCCTGGCCCTCCAGGCGTCCCGCCGCACCCCGCTGATGCCGCTGTCGATCTTCCGCGCGCCGAACCTGGGCGCCGCGAACATCGCCCAGCTCCTGCTCGGCGGCGCGTGGATCCCGATGTGGTTCTTCCTGAACCTCTACCTGCAGCGGGTCCTCGGCTACAGCGCCTTCCCCTCCGGTGCCGCGCTGGTCCCGATGACCGCGCTGATCATGCTCGGGATGATCGTCCTGGCGCCGCGGGTGCTCGGGCGCATCGGCCCCAAGGCCGCCATCGTCACCGGGCTGCTCGTGCTGGCCGCCGGCATGGGCTGGCTGGCGCTGATCCGCCCGGACGGGAACTACTGGGTGGACGTCCTGCCCGCCTCGCTGGTGGCGGCGCTGGGCATGTCGCTGGCCTTCATCCCCTCCCTGGGCACCGCGCTGTCGGCCGCCCGTCCGGAGGAGGGCGGCCTGGCGTCCGGCATCGTCAACACCAGCTACCAGGTCGGTTCGGCCCTCGGCCTGGCCGCGATGACCGCCATCGCCGCCTCCTTCGGCGCCGACCGGCTCGGCGACCTGCGCGCGCTCACCGACGGCTTCTCGGCGGCGTTCGCCGGCGCGGCACTGGTCGCGCTGGCCGGCGCGGCACTGGCCGCCGCCACCCTGCGGACCCCGCGCCCCGAGCATGCGCCCGCGACCGCGCCGCAGGCGGAGCACGAGAAAGCGCCAGGGCACTGACGGGCACGTCCGGGGGCCGCTGAAGGCGGCCCCCGGAGCCCGTTCGGAGAGACCAGGCAGAGGACGCGCCTTCGCTCAGGTCGCGTGGACGACCGCGACCGGGCAGGGCGCGTGGTGGATCAGGGCGTGGCTGACCGAGCCGAGCAGCAGGCCGCGGAACCCGCCGAGGCCCCGCGATCCGACGACGAGCAGGCGCGCCTCCTCCGCGGCGTTCATCAGGACCTCGCGCGGCGGCCCGATCACGACGTCGAACTCGACCTTCACGTCGGGGTGGAGCTCGCGCGCCGGGATCATCAGCCGGGCCAGCCTGGCCGCGGCGGCGTCCCGCAGCCCGGCCTCGTCCACCAGCGGAGGGACGTCCTTCTCGGGGACCGCCTCCCAGGCGACGACGGCGTGCACGTCCCAGCCGTGCGCGCCGGCCTCGGCGAAGGCCATCGCCAGCGCCTCGCGCGACACCGGCGAACCGTCCACGCCCACGACGACGTGCCCGTGCACCTGCTCCGGCGGCGGGACGAGGTCGCCGCGGACGATCACGACCGGGCAGGGGGCGTGCGCGGCCACCTGCGCGCCGACGGAGCCGAGCACCAGTCCGACGAACCCGCCGAGCCCCCGCGGGCCGAGCACGATCATGTCCGCGCCGTGTCCGGCCTCGATCAGCCGGGCGGCCGCCTGGCCCCGCGCCAGCACCCCCCGCACGCTCAGCTCCGGCGCCGCCTTCCGGACCTGCTCGACCCCGTTGCCGAGGTTCTCCTCGGCAACGGCCCGCAGGTCGACGGCCGGCATGGCGATCGGGCCGCCCCCGACGTAGACGTCCCACACGTGGAGCACGGTCAGGGGCAGGCCCCGGGTCAGGGCCTCGGCGGCGGCCCACTCCAGTGCCTGCACACCGCCCGTGGAGCCGTCGTAGCCAACGACCACACCGGTGATCGGCTCGTCGTTCATGTGCGAACTCCCCTTCAAGGTTCCTGCCTGGTCGGCTCCAGCCTCGCCTGGCGGGGACGTCGCTCAGGAGGGGCGACGGTCCGCAGGAGGCGGGACCTTCGGCCCCTCTTCCGCCGCCGGTCGGCACAAGTCAGCGCGGAGACGAGCAGTCGATTTCCCTCAGCGGCGCGAAACATTTCCCACCGTTTCTCCGCGGTTCTTTCCGCCGCGTCCCGGAGCGATCGAAATAGAGGGAGAACGTAGGGCCGGCCGATGCGGGCAGGCACAGATTCCTCATGCCGGCCGCGTCACCACCGCGATCGGGCAGACCGCGTTGTACAGCAGCCACTGCGCGACCGAGCCGAACGCGGGATGCGCGGCCCCGACCACCAGGAGACGCGCCTCCTGCGCGGCCTCCCGCAGCGCTTCGGGCGGGGGCGCGAGGGGGTTCTCCGGATGTGTCAGGACGTCCGGGTGCCGCTCCTCGATCACCGCCACGGCCCGCTCCACCGGATCGTGGACCGTGGAGCCCCGGAGCGCGGCACCCGGCGACGCCGCGCCCTCGGCGCCCGAGTAGACGATCTTCAGGGGCAGCTGCCGCGACTCCGCCTCGCGGGCGGCGAACGAGAGCGCGCCGTCCGCCGCGGGCGAGCCGTCCACCACGACCACGACCGGCCTCGGCTCCCCGGGCCGGGGCAGCGCGCCGACGCCCCTGACCACGATGACCGGGCAGCGCGCGTGCATGGCGACGTGCGCGGCGACCGAGCCGACCGGCACGCGCGCCAGCCGCCCGAGCCCGCGGGACCCGAGCACGAGGAGCTCGGCGCCGGCCGACAGCTCCGTGAGGCGCTCCGCCGCCGATCCCTCCTCCGACACGGGCCTCACCACGACCCCGGCCGTGCGCTGCCGGGCGCACTCGACGCCGTGGGCCAGCACGTGCTGCGCCGCCTCGTGCAGAGACCGCCGGCCCGCCTCCTCCAGTTCGGGGGCGACTCCCTGGTAGGGCCAGTGCCACGCGTGGCACAGCGCCAACGGCGATCCGCGCAGCTCCGCCTCGTCCAGCGCCCAGTCCAGCGCCTGCATGGCGTGAACCGATCCGTCGAATCCGACGACCACTTCGCGTGCGCCGCCTCGGTCAGACATCGCGAACCTCCGTGCCGGAACCGATGCGCCCGTGAACGTGTTTCCCGGCCAATGGCCGGGAAACGGCGTCCGCACAACGTGAAAGGGGCGGGAGAAGCCCTCCGCCGCTTAGGCAGCGTTTCGAGATGGACGGTGCGTGGTCTCCCACTTCTCCGTCCCTTTCTGCTCGACTTCCCTCGCCCGATTACATTCCACCTCGCCGCGGGCGTCCGGACCAGGGACGAAGGTCCTTCGTTCGCCTCAGGCCCGGGACGTGTGCGGCGAACCGGTCACCGGAGGAGCCGAAGGTCCCCGCGGCGGGCCCGGTCGGCCTCCGCTCCCTCCGCGCCCTCCGTGCCCTCCGCCCCGGCGAACTCGCGGCGGGCGACGCGCCGGCGGAGCTCATGGAACTGCCTGTGCTGCATGATGAAGTGCGCCGGCTCGCCGAGGATCCAGGTGAACAGCCGGTTCGCCATCGAAGGCACCCCGCGGCCGCGCGTCCGGACGATCAGCCGCGTGCACCCGTCGGGCAGCCGGCGGAGGTGGAAGGCCCAGATCCCGTCCGCGTACGCCCGCGGCATCGGTCCGCGCGGGTCGAACGACCTCCCGGACGGCAGTTCCAGGTCGCTCCGCAGCACCAGGGTCCTGCCCGGATCGAGGACCTCGACGCGGAAGTAGCTCGCCCCGCTCGGGACCGTGGGCACGCGGTCGCCCACCGCCAGGTCCTGCCACTCGGGGACGATGCGGTCCGTGCTCGAACGCCCGCCGTTGTCGAACAGGTCCCAGCTGTACCAGCCGGCCCGTCCGCATCCCATCTGCACCAGCCACGGCCAGACCGCCTCCGGCGGCGCGGGCAGCGAGGCCGCCATGGTGGACCGGCTCGTCGCGTTCTCGATCAGCTCGTCGCTCGGATACGACGTGTCCGCTTCCGTGTCGGTGGCCCCCCAGGACAGGAGAGCGGGGCGGAGCGCGGCCGCATAGGCGGCGGTCGCGCCGTAGGCGAGCGCGGTACCGCGCACCCTCATGCTCATCACGTTTCCTCCCCTGTCGATGACCGCTCTGTTCCACGCTGGCGAGCAGCGGCCCGGCTCCGCAGAGTCCTTGGCCACGTCGGCCAGGGACGTTCGTCCTTCTGACCGGGGCGCGCCGACGACCCGACCCCAAAAAAGGGACCTTTGGGTCGCGTGGCGAGGACATCGGTCCGTGGTGCGCGGCCCGTCTCTGGGAAAGGCTGCCGGTATGAGCCGTTCCGGGCGACTTCCGAGGTCGTTCGGTCATCGACCCGGGGAGCAGGCATGAAGGCTCCGGACGCCAGGACACGCGCGGACCGCCTGCGGCGCCGCTGCGGGTTCGACGACAACGCCCTGCGCCGGAAAGTGGATCGGACCCAGTGGCGCGTCGGGCTGCTTCTGCTGCTGCTCTTCCTGGTCGTCACCCCGGTCGCCTGCGCCCACGTCGTCTGGTCCGTCCACGCCGCGGGGGTCCGCGCCGAACGGTACGAGGCCGCGACACGCCACCGGGTCGACGCGACGGTGGTCGGGGCCACGCCACTGCAGTCCGGGCGCGAGGTCACCGTGATCTGGACCGGTGCGGACGGCGCTCCGCACACCGGCCGGTACACCAGCTGGCGCGCGACCGCGGTCGGCGAGCACCGCGTGCTCTGGACGGCCCCCGGCCACAGCCTGGAGGAGGTGGGCCCGCGGAAACACGCGCGGACGGTCGGTGACGACGTGTCTTCCGCCGCGGCGGTCGTGGCGGTGACGGGCCTGCCGTTGCTCACCGTCTACCTCATGGTCCGCTGGGGTTGCGACAAGCGCCGCTACCGGCGGTGGGACGAGGAATGGGCGGACTTCGACCGCCGCTCCCGTTCGGCCTAGCAGACCCGAGACGCCACGCCGGAGGCGCACGATGCAGCGGATGAACACGCTGGACGCGGGGATGTTCTTCGCCGAGAACGACACCCCCTCCAGATCGGGTGACCGCGTTCGAGCGCCCCGCGCCCGGCCCGGTCGGTCAGGATCCCAAGGTCACCGGTCGTCGGGACCTTCGTCCCCCGGCCCGGAAGGGCCCGGCGGGGTAGGACAGAGAGGAGCAACCGGTTCTTCCACCCTGAGGAGCGGCGCTCTCGTGGATCTCAACTCGCCCGGCCGCACGCTGCGGATCGGCGGCCGTCCCCTCCCCGTCGTCGGCCCCGCCCGCATGTACGTCTGCGGGATCACCCCGTACGACGCGACCCACCTCGGCCATGCGCGCACGTTCGTCTGGGCCGACGTCGCCGCGAGGGTCCTGCGGCACGCCGGCGGCGAGGTGCGCGTGTGCCGCAATGTCACCGACGTCGACGACGTGCTGGACCAGGCCGCGCACCGAGCGGGCAGCCCGTACGACAGCTTCGCCGCCGTCCAGCAGTTCTACTTCGAACGCGATCTGGAGGCCCTCGGCGTCCACGCCGTCGACCACCAGCCCCGTGCGCACAACCATGTCGGCGAGGTCGTCGCACTCGCCCAGGGCCTCCTCGCCTCCGGCCACGCGTACATGCGGGACGGCGCGGTCTACTTCCGCGGCGGCGAGGTCCCGGGGCGCGCCCACCTCGACGCCGGCCGGGCACGCGAACTCCTCGCCGAGTACGGCGACGCGCCCGACGACCCCGGCAAGGAGGACCCGTTCGACGTCGCGCTCTGGCGGCCGTCGCGGTCGGGCGAGCCGGCCTGGCCCAGTCCCTGGAGCGCGGGACGGCCCGGCTGGCACGCCGAGTGCTCCGCGATGGCCATGACGACCTTCGGCCCGGCACTGGACCTGCACGCCGGCGGCGTCGACCTGCGGTTCCCCCACCACGCCTACGAGGCCGCCATCGCCGAGGCGCTGACCGGCGTGCGGCCGTTCTCCCGGGCCTGGCTGCACGTCGGGACGGTCTGCCGGGACGGCGCCAAGATGGCCAAGTCCACCGGCAACCTGGTGCTGGTCTCCGATCTGATCCAGGACCACCCGGCCCCGGCCGTCCGGTTCATGCTCCTCGCCGAGCCCTGGGCGCAGGAGTGGGACTACACGCCCGACGCCCTCGAAGGCGCCGCGGCCGCCCTGGACCGCCTCCTCGCCGCGGCGGGCCGCGGCCGCTCCTCCCCCGCGGCGGAGGCCGCCGTGACGCGGGCCCTCCTCGACGACCTCGACGTCGGGACGGCGCTCGACGTGGCGGAGCAGGAAGGCGGCCGGACCGCTCGACTGGTCACGCGGATCCTGGCCCTCGGCTGAGCACGCGGCGGCCCGCGAATGCGTCGCCCGGGCTCTGGCGCACGCGCCGCGCCCCGTCCTGTACGCCAAGGCCGCGCTCAGCGTCCTGCACGACCCCGCCGTGCCCCGCCCCCATCTGGTCTCGTTCCGGGTGGACCTCAATGGCCTTCCGCTCAACGCGCACGCCGCGGCGGCCTCGATGCCGGAGGCGATCAGCTTGGCCGGCACCCGGCTGCGCGCCCGCGTGGCGAGCACGGAGCAGTACAAGGACGCCCGCACGGCGCGGCGGTGATTCAGCGCTGGGGCCCCATCTGCGGGTCTTCGGCCTCCGAGTTCGGAAGGGTCACGCGGAACAGCGTGTGCTCCCCCTCGACGAGTTCGGCGCGGCCGCCGTGGGCGGCGGCCACCGCCTGGACGATGGCCAGTCCGAGTCCCGTGCCGCCCGCGCTGCGGGACCGGCCCTGGTCGGCGCGGACGAACCGCTGGAAGATCTCCTCGCGCAGGCCGGCCGGGACGCCGGGACCGTCGTCCTCCACGTCGAGCCGCACGGCGTCCTCCCGGACCGCGAGCCGCACGGTGACGTGGGTACCCGGGGGCGTGTGGGCGCGCGCGTTGGCGAGCAGGTTGGCGACCAGCTGGTGGAGGCGCCGGGCGTCCCCGGTGACGGTCACCGGTTCCTCCGGGAGCACCAGTTCCCAGCGGTGCCGGGGGCCGGCGGCGCGGGCGTCGGCGGTGGCGTCCAAGATGATGCGGGTCAGGTCCACCGGGCCCGTCTCCAACGGGCGGCCGGTGTCCAGGCGGGCGAGGAGCAGCAGGTCGTCGACGAGTTCTGACATCCGGACCGACTCGGCCTCGATGCGCCCCAGCGCGTGCCGCACCCCCGCCGGAACGGGCTCGGCCGTGCGCAGGGCGAGTTCGGCGTGGCCGCGGATCGCGGCGACGGGGGTGCGCAGCTCGTGGCTCGCGTCGGCGGCGAAGCGGCGGAGCCGCTCCTCGCCGGCATGCCGGCGGGCCAGCGCGTTCTCGACGTGGCCGAGCATCCGGTTCAGCGCGGCGCCGACCTGCCCGACCTCGGTGCCGGGGTCGGTGTCGGGGACGCGCTCGGGCATCGCCACCTCCCCGCTGGCCAGCGGCAGCTCGGTGACCCGGGACGCGGTCGCGGCGACCCGCCGCAACGGGCGCAGGGCCAGTCCGACCCAGGCCGCCGCCGCGATCCCGGCGGCGGCGAGCACGGCCGCGAAGACGATCGCCTCCACCAGGATGACGCGGTGCAGCGTCTCCTCGGCGGGCCGCAGCGGCAGCCCGGTGACCAGGACGTCCCCGTCGTCGCCGCGGACCGCCATCACCCGGTACTCCTCCAGCCCCGACAGGTCGAGCGAGCGCGCCCGGCCATCGGGCGGGAGGGCGGCCAGGGCGCGCCGGTCCGCCGCGTCGAGCGGCACGGGCTCGTCGGAGCTGTCGCGCACGACCGCGGCCTGCGTCACCGTCCGGCCGAACAGCCGCGCGCCGAACGTCCCCGGCGCCTGCCCACGGGTGTCCGGACGGTCGTCGGCGTCATGGCGCCGCTCGTGTTCGAGGCTCGCCGGGAACCGCCCGCCGGACGCGGTCAGCTGCTCGTCCAGCCGCCCCATGAGGAACCGGTCGAGCGCGGTCGCGGTGGCGATGCCCACGGCGAGGCAGCTCAGCGCCAGCAGGACGAGCAGCCCGGCGGTGAGCCGGGCCCGCAGCGTGCGCGGGCCCCTCACGAAGCCCCCGGCCCCGGTTTCAGCACGTACCCGACGCCGCGCACGGTGTGGATCATCGGCGTCCGGCCCGCGTCGATCTTCTTGCGCAGGTAGCTGATGTACAGCTCGACGACGTGGGCCTGGCCACCGAAGTCGTAGGCCCAGACGCGGTCGAGGATCTGGGCCTTGCTGAGGACCCGGCGCGGGTTGCGCAGGAGGAACCGCAGCAGCTCGAACTCGGTGGGCGTCAACTCCACGACCTCGCCGTCGCGGGTCACCTCCCGGGCGTCCTCGTCCATGGCCAGGCCGCCGACGGTGAGCAGCCGGCCGGCGTCGACCTGCCGCGCCATGCCCGCCCGGCGCAGCAGCCCCCGCAGCCGCGCCAGGACCTCCTCCAGGCTGAACGGCTTGGTCACGTAGTCGTCGCCGCCTGCGGTGATGCCGGCGATGCGGTCCTCGACGGCGTCCTTGGCGGTCAGGAACAGCACGCACACGTCGGGCGTGTCGGCGCGCAGCCGCCGCAGCACCTGCAGGCCGTCGATGTCGGGGAGCATCACGTCCAGTACGACGGCGTCGGGGTGGAAGTCGCGCGCGGCGGCGAGCGCGCCCGCGCCGTCGCCCGCCGTCCGCACCGCCCAGCCCTCCGAGGCCAGCACGCGCGACAGCACCTCCGCCAGGTCCGGTTCGTCGTCGACGACGAGGACCCGCACGGGCGTCCCGTCGGCCCGCCGCAGGCCCGCGACCGCGGGTTCGTCCTTTGTCATGGTCCGGCCAGCATCCCTCTCCAACCTCTGCCTTCCCTCTGAAAAGGCTCTGAGAGGCGCCTTCTCCCATGGTGTCAGAGGGAACTCAGAAACTGCGCTGGCAGGGTGGCCGCCATGACGACGACCAGGTACGACATCATGCGGCCGTCCCCGCAGGTCAGGCGGCCGTCGTGGCGCCTCCCGCACGGGTGGCCGCAGGTGCTGGTCCACGCCGGGGCGGTGGCGGTGCTGGCGCTGTGGTGGCGGAGCACCGGCCCGGTCACCGGCCTGGACGGCTGGCTGACGGAGGCGGGGCGCGTCACCGGGCTGCTGGCGGGATACGGGTGCGCCGTCCTGCTGGCCCTGATGGCCCGCGTGCCGGCGCTCGAACGGGGCGTGGGCACCGACCGGCTGGCCCGCTGGCACGCGATGGGCGGCCGGTACACCGTCTGCCTCGTGCTGGCGCACGCCCTCCTGATCATCTGGGGGTACGCGGTGACGGCCCGTACCGACATCGTCCACGAGACGGCGACGGTGGTCGTCGACTACCCCGAGATGCTCAGGGGCACGGCCGGGTTCCTGCTCCTCCTCGGCGTCGGGATCACCTCCGCCAGGGCGGCCCGGCGGCGGCTGCGCTACGAGACGTGGCACTACCTGCACTTCGCCACCTACCTGGCCGTCTTCCTGGCGTTCTCGCACCAGCTCGCCAACGGCGCCCAGTTCGCCGGATCGCCCTGGGCGAAGGCGGCCTGGTACACCCTGTACATCGGCGTCGCCGTCGT
Organism: Actinomadura sp. NPDC023710; assembly: GCF_040639875.1. Classification (NCBI taxonomy): domain Bacteria; kingdom Bacillati; phylum Actinomycetota; class Actinomycetes; order Streptosporangiales; family Thermomonosporaceae; genus Actinomadura; species Actinomadura sp. NPDC023710. Next base: position 161,778 of record NZ_JBFAGB010000006.1, read on the forward strand.
CCTCGCCTGGTTCCGGTTCCTGATGCCCGCCGTGCGCGGGATCCGGCACGGCCTGCGTGTCACCGCCGTCCACGCCGAGGCGCCCGGGATCGTCTCGGTCTACATGAGCGGCCGCCACCTGGACGAACTGCGCGCCGAACCGGGCCAGTTCTTCCGCTGGAGGTTCCTCGCCCCGGGCCTGCGGTGGACGGCCAACCCCTACTCGCTGTCCGAGCCGCCCCGCGGGCACCGGCTCCGGATCACCGTCAAGGCCGCCGGGGGCCACAGCCGGGCGCTGGCCCGGCTCCGCCCCGGGACGCGGGTCTGGGCGGAGGGGCCTTACGGCGGGTTCACCGGGGCGCGGCCGGACCACGACCGGGCCCTGCTGATCGCCGGCGGCGTCGGCATCACCCCGCTGCGGACGCTGTTCGAGACCCTGCCCGGCGACGTGACCCTCGTCTATCTCGCCCGCCGGCCCGAAGATCTGGCCCTGCGCGGCGAGCTGGACGAGATCGCCCGCCTCCGCGGCGCCCGCGCCCACTACTTCGTCGACGAGCCGTCCCACTACTCCCTGTCGCTGGACGGCCGTGCGCTGGGCGGCCTCGTCCCCGACATCCGGCACCGGGACGTCTACCTGTGCGGGCCGCCCGGCATGATGGCCGCCGCCCGGCGCGCGCTCAGGCAGGCCGGCGTGCGACGCCGCCACGTCCGATCCGAATCCTTCGAGTTCTGAGAGGACCGGACCACATGCGCCGAGCCCTGTTCACAACGAGCGCGACGATCGCGGGGGTCGTGCTGCTGCTGTCGTTGAAACCGCACCAGCAGGAGGACTCCGCCACGCCGCCGCCCACCGCGGGCGGCGCGACGAGCAGGGGGACGAGCGGCGGAGCGAACCCGGCGGACGGGACCTACCGGGGACAGAGCGTCGACACCCGCTACGGCCCGGTCCAGGTCGAGATCACGATGTCGGGCGGCCGCCTCAGCGCCGTCCGTGTCCTTCGCTCCCCGTCGGAGAACGGCCGCGACCGCGAGATCGCGTCCTTCGCCCTCCCGCAGCTCACCGAGGAGGCCCTCGCGGCGGGCGACGCGCACATCGACGCCGTCTCCGGCGCCACCTACACCAGCGAGGGATACATCACCTCCCTGCAAAGCGCCCTGGACCGTGCCCGTGCCTGAGCGGATCCGCCACGTCGAGCACGTGATGGGGACGGTGTTCTCCTTCGACATCCGCACGCCGCGCTCGCCGTCCGTCACCGCGGCCCTCGCGCGGGCCGTCGCCTGGCTGCACCACGTCGACCGCGTCTTCTCCCCCTACCGCCCCGACAGCCAGGTCACGCGCCTGGCGGACGGCCGCGTCGGGGTCGGCGGATGCGATCCCGAGGTCGCCGAGGTCCTGCGCCTCGGCGCGGAGTTCGAACGGGTCACCGGCGGCGCGTTCACCTGCGAACCGGGGGGCCGGCTCGACCCCAGCGGCGTGGTCAAGGGCTGGGCCATCGAGCGGGCCTCGACGATCCTCCACGACGCCGGCGCGCACGACCACTGCGTGAACGGCGGCGGCGACGTGCAGGCGCGCGGCGAGGCCGGGCCCGGAGAGCCCTGGCGGATCGGCATCGCCGACCCCCGCGACAGGACCGGGCTCATCGCCGTCGTGTCCGGTCGCGACATCGCCGTCGCCACCTCGGGCACCGCCGAGCGCGGCCGGCACATCCTCGACCCTCGCACCGGTCGTCCCGCCGCGGGCCTCGCCTCCGTCACGCTGGTCGGGCGCCACCTCACCGAGGTCGACGCGCTCGCCACCGCGGCCTTCGCCATGGGCGGCGCGGCCCGCGCCTGGGCGGAGGCCCGCCCGGGGATCGAGGCGCTCGGCGTGACGTCCGGGGGCCGCCCGTGGTGGACGCCCGGCTTCGGGGACATCGCCCTGCTTCCTTGCGATCGGGCGTGAGGGCGCGGCCGGGACGAAAGGACCGTCGCCGTCGAAACGGGGACGAAGGTCCCTACGATCGAGCGGGTGCGCGATCGACGCTTGAGTCGGCACCGTGGCCGCCACCGGGGCGGCTCGCCGAGCTTAAGGAGCTTCGCGATGGCGAGGCAGATCTCCCATGGTTCGTCCGCCCTGGCTCTGGAGCACCGCGTCGCGGTGCTGGAGCGGCAGGTGGCCGCGCTCGCCGAAGCGGCCCGGCTGCTGGCCGCCGCCGTGGAGGACGCTCCCCTGGACACCCCCGACCACGGCGAACCGGCGCCGACGGCAAAGCGGGCGCACGAACTGCTCCTGCTCCCACCGCTGACGCCCGCCGCCGGGCGCTGATCCCCCGATCCCCCCACAGGAGAAGCACATGTCCACGCAACGAACGGCGATCCTGGTCGGAACCGACGGGTCCGCCCCCTCCGACCGCGCCATCGGCTGGGCGGCCGACGAGGCCGCGCGCCTCGGCGGGGAACTCCACATCCTGCACGTCCTGGAGACCCCCACGAAGCCCACGCCCGGCGGCACGGGCGGCGACACCGCGTCACTGGTGGACGCCTGGAACCCGGTGCTGCGCGCCGGACGGGACGCGGCCCTGCGGCGGCACCCCGACCTCAAGGTCGTCGAAGACGTGGTCGTCGGCCACCCGGTCCAGATGCTCGCGCGGGCGTCCGCGGAGGCCGACCTGATCGTGGTCGGGTCCCGGGGCCGGTCGTTCCCCCTCGGGTCGGTCGGCCACGGCGTGATCCACCACGCCCACTGCCCCGTCGCCGTCGTCCGCCCCCACGACTGAAGCGGCGCCGGCTCCCCGAAGAAGTGGCGCCATGGCTCACCGCCGAGCAGGACGTCCGCACAGCGTGAGGGGTCACACCGCCCGGTCGAGGGTTTCGGGGGCGGCCTCGGCGAGCCGGGTCTGGGTCGCCTCCAGGCGGCCCACGACCTGCTCGGCGAAGCGGCGCGTCAGCTCGTACCCGAGCGACGGGTCGACCGCGCTCAGCGTCCGGACCAGCCGGCCGTCGAACTCGATCGCCTGGACGGGCGTGCTCGCGAACGCGCCGAACCGCCAGCGGTGCGGACGGAACAGCCATGACCAGCCCACCACCGATCCGGGCCCGAAGGTGTCGATGACGAGCGTCCCGCCCTCGGGGACGTGCAGGTCGACGGCCACGCTCCCGTCGAGGAGGAGCCAGAACCGCTCCGCCGCGGCGGACTCCGCGAACATGCGCCGTCCCGCGGGGATGTCGGTGTGCCGGGCCGCCTTCGCGAGCCTGGTCAGGTCCAGGCTCCGCATACCGTCGAAGAACGCCTCTCCGGCCAGATCGGCCGCGGTCACCATGCTCACTTGGCTCGCCTACCTTCGGTGTTCCTCGCCGCCCGGCGTCAGCCGAACCACTGCGGCACGATCGTGACCGTGCAGGGCGCGTGCTTGAGCAGCGCGTCGCTCGTCGCGCCGAGTGTCAGAGGCCTGACGGCGCCGGTGCCTCGCGCGCCCACCACCGTCAGCGTCGCCTCCTCCGCCGCCTCCAGCAGGGCCTCACGGGGCGATCTGAGCACCAGCGACGTCGTCGCCTGGACGAAGGGGTTCTTGACCAGCCAGGGCGCGACCGCCCGTTCCAGCACCGCTCCGCACACGTGGCGGAGCTTGTCCTCATCGTCGAACAGCGACAGGTCGCCATCGGGGACGGCGCCGGGCTCCCAGCACCCGTACACCGCGCGCAGCCGCCAGCCGCGCAGCACCGCCTCCTCGAATCCGAACGCCAGCGCGGCGTCCGCCCCCGGGGAACCGTCCACGCCCACGACCACCAGACCGTCGCGGGGGGCGGCCGAGCGCACGACCGCCACGGGGCGGTCGGCCCGGGCCGGCACCCGCAGCGCCGTGGACCCGACGTGCATCTCCTCCGGCGGGTGCGAGCCGATGACGATCAGTTCGGCGTCCGGCCCCTCGTTCAGCAGCGCCCCGGAGGGCCCCCCGGTGGCCAGCCGCCTGCGCACCTTCAGAGCGGGAGCCAGGTCATGCGCCAGCGCCACACCGTGGTCGAGCATGTGCTCCGCCATCCGGCGGACGATGGTCACGCCCTCGCGGTCGATGTGACCGACCGGGTACGGCCACCGCCAGGCATGGCACACCGTCAGCGGCACCCGCCGGAGCCGGGCCTCCTCCACCGCCCAGCGCAGAGCACGCTCGCTCTCGCTCGTTCCGTCGTATCCGACGACCACGTGGCTCATGACGCACTCCTCATCGGTCCGCCTTCATTGCACCGCCCGTCGCGCCCCCTCCCCAGGGCCGAACGACCCTTGGCGACGGGACCTCCGGCGCCCCGCTCAGGCGGCCGTGAGCTCGCTCTCCAGGCGCACGCCGATGCGCGGGGTGTCGAGGATCGAGTTGTGGACGGTGCAGGCCATGACGGCCGCCATCAGGCCGCCCACGTCCCGGTCGGGCAGCCGGACGGGAGGCCGCAGGCGCAGCTCCACGTGCGACACCCGGGCGGGGCCCTCCGGGCTCATCGCGTACTCGACGGCGACCTCCAGCCCGTTCGCGGGCAGGCAGCGCGCCTTCAGGTAGCGCCGGGCGTGGTGCGCGGTGCACGCGGCCAGGGACGCCACGAACAACTCGACCGGCGTCGGCCCGGCGTCCATTCCTCCCCCCATGTACGGCTGGTCCACGTGGATCACGTGGTCGCGGACGATCACTGCGAAGGCGTCGTCCTCCCGGTGGACGACCAGCATCTCGCTCATCGGTGCCACCTCCTCTGCTGGCGGTTCCTCGCTTGGCCCCCAGTTTCGAGTTCGGGAGTCTTCGCAGGTAGAGCCGAAGGTCCTGCCGGAAGTCCCGGGGCCAGGTGAGGTACCTCACGCACAGGCGGATACCCCCTGGGGTATGTTGGGCGCCGGAGGTGGAAGGTGGAGGAGCATCTGGAGATGGACGCGACCGCCCTGGCGGACGCGCTGACCCGGCTCCGGCGGGCGCACGGCCAGCTGGGCGGGGTGATCTCGATGATCGAGAACGCCGACGACTGCGAGCGGGTGCTGACCCAGCTGGCGGCGGTGTCCAAGGCGATCGACCGGGCCGGCTTCAAGATCATTTCAACCGGGCTCCGGCACTGCCAGGCGGCGGCCGACCGCGGCGAGAAGCCGCCGATCAGCGCCGAGCGCCTGGAGAAACTCTTCCTCGCCCTTTCCTGAAGGCGGCGGGACGGCCTCCCCTCATCGGGCGATGAGGGGGTACGACCATGGCCGCGATCTGACCGGCGGATACCCCCCGGGGTATAAGGAGTGAACGCAGATGGTAGATGTCCAGGTAGTCGAGACCTCGTCCCTGGGCGACCGCAGCTACCTCGCCCACGACGGGCGGGTGGCGCTGGTGGTCGACCCGCAGCGCGACATCGACCGCTTCCTGGCCCTGGCCGGGCGGCTGGACGTCCGCATCACGCACGTGGCCGAGACCCACCTGCACAACGACTACGTCTCCGGCGGGCTGGCGCTGGCCAGGGCGACCGGAGCGGCATACCTGCTCTCGTCCGACGAGGGCGTCGAGTTCGAGCGGACCGCGCTGTCCGACGGCGACGAGGTCGCCCTCTCCGACGCGCTGCGCATCCGCGCCGTGGCCACCCCCGGGCACACCTTCCACCACGTGTCCTACATCCTGTCCGGTCCCGACGGACCGGAAGGGGTCTTCACGGGCGGGTCGCTGCTGTTCGGCACCACCGGCCGCACCGACCTCCTCGGTTCCGAGCACGCCCACCTGCTCGCCGAGCGGCAGCACGCGTCGGCGCGCCGGCTGGCCGACCAGCTGCCCGACGGCGCGCACGTCTGGCCCACGCACGGCTTCGGAAGCTTCTGCTCGGCGAGCCAGTCCGACGCCGCGTCCTCGACCATCGGCCGGGAGCGGAGGGCCAACCCGGCGCTGCGGCTGGAGGCCGACGACTTCGTCACCCAGACCCTGGACGGGCTCGACGCCTATCCCGCCTACTACGCGCACATGGGGGTCCGCAACAGCGCCGGCGCCGACCTGCTCGACCTCACTCCCGCCCGGACCGCCGACCCCGCCGAGCTGCGCGACCGCATCGCGGCCGGGGAATGGGTCGTCGACCTGCGCTCCCGCAAGGCCTTCGCCCAGCGGCACCTGGCCGGGACCCTCAGCTTCGGCCTGGACGGCGCGATGTCGACGTGGCTCGGCTGGCTGGCGCCGTGGGGCGCGCCCCTCACCCTGCTCGGCGACGGCCCCGAGCAGATCGCCGCCGCCCAGCGGGAGCTGGCGCGCATCGGCATCGACCGCCCGGCCGCGGCCTCCTCCGGGGAGCCCGAGCAGTGGGCCGGCGGCGACGCCGCCCGGCTGCGGGCGACGCCCGTCGCGACGTTCACCGACCTGGCCGCCGTCCGCTCCGGCCGCCTCCCCCGGCACCTGCCCGCGCCGGACGTCGTGCTGGACGTGCGCATGACCAACGAGTGGAGGGACGGGCACATCGAGGGCGCCGTCCACATCCCGCTGCCCGAGCTGACCGCCCGGCTGGACGAACTGCCCGACGGAACCATCTGGGTGCACTGCGGCTCCGGCTACCGGGCCGCCGCCGCCACCAGCCTGCTCCAGCGGGCCGGTCGCCGGACCGTGCACATCGACGACGCCTACTCCGAAGCCGCGCCCGCGGGCCTCACCATCACCGACTACTGACCAGCACCGACCAGCACCGATCCCCCATCACCACGACACGCGGGAGAAGACCTCGTGACCACCTCGCCCACCGTCGACGTCCCCGCCCTGCGCGAACTCCTGGACTCAGATGACCGGCCGCGGCTCATCGACGTCCGGACGCCGGGCGAGTTCGAGACCGGCCACATCCGAGGCTCCTACAACGTGCCTCTCGACCTGCTGCGCGAGCACCGCGCCGAACTGCGCGCCCACCTCGACGAGCAGGTGGTGCTCGTCTGCCGCTCCGGGCAGCGGGCCGGCCAGGCCTCGCAGGCGCTGGCGACCGCGGGCCTCCCCGGCCTGCGCGTCCTGCACGGCGGCATCGGCGCCTGGCAGGCCGCGGGCCAGCCGGTCGCCGCGGGACGCTCCCGCTGGGACCTGGAACGCCAGGTCCGCCTGGTCGCCGGCTCGATCGTGCTCGGCTCGGTCCTGGCCAGCACGACCGTCCCGCGCGCCAAGTGGCTCGCCGCGGGCATCGGCGGGGGCCTCACCTTCGCCGCCCTGTCCAACACCTGCGCCATGGGGATGGCCCTGTCCAAGCTCCCCTACAACCGCGGGCCGAAGTGCGACATGGACGCCGTCCTGAGCGCCCTGGCCCCGGACCGCGCATGACCCGAAGTCCATGTCCGCCAGGGAGATGAGGACATGCTGATCGCGCTCGTCCTCGGTGCCCTCATCGGCATCCTGCTGGGGCTGCTCGGCGGCGGCGGCTCCATCCTCGCCGTCCCCGCCCTCGTCTACGGGGCGGGCCTGCCGCTGGCCTCGGCGGTTCCGGCGTCCCTGCTGGTCGTGGGCATCTCCTCCGCCACGGCCGCACTGCCCCGCGTCCACGCCGGGCAGGTGCGCTGGCGGATCGCCGGCGTCTTCGGCGCGGCCGGAGCGGTGGCCGCCTTCGGCGGCGCCGCCCTGAACCGCCTCCTGCCCGACCAGGCCGTCCTGCTCGGCTTCGCCGCGCTCATGGTGGCGGCCGGCTGGCGGATGCTGGCCGGAGGCGACCGGCTGGGCGGGGCGTGCGCCCTTCCCGGCGGCGGCGTCGACTGGCGCTCCTGCCTGCCCAAGTCGATCGGCGCGGGTGCGGCCGTCGGCGTGCTGACCGGTCTGTTCGGCGTCGGCGGCGGCTTCCTCATCATCCCGGCCCTGGTCGTCGGGCTCGGCCTGCCGATGGCCGCCGCGGTCGGCACCTCCCTGGTCATCGTGGTGGTCAACTCGATCGCCGGCTTCGCCGCGCACGCCGGGGACGCGACGCTGGACTACGGCGTCATCGCGGCGTTCACCCTGGCCGCCGTCGCCGGTTCGCTCGCCGCCGCCCGCCTCGCCCGGCGCCTGGACGCCGACCGGCTGCGGCGCTGGTTCGCCTACCTGGTCTTCGCCGTCGCGACCTTCGTCGCCGCGCAGGCCGTCCTACATCCGGGAGCCACCGGATGATCTCGCCGCACCGAGCGGTGCCCGGATCGGGCCGAAAGTCCCGGTTCGGGGGGACGCTCGGCACTGACCCGCGGAACGTCCCGGGCGGGAAGGTGGGGGTGACTGAGGAGGTCGCTGATGTGGGTCGTGCCCGAACAACGTTCCGTCGTCGTCGGAGTGGACGGTTCCCCCAACTCCATGGCCGCGTTGCGCCGGGCCGCCCGCGAGGCGTCCGAACGCCACGCGCGCCTGGACGTGGTCCGCATCATGGAGCCCGGCGACGCCCCGGCCCGGCGCCCGTTCCACGCGATCCGGGAGTGGCTGCGGCTGCGCCGCCTGGTAGCCCGCCTGATCCCACGCTCCCGGCACCTGACCACCCGGCTGCGCGTCCTGCACGGGGAGCCGGGCGTAGTGCTGGCCGAAGCGGCCGCGCGTGCCGAGCTGCTTGTGGTCGGCGCCCGGGCGCACTCCGAGCACGGCAACCCGCTCGGCGGCGACACCGTCCCTGTCGTGCGGGAGCGGGCGCGGTGCGAGGTCGTGATCTGCGCGGACCAGGGGGCCACCGCCGGCGAGAACCTCTGAGGCCCCGCGGCGAACCCGGGAGGGAAGTCATGAAACGACGCGCAGTCGGGGACGTCGTGACCCGGCGCGTCGTGACGGTCTCCGAGGACACCGGCCCCGCCCCCTGCCCGAGGGCATGAGGCCTATGGAGGACGCCGCCGTCGCCGAGACCCACATCGGCATGGTCTTCTTCGCCGGAGACCGCGCCTACAAGCTGAAGAAGCCGGTGGACCTGGGGTTCCTGGACTTCAGCACCCGTGAGCTGCGCGAGCGCGCGTGCCACGAGGAGGTCCGGCTGAACCGGCGGTTCGCCCCCGACGTCTATCTCGGCGTCGCCGACGTGCACGGGCCCGACGGCGGCGCCTGCGACCACCTGGTCGTGATGCGGCGGATGCCCGCCGAGCGGCGCCTGTCCACCCTGGTCAGGGCCGGCGCGCCGGTGCGGGACGCGCTGCGCGACACGGCCCGGATCCTGGCCGCCTGGCATGCCAGGGCGCCGCGCGGCCCCCGCATCGCGGCCGAGGAGACCCGCGACGCCGTCCGGGGCCGCTGGCACGACAGCTTCGAGCAGGCCCGGCCCTTCCAGGGCGCCGTCCTGGACGCCGGGGCCGCCGCCGAGACCGAGGACCTCGCGGACGAGTTCCTCGCCGGCCGTAAGCCCCTGTTCGACGCGCGCATCGCCGACGGCCGCGTGGTCGACGGGCACGGCGACCTGCTGGCCGGCGACGTCTTCTGCCTGGACGACGGCCCCCGGATCCTCGACTGCCTGGAGTTCGACGACCGGCTCCGCTTTCTGGACGGTCTGGACGACGCCGCGTTCCTGGCGATGGACCTCGAACGCCTGGGCGCCCCCGAGCACGCCGAACGCTTCCTCGGCTGGTACGCCGAGTACGCCGCCGACCCGGCCCCGTCCTCGCTCCGCCACCACTACGTGGCCTACCGCGCCTTCGTCCGCGCCAAGGTGGCGTGCCTGCGCCACGACCAGGGCGCGCCGGACGCGGCAGCCGATGCCCGCGCCTACGCCGACGTCGCGCTGCGCCATCTGCGCGCCGGCCGCGTCGGCCTGATCATGGTGGGCGGGCTCCCGGGCACCGGGAAGACCTCCCTGGCCGGTGCGCTGGCCGACCGGCTCGGCTGCACGGTGCTCAGCAGCGACCGGATCCGCAAGGAGCTCGCCGGGCTGGCGCCCGCCGACCCGGCGGCCGCGCCCTACGGCTCCGGCATCTACACGCCGGAATGGGACCGGCGCACCTACCGTGAGATGGCCGCGCGCGCCGCCCGGCTGGTCCAGTTGGGCGAGACGGTCGTCCTGGACGCCTCCTGGACCTCCGCGGCCGACCGGGAGCTCCTCGCCGCCGTCGCCGAGCAGGGGCACGCGCACCTGACGGCGCTGCGCTGCGAGGCACCGGAGTCCCTCTGCGCCGAGCGGATGCGGACCCGTCCCCGGGGCCCCTCAGACGCCGACGCGGGCATCGCCGCCGCCATGCGCGCGGACTCCGCGCCCTGGCCCGGGGCGGCCGCCGTCGACACCGGCGGGGCCCTCCCCCGCGCCGTCGACCAGGCCCTCGCCGCCATCCGCGGCGCGGGTCCGCCGGACCGTTCTCCGGCATCGCGTCCTGCCTGACCCGCCCTGCCGCATGACCCGCCCTGCCGCATGACCCCCGTCCGGCCGCCAGGACGGGGACATGCGTACGAGGGGCGCTCGCAGGGAGCGCCCCTCGTCTCGCGGATCAGGTCACTTGAGGAAGGGGAGGCGCTTGACCAGGCGGGTCCCGCCCCACCAGCGGCCGAGGCCCAGGGTGTCGCCTGCGCTGACCAGGGCCAGTCCGACGATCAGGATGGCGTAGACCAGGTGGTCGTCCATGAAGGGGTTGTTCTCCGGGGGCAGGACCGCCGACCACATCATCAGCAGCAGGGCGGCCCCCGCCGCGGCGGCGATCCGCATGCCCACGCCCAGGATGAGGGCGGCGCCGATGCCGCCCAGACCGATCATGAACAGCCAGTCGGCCCAGCCCGCTCCCGCGATGTCGTGGTAGAGGTCGGCGAACGGCCCGGCGGGCGAGTGCGCCAGGAACCCCTCGGTGGGGCTGCCGCCGTCGATCCACGCCTTGGCTGCGGGGGTCTCGTGGCCCAGTCCGAAGGTCTTGTCCAGGAAAGCCCACAGGAAGACCCAGCCGAGCGCGAAGCGCGCTGCGGCCCAGGCATAACGGGCGGCGTGCGACTCGGTCAGCGGCCGGGGGGTCACCACCCGGATCAGGGTGTCCCGCCCCACGTGGGTCTTGTGCTCGGAGAGTGCCATCGCCACTCACCTTCCATCGCATCGATGATCTCGTCACCCATGACTCAATCCTGAACCGCCCTTGGCCTGTAGGTACCTTCGGCGCACGATCGGCGGGACCTAGGTCCCGCGTGCCGCGGGCAGAAGGACCCGGGAGGTCCCTCCCGCGAGGGGCTTCCGCCTCTGCGGCCGTCGAGGGCCCGATGCGTAGCGTCGTGATGGAAGGAAGGCGAAGGGACGGCGTCATGGGAGCGACGACCATGCGAACACGGACCGGCCACTGGACAGCACGGATCGACCGCCGGCGTCGCAGTTGCGGCTTCGACCGCAACGACCTGCGGCGCGATGTGGACCGGTTCCAGTGGCGGATCGGGCTGCTGCTGCTCATCGTCTTCCTCAGCGCGACACCTCCGCTGCTCACCCATGCCGTCCAGTCCGCCTACGGCTCGGGGGTGAGGGCCGAGCGCCAGCAGGCCGCCACGCGGCATCGCGTCGAGGCCACCATCGTGAGGGTGCGGGACCCGGGGGGACGGCGCACGGTCACGGTCGCCTGGACCGACCCCGACGGGACGCGGCGGACCGACGACTACACGACGTGGCGGGGAGCCGCTGTCGGAGAGCGCCTCATCCTGTGGGCCGGGCCCGGCGGCGTCTCGATCACGCCGCCCCGCCGGCACGCGCAGACGGTCATCCACACCGCGGTGGCCGGGACGGGCGTCGCCCTCGCCACGGGACTGCCCGCGCTCTGCCTCTACGGGCTCGTCCGGGCGTGGTACGACCGGCGCCGCTACCGGCTGTGGGAGGCCGAGTGGGCGCGCCTCGACAACCACCGCATCGGTCCCTGACCCTGTCAGCCGGGCCGCAACGGGGTCAGGCGGGCTTGAGCGGGACGCGCCAGACCAGCACCGTGCCGCCCTCCGGGCGCCGCCCGGCGGTGCACGTGCCGCCCAGGTCCTCGGCACGGGCCTCCATGTTGCGGAGCCCGCTGCGGCGGCCGCCTTCGGTGATGCCGACGCCGTTGTCCTGCACCCGCACCGTGACGTCGTCCCCGACGTCGATGTTCAGGGACGTCTCGGTGGCGTGGGCGTGCCGGGCCACGTTCGACAGGGCCTCCCGCACCACCGCGAGGAGCTGCTCGCCGATCTCCTCGTCGACCGAGGTGTCCAGCAGGCCGTCCAGCCGCACCGAGGGCGCGAACCCCAGATGCTCCGCCGCCCTGTCGGCCAGGGCGTGCACCCGGCTGCGCAGCGACGTCTCGTCGGTCTCGGGGCCCTGCAGCGCGAAGATGGACGAGCGGATCTGCCGGATGGTGTCGTCCAGGTCGTCCACCGCCCGCTGCACCCGGACGGCGACCTCCCGCTTCTGCGTGATCTTGATCGCCGCCATCAGCCCCATCGCGGTCGCGAACAGCCGCTGGATGACGGTGTCGTGCAGGTCCTTGGCGATCCGGTCGCGGTCCTCCAGCAGCACCAGCCGCTCGGCGTCCCGGCGGCGCTCGGCCAGCTCCAGGGCCACCGCCGCCTGCCCCGCGAACGCCTCCAGCAGCCGCTGCGTCCCCTCCGAGAACAGCGCCCCGCCCGGCGGGTTGACCACCGAGAGGACGCCCCGCGCCGACGAACCGAGCCCGAGCGGCACGACCAGCAGCGGACCGATCGGCATCCGCGTGGGCAGGTTCGCCTCGCGCGTCGCCTTCTCCCCGTCGACCAGCCGCAGGGAGGTTCCGTCGGTGTAGACCGGCCCGGCCACCGAGTGCTCCAGCGGCACCCGCAGCCCCTCCACATGGTCGGCGCCCTCCCCGCGGGCGGCCTCGACCACGAACTGCCGGCTGCCCTCGTCCACCAGCGCCACGGTCGCGAGGTCCGCCTCGGCGATCTCCTGCGCCCGCTGCGCGACCAGGATGGTCACCTCGTGCGGGTCGGTGCCCGACAGCAGCGCGGTGGAGATCTCGGCCGACGCCTCCAGCCACCGCTCGCGCCGGCGCGTCTCCTGGTACAGGCGGGCGTTCTCGATCGCGACGCCGGCGGCCGTGGCCAGCGCGATCACCACGACCTCGTCCTCCTCCTCGAACTGGCCGCCGCCGGCCTTCTCGGTCAGGTAGAGGTTGCCGAACACCTCGTCCCGCACGCGGATCGGGACGCCCAGGAACGTCCGCATCGGCGGATGGTTGGACGGGAATCCGCTGGAGGCGGTGTGGTGCCCGAGGTCCGGGAGCCGTAGCGAGCGCGGCTCCCGGATCAGCAGACCCAGGATCCCGTGCCCGTGCGGCCAGTGGCCGATCGCCTCGATCTCCTCGTCGCTGACGCCCACGGTGACGAACTGCACCAGGTGCTCGCCCTCTTCACCGATGACGCCGAGGGCGCCGTAACGGGCGTCGACGAGGGTGGTGGCCGCCTCGGTGATCCGCCGCAGCACCGACTCCAGATCCAGTTCGCTGCCGATCGAGACCACGGCCTCCAGCAGCGCGTGCACGCGGTCACGCGTCGATCGCGCCGCCTCCAGCCTCGACTGCAGCTCCGACAGCAGGTCGTCCAGCTGCAACTGCGGCAGGATCATCCGCGCCTTGTCGGGGCCGGCGCCCGAATCATGAGCCACGGATCCAGTATTACCCTGCGTGCGGCGAGAAGTCAGGTCAGGGACCTTAGTCCCTGATGACCTTGGTCACCGATGCTCCACGCTGGACGTTATGCATCTCGACCACAGCGGCATGGAGATCCTCGGTGACGAGGAGTGCCGGTTCCTGCTGCGCCGATCGAAGATCGGCCGGATCGTGTTCACGCTCCAGGCTCTGCCCACCGTGCAGCCGGTGAACTTCGTCTTCGACGGCGAGCACATCGTGGTGAAGACGTCGACGGCGTCACGGCTGGCCACCGCCGCCTCCGACACGATCGTGGCCTTTGAGATCGACGACATCGACACGGCGGCCGGCAGCGGCTGGTCCGTCGTCACCGTGGGGCCGGCCCGCCGCGCCACCGAGCCCGCCGAGATCGCCCGGCTCTCCGCGCTTCCGCTGCGGAGCTGGGCGCCCGGCGAGCACGACCGGTTCATCGTCATCCGGCCGCAGCTCATCACGGGGCGCCGCATCCCCGAACGCGCCCCGCTCAGGGCTCCACGACCATGACGTCGGCGAGGGGCCGGCGGACGGTGTCCAGGCCCTCCCCCTCCGGCGCCCCGATGCGCAGGAGCATCTGCGGGTAGGCGTCCCGGCAGAACTGGGCGCGGATGAAGGCGCGCAGCTCCGGCACTTCGAGCGCCTGAGTGTGGAAGGCGGCCGCCAGATCGCTCTCGGCCGCCCTCAGCAGCGCCCGCTGGAGCGCCCCGCCCGTGCGCAGCCAGTCGGCGGGACCGTCGCCGTCCGACACCAGGAGCAGCGCCACTCCCGCCGCGGCCGCCTCCTCCGGGTGCGCGGGCTCCGCGCCCCATCCCTGGCCGCGCGCGAAGTCGCGGGCGGCGAAGTGCGGCCTGGTCTCGGGAGCCTGCCTGGGGTAGGCGCCTTCCTGGACGCCGTCCCTGCGGGCCGTCCTGGGCGAGGGCGCCCAGCGGCCGATCTCCGTCGAGTACGCGGGCGTGCGGCGCTGGATGTGCTCGGCCGCGTCGGTCAGGGCGGCCAGGGCCCCCTTGACGTTCCGGTCGACGGCCTCGATCAGCCGGGCGCCCTCGCGCTCGACGTCGTACCGCATGGCCGTAAGGATCCCGGCGGGGACGGTCTCGGGGCGGAACGCGCCCCGATGGCTGCGCCGGCGCCGGATCTGCGCGTGCTCCCGGAGGGTCTGCCGGTCCGCCGGCTCGTCGGGCTCCAGGTTCACGTCGGCGAGCAGGTGCGGGCGGTCCGGATCGGGCAGCAGCAGCACGACGGGGTCGTAGCCCTGCGCGCGCAGCGACAGCTTGAGGTTGTACAGCGCCGCCCCGCAGCTGATCAGCATCTCCCGGCCGTTCGGATCGGCGACGCCCAGGCGGCGGTCCGGGTCCGCGCGCAGGCTGACCCGCGAGCCGCGTACGCCGAACCGCCACGGCTGGGTGTTGTGCACCGAAGGCGCCCACAGTGCGTCCTCGACGGCTCGCCGCATGTCATCTGCGATGTCCGCAGAAGCCCTGTACCTGGTTTGCATGAATCGCTCCTTTCCTCGCCTTCACCCCACCAGCGATCCCCGCACCCGCGGCAGGGCCGAAGGTCCATCCCGGGCGGGCACAGGGACGCGCGCCGGATCGGGACGTTGGTCCCGCGGGCACGGGACGTCCGCGGGCTGGGGCCCGGTCCTTCGGCGGGGTAGCGTCCATTCCGTCACCGCCGCGCGAGGAAACGAGAGCCATGACCGCCCAGACGCCAGCGAACGCGGGTACGATCCGGGTCTTTCTGATGGACGACCACGAGGTCGTCCGCCGCGGGGTGGCCGCGCTGCTGTCCGCCGAGGACGACATCGAGGTCATCGGCGAGGCCGGCACCGCGGCCGAGGCGCTGGCGCGGATTCCGGCCGTCCGGCCCGACGTGGCCGTCCTGGACGTGCGCCTGCCCGACGGGGACGGCGTGAGCGTCTGCCGCGAGTTGCGTTCCCAGCTGCCGGAACTGGCCTGCCTGATGCTGACCTCCTTCGACGACGACGACGCCCTGTTCGAGGCGGTCATGGCGGGGGCGTCCGGCTACGTCCTCAAGCAGATCCACGGCTCGGACCTCGTCGGCGCCGTCCGCACCGTCGCCACCGGGCAGTCCCTGCTCGACCCCCGCAGCACGGCCCGCATGCTCGAACGGCTCCGCACCCGCCAGGAGAAGAACGACCCGCTCAAGGGCCTGACCGAGCAGGAGCGCCACATCCTGGAGCTCATCGGCGAGGGCCTGACCAACCGGCAGATCGGCGAGCGCCTCTTCCTGGCCGAGAAGACGGTCAAGAACTACATCTCGAACATCTTCGCCAAGCTCGGCATGAGCCGCCGCACCCAGGCCGCCGCGCTGGCCGCGCAGCTCAAGGCCGACGGCGCCCACTCCAGGCGCGGGCGCGACTGAGCCCTGGCCCGGCCGGGTCCCTGGGGGGGGCGGCCGGGCCAGGCTTCTCGCACCATGGGTCACCCGCGTCCACGGGCCAAGTCACCCGAGCGGCAGCCGGTCGAACCCGCCCGCCCCGCGTGCGCCGACCGTGATCGGTTCGGCGGCCCGCGACGCCGCCGAACCGACCAGGACATGTGGTCCGCCCGCGACGGGACCTTCGGCCCTGATCAGTGCCCCCGCATGCGCGCAATCTTGTGGGGCAGGAGGTGCGACATGAACATCGGCTACGACCTCGCGGCCGCCGTTTCCGGCGGACGGGGCCGCGGCGGAGGCAGCGCCCGGACCGAGGGCTCGGCCGGGCCGCGATGACGACGGCTCCCGCGCCCTACCGCAGGCCGGCCGAGGACGTGGTGCGCGACCTCGGCGGTCACGCCTCCGACGGGCTGGCCTCCACCGAGGCGGCGCGACGGCTGGAGCGGGACGGACCCAACACGCTTCCCGCAGCGCGCGGGCGCGGCCCGGTCGTGCGGTTCCTCCTGCAGTTCAACAGTCCGCTGATCTACGTGCTGCTGGTGTCGGCGGCGGTGACCGGACTGCTCGGCGAACACGTGGACGCGCTGGTGATCCTCGGCGTGGTGGTCGTCAACGCCATCGTCGGATTCGTCCAGGAGTCGCGCGCGGAGAAAGCGCTGGGCGCGCTGGCCGCCATGGCCCCTACCGCGGCGCTGGTCGTCCGGGACGGCGCGGCCCGGCGCGTGCCGCCCGCCGAACTGGTGCGCGGCGACCTGGTCAGGCTGGAGGCCGGCGACAAGGTCCCGGCCGACCTGCGGCTGCTGCGCGCCGACGAGTTCGCCGTGGACGAGTCGGCGCTCACCGGCGAGTCGGTGCCCGCCGCCAAGGACACCGCGGCGCAGGACGAGGCCGCCCTCGCCGACCGCACCGGCATGGCCTTCTCCGGCACGCTGGCGACGGCCGGGAGCGCCGCGGGCCTGGTGGTGGCGACCGGAGCGGACACCGAACTCGGCGGCATCCACCGGCTGGTGCAGGGCACCGGCGCGGTCCAGACGCCCCTCACCCGCAAGATCACCCACTTCAGCAAGATCGTGACGGTGGCGATCCTTGCGCTGGCCGCGCTGACCTTCCTCATCGGCGTGCTCCGCGGGCGCGGCGCGACCGAGATGCTCACCGCGGCGGTCGCCCTCGCGGTCGGCGCGATCCCCGAGGGGCTGCCCGCGGTCGTCACGATCACCCTCGCGCTCGGCGTCTCCCGCATGGTCCGGCGCGGCGCCATCGTCCGGCACCTGCCCGCCGTCGAGACGCTCGGCAGCACCACCGTCATCTGCACCGACAAGACCGGCACCCTCACCCAGAACCAGATGACCGTCACCGCCGTCACCGCCGGCGGGCGCGACTACACCGTCACCGGGACCGGCTACGCGCCCACCGGGACGATCCGGTGGGGCGGCCGGGAGGTCGACCCCGCCGCCCACCCCGCGCTCAGGGAGACGCTGCTGGCCGGTCTCGGCTGCAACGACGCGCAACTGCACCGCCGGGACGGCTGGCACATCACCGGGGACCCGACCGAAGGCGCCCTGCTGACCAGCGCGGCCAAGGCCGGGCTCGACGGAGCGCCGGACCGCGTGGCCACGCTGCCGTTCACCGCCGAGCGCCGCTACATGGCCACCCAGCACGAGGACGGCGCCGTCTACGTCAAGGGCCCCGTCGAGCGGCTCCTGGAGCTGTGCGAGGACGCCGCCGGCCCGGACGGCGCGCCCGTCCCGCTCGACCGCGCGGCCGTCACCGCGCGCGCCGAGGCCTACGGCGGTCAGGCACTGCGCGTGCTGGCCTTCGCCCGGGGACGCGCCGGCGGCTCCGGTCTGGACGAGCCGCCCCCGCTGACCTTCCTCGGCCTGCAGGCGATGTTCGACCCGCCCCGCGAGGACGCCGCCCGGGCCGTGCGGACCTGCCACGACGCCGGCGTCCACGTCAAAATGATCACCGGTGACCACGCCGCAACCGCGCGCGCCGTCGGGGCCCGCGTCGGACTGGACGGCGAGGTGATGACGGGCGCCGAGCTCACCGGGGGCGTCTCCGCCGAGCGCGTCCAGGCCACCACCGTCTTCGCCCGCGTCTCCCCCGAGCAGAAGCTCCGCCTCGTCCAGATCCTGCAGGACCGCGGGCACGTCATCGCGATGACCGGGGACGGGGTCAACGACGCGCCCGCGCTCAAGCAGGCCGACATCGGCGTCGCCATGGGGCGCTCCGGCACCGACGCCGCCAAGGAGTCGGCCGACATGGTCCTCACCGGTGACGACTTCGCCTCGATCGAGAAGGCCGTCGAGGAGGGGCGCGGCGTCTTCGACAACCTGGTGAAGTTCATCGTCTGGGCGCTGCCGTCCAACATCGGGCTCGGGCTCGTGCTGGTCGCCGCGATCGTCGCGGGCACGGCGCTGCCCGTGCTGCCGCTGCAGGTCCTCTGGCTGAACATGACCGCGGTGCTCGTGCTCGGCCTGCCGTTCTCCGTGGAGCCGAAGGACGAGCAGATCATGCGCCGCCCGCCCCGGGACCCGTCGCTGCCGCTGCTCACCCGCGCGATGACGCTGCGCATCCTGGTGGTCTCGGCGATCCTGCTCGCCGGCGCGTTCGGCCTGCAGCACTGGGAACGCGCCCACGGCGCCACGCCCCAGGTCGCGCAGACGATCGTCGTCAACGTCTTCGCGCTGACGCTGCTCACCTATCTCTTCAACTGCCTGTCGCTGGACCGGCCGCTGCTGTGGCACGGCGTCCGCCGCAATCCCTGGGTCGGCGCCAGCGTCCTGGCCCTCGTCGCCGTCCAGGCGCTCTACACCTACGCGCCCTTCATGAACGACCTGTTCCATTCCGCCCCGCTCGGCGGCGGCGCCTGGGCGCGGATCGTCGTCATCGCCGCCGTCTCCTACGTGGTGATCGAGATTCTCAAGTACGTCCAGCGGCGGGCCGATCCGGCCCTCCGGCACGGAGGCGGGGGACGTTCGCCCCTGCCGGCGGCCGGCGTCCGGGAGGAGTCTGGAGTCGGAGGCGAGCCGTCCAGCCCGGAGGAGAAGCCATGACGCCGAGCCCAGCGCTGGAGCAGCGCGCCGTCGCCGAGCTGATGAGCCGCGACCTGCTCACCATCGCCGCGGACGAGTCCGTGATCATGGCCTGGGAGCTGATGTGCCGGGCCGAGATCCACCACCTGCCGGTCACCGACGTCGAGGGCGGCTTCCTCGGCGTCCTGGACGCCCAGACCCTCACCTCGGCCTGGGACGCCACCGTTCCCCGCGAGGCCCGCCGCCCCGTCACGTCCCTCCTGCCGTCCCGGCCGCCCGCGACGGTGCGCCCGTCGGCGACCGTCGCCGAAGCGGCCCTGACCATGCTGGAGTCGGACAGGGACTACGTTGCGGTGACGGACGAGCACGGCGCCCTGGCCGGCCTCCTCACCGCACGGGACCTGGTCTGCGCCCTCGCCGGGGTGCAGCGCGAGATCCCGGCGCGGACCGGAGGCATGCCGTCCCTGTACCGGATCGAGCCCGTGCTCCCCCGCGGGACCCCGGCCCCGCACCCGGGCCGGAGCAACATCGGCCCGGACTGAGCCCGCAGGCGATCGCCCACGGCGAGGTTCGCGAGCGGTCGCCCCTTCAGGTGGCGCTCTGGGCGGTGTGCCGGGGCGCCGGGACGATCGCGACCGAGCAGGGGGCGTGGTGCAGCATCGCCGCGCTGACCGCCCCCAGCAGCAGCGGGTCCAGGCCACCGGTGCCGCGATCGCCCACCACGAGCAGATCGGCGCGTTCGGCGGCGTCCAGCAGCGCCTCACGGGGCCGCTCCAGCAGCGGCGAGACGTCCACATGGACCTTCGGGTACCGCCGCTGCCAGGGATGGACGACCCGCTCCAGCATCGCGGCCCGCGCCTGGAACAGCTCGGCCTTGTCGGCGAACAGGGGCAGGTCGCTCTCGGGCACGGCGCCCGGCTCCCACGCCCCGTGCACCACGCGCAGGTCGCACTCGCGCAGCGCGGCCTCCTCGATGGCGAAGCCGACCGTCGCGTCCGCGCACTCCGACGCGTCGACGCCGGCCACGACGGGGCCCCGGCCACCCCCGCCGCGGACGGCGACCACGGGACGGCGGGTCCGCGCCGGGAGCTCCATGGCCGTCGAGCCCACGGGCAGCCGGTGCCGCTCGTGCGAGCCGACCACGATCAGCTCCGCGTCGTCGGATTCGTGCACCAGCGTGTCGCAGGCGGGCTCCCGCCTCAGCAGCGTGCGCACCTTCCCCTGCGCACCGAGGTCGCGTGCGCGGCGGGCCCCCTTGCGCAGGAGGTTCTCCCCCGCCCGCTGGAAGATCGCCTGCACACCGGCGTCCACGTGACCGCTCGGGTACGGCCAGTGCCAGCAGTAGCACAGCAGCAGGTCGAGCCCCCGCAGGCGCGCCTCCTCGACCGCCCAGCGCAGCGCGGGGTCGTTCTCCCCGGTCCCGTCATAGCCGAACAAGACGTTCGACCTCTGAGCCCTCGTCAGCGCCGCCATCCGTCCGACCCCCTTCCTCGAGCAGAGGTCCCGACTTCAGTCTCGGCCGGTCGGAGCCCGCGAGGCAGGGGCCGAAGGTCCCGCCGCGCCGGGTCGTCCGGGGCGGTGCCACGCCATCTGAGCCTGACCTTTCGAACGGCCCTGCTCGGAGGGGACGGACGGCGTCCGGCCGTGTGACTTTGGCCCCCTGCCTCCCACCGCGGGCGGCGCGGAGGATGGAGACATGAAGGAGGAAGCCATGAGGAGCGAGGACGAGGCCGCGGACCTCACACGAGCGGAGTGCCTCCGCCTCATGAGCACCGCCACCGTCGGCCGGATCGTCTTCACCGAACAGGCGCTGCCCGCCGTGGCGCCGGTCGGTTTCGTCGTCGACGGCGAGGACGTGGTCATCTCGGTGCCGCGCGGTTCCAGACTGGTCACCGCGACCCGCGGCGCGATCGTGGCCTTCCAGGCCGACGACCTGGACTCCACCGGCCGCACCGGGTGGTCGGTCACGGTCATCGGACGGGCACGGGTCGCCCGCGATCCCGGGGACCGCGCCCGCGAGGCCCTCCGGCCCTGGAAGGCCGGAACGGGCGCGGAGTTCATCCTGGTCTCCTGCCGAAGGATCACCGGCCAGCGCGTCAGGGCGGTCCCGGCCGGCGACCGCGAGACCGCCGCCTGAACGGCCCTCGCCGCCCGGCATCGGCCGTCCATGGCGAAAGGCCCGGCGGTCGCCGGGCCTTTCGCGATGAACCGTCCGTGTCCGATGTCCCGCTCATGGCGCGGGGGCGCCCGCGGCGGGGACGACGGCGACCGGGCAGTGCGCGTGATGAAGGAGGCCGTGCGTCACCGCGCGCCTGCGCGGCACGGTCAGCCCCTCGCGCGGGTGCGAGCCGGCGACCACCAGGTCGACCTCGCGGGACGTGGCGACGAGCGCGGCGGCGGGGTTGTCCTGGACGATGTCCTCCACGACCTCCACGCCGGGGAAGCGCTTGCGCATCGGCGCGTGCGCCTCGATGACGCGCCACCGGGCCCGCTCCTCGACGCCACGGGCGTCGAGGTCCTCTCCGGGCTCGTCCCGGCGCGCCCCGAACGGCCACGCGTGCACGACGCGGAGCCTGGCCTCCCGTGCCGCGGCGGCCCGGAAGGCGTACTCCAGGGCGGCGGAGTCGTCGCCGAGACCGATGCCCACGGCGACCTCGCGGCGTTCGGCGTCCGGTTCGCCGCGCACCACCACGACCGGGCAGGCGGAGTGGCGGACAGCGCCCAGTCCCACCGAGCCGAGGACCAGCCCCGCGAACCCGCCGAGACCACGGCAGCCCACCACCAGCTCGAACGCCTCCTCGGAGTGCTCGGCCAGTGCCCGGACGGTGCGCGCGGACGCCAGTTCCACGCTCACCGGCACCTCCGGCCGCCGGGCGTGGGCGACGCGCTCGGCGGAGGCCAGCACCTCCCCGCCCTCTCGTGACAGCGAGACCACCTCGCCGGGGGCGGTGTTGAGCGGGACGTCGAACCCCCACCGCTCCACCGCGTGCACGATCTTCAGGGCGCGCCCGTACCGGGCGGCCTCGTCCGCCGCCCAGGCCACGGCCCTTTCGGACGGGACGGAGCCGTCGGCTCCGACGATGATCGGATCGGACATGGTCCACTCCTCCTCGCTTGCCCCGGCGGAGGTCCCGCCGGTCACCGGTCGATGGGCACCACCACCACGGGGCAGTGCGCGTGGTGCAGGACCGCGTGATTGACCCGGCCCAGCGCCATGCCGATCCGGCCCGTCCGGCGAGCGGCTCCGACCACCACGAGGGCGGCCGACCGCGACGCCTCGACGAGGGCCCGGCCCGCCGCCCGGTCCGAGACGAACTGCTCGACCCGGACGTCCGGATGGTGCTCGCGCAGGCCCGCCAGCGCCTCCGACAGCTCCAGGTCCTCCATCACCCGGCGGCGGGGGGACCCGAACTCGCCGCCCACGGCGTGCAGCGCCAGGATCCCGGCGCGGCGCGAGGCGGCCTCCTCGAAGGCCCAACCGGCCATCGCGCTCTCGCCGGGGCGGTCCTCGATCCCGACCACGATCTGTGCCGGGGCCTCGGCGGGGTGGGGCGCCTCCCGCGGCACCACCAGCACCGGGCAGCGGGCGTGCGCGGCGGTGTACAGCCCGACCGACCCGAACAGCAGGCCCTCGAACCCGCCCAGGCCGCGCGACCCCACGGCCACGAGGGCCGCGTCCCCGCTGCTCTCGACCAGCGCGCCGCCCGGGTCCGTCCGGACCAGCCGCGTCGTGACGTCGAGGTCGGTGTGCGCCTTCAGCATGTACTGCCGCGCTTCGCCGAGCAGATCCTCCCGCTCGGCGACCAGCCGGCGCAGCGCGTCCTTCGGGAGTGTGCCGTCCTCCACCAGCGCGCGGGAGGCGTGCACCAGTTCCAGGGGCCTGTGGTGCCGGACGGCGTAGTCCGCGGCCCAGTCGAGGGCCCGCCAGGCGTGGGCGGACCCGTCGATGCCCACGATGATCTGGGTCGGCATGGCCTTCCTTTCCTGGTCGCCGGGGCGGTCGCGAACGGCCGCACCGGGTTCAGCGGGTCAACACGACTTTGAGGGCGCCCGAGGATCCGCCCGTCGGTCACCGCCGGGACGTCTCCCTTGAGGACGTGCAGGTCCGTGCCGCAGATGGTCACCGCGTCCACCCGCACCACGGCGTCGCCGTCCGCGACGATCTCGGGCTTGCACGTCCTCCCAGGACTTCCTGCCGGGCCCGTGGTACACCAGAGCCCGCATCGCGAGCCTCCCTCGTCGGTCCTCAGGTTCGCTACCAGAGTCGAACGGGGGCGACGGCGGCGGCAGGGCCTAACGTCCCGGGGCGCGGCCCCAACGTCCCGGCGCGTCCGGCGCCGCGGGCCCGTGGGCCCGGCCGGACCTTTCCACCTGGCCTCGGCCGGCGCGCGAGCTCAGCGGCACATCGCGGCGATGAGGTCCGAGAAGTGCGGGAACTCCGTCCGCGCGGCGGTCAAGATCTCGGCGGGCGCCCGGCGTCCCGGGGCGTGGCGTTCGGCGATCGCGAGGAAGGCGTCGTTCGGCTCCTCGGGAGGGTCGGGGTCCTCGAACGCCTCCGCGGGCCCGAGGCCGGCGGCGAACAGCCAGAGGAGGTCGCCGAGATCGCGCGCGATCACACCGCGGTCGCCCTCGGAGCCGAGGTAGACCACGGGCTGGCCGACGACCGGCACGCCGGGCCGCACCAGCCAGAAACCGGCGTAGCCGCCGGCCCCGGTCGAGCCGAAGAAGCGGAACTGGCCGCCGTCCGCGTCCGGGTTGCCGGTCCACAGCCGGAACCACCACGCCGTCCTGGCGGGGTCCTCGAAGCGGTCGTACGGTTCGAAGTCGCAGCCGCGCCCTTCGTCGGTCTCGTCGTCCCACTCCCATTCGAAGCCGACCGCGGCCACCTCGGCGAGGGCGGGGGGCAGCGCGAGATCCTCACGCGTATCCGTCACCCCGGCAGACTAGGCGATCTTCGTCGCCCGCGGGTACCGGGAGCCGCGGGTCAGGGCGAAGGCGGCGCCGCGCGGCCGGCACGCGCCCGGAACCGGTCCGGGGCCGGGCGCTCGCCCGACGCCTCCTCGGCGATGATCCGGCCGAGGAGCGGCGCGAACTTGGCGCCGTGCCCGGAGCACGGGGAGGCGACCGTGATCCCGCCGGCGCCGTCGACCACGAAGTCCTCGGTGGGGGTGTTGGTGAACAGGCAGGTCGTCTCCGCGTACGGCTCGGGGACGACGCCGGGCAGGGCCCGCCGGACGTAGGCGACGATCCGTTCACGGTTGGCCGGGTCGATCGCACCGGTCTGCGCGGCCGCGCTCCGGATCGGCCGTCCGCCGTTGAACTCGGCCACCTTCTGGCCGCTCCGGCCGTCCGGGAGGGCCGCGTCGCGGCCACCGGGCAGGCCGTAGACCAGCGTGTCCGAGTCCTTGTGGATGAACGTCGGCCACGGTTCCCCTGGAACGTCACGGTAGGGGAAGTGGTAGGCGTTCTCCTGCATCACCTGGAGTGGCGGGAAGGCCGCCAGCAACGAGTCCGGCAACGCGAGGTCGCCGAGCAGGTCGGGCAGCCAGCCGCCGGCGGCGACGACCACCTTCTCGGCCTGCTCCGCCCGCCCGTCCGAGCTCACCACCCGTTGGCCGGTGCCCACCCGCTCGACCGACACCACCGGACGGCCGGTCTCGACCCGGGCGCCCTCGGCCCGCGCCAGCCGCAGCATGGCCTCCACCGCGGCCTCCGCGTCGACCACGCCGGCGGCCGGGTGCCAAAGCACGTCGCCTCCTCCGTCGCCGAAGCGGAACTGGGGCCAGCGCGCGGCCGCCTCGGCGGCGGTGAGCAGTTCGTGCTCGACGCCGGCCCTCGCGAACACCGCGGCCAGCGCCGCCGGGTCCCGCGCCGCCCCGGCGTCCAGGGAACCCGTGCGGGTGACGAGCCGCTCGCCGGACAGACGCTCCAGCTCCCGCCACTCGCGCCGTGCGTCGACGACCATCTGGACGTAGAACGGGTCGGCGTAGCCGTACCGGAGGATCCGCGCGGATCCGTGGGAGCTGCCCTCGGCGTTGGCCGGCGTGCGGCGCTCCAGCACCGTCACCTCGTGCCCGCGCCGGGCCAGCTGCCAGGCGGTCGCGGCCCCGACGAGGCCGGCCCCGACGACGACGTACGTGCCCATCGTGATGCTTCCTTCCCAGTGCGTCCGGTTGCCGGGAACCCGTTCGCTCCGCTGTCGCATCGAGCCCTGATCGGGTCGCGGTCGCATCACCGTAGGGTTGGTGCGGTGGACAGCGATAGGTTCGTCGCCGGATTCGACTACCCGATGTTCGTGGTGACCACCGTCGATCCCGGGACCGGGACGCGGGCGGGCTGCCTGGTCGGATTCACCACGCAGACCAGCATCGACCCGTTCAGGTTCCTGGTGTGCCTGTCCCGCCGCAACCGGACCTACCGCACGGCGAAGGCGGCGACGGTCCTCGCCGTGCACGTCCTCGGACGCGGTGAGGAGCAGCAGAAGCTGGCGGCCCTCTTCGGAGAAGGGACCGGTGACGAGATCGACAAGTTCGCCCGCTGCTCCTGGCGGCCGGGCCCCGAGGGCGTGCCCCTGCTCACCGGCGCCGACCGCCGCCTGGTCGGCCGCATCGTGGAGCGCGCCGACCTCGGCGACCATGGCGGGTTCCTCCTGGCCCCGATCGACGTGACGATCGGGGCCGAGGCGCCCCCGCTCACCTTCCGGGGCCTGCCCGACCTGGAACCGGGCCACGAGGCCGGTTGACGGGTCGCTTCTCCAGGCGGCTGCCATGGGGCAGGGTGACGGCCAGGATGTTGCTCGGCGTGTCCAGCTCCATGCGGTGCCAGCGTCCGCGCGGGACGATGGCGGCGGTCCCGGCCGTCAGCCTGATCTCTTCCTCCCGCTCCCCTGGTCCGTCCGGACGGAGATAGAGGCGGATCTTCCCGATGAGGCAGGACACGACCTCCTCGGCCTCGGGATGGACCTCCCAGTGGTCGGCGTGGACGTCGGCGTCGGTCTTCGCGTGGAAGGCCGTCAGCCGCCATCCGCCCCGCTCGGGATCGAACGCGCGCGGCTCGGCCTGGATCTCCCCGCCGGGGTGGAGGTGGAGGAAGCAGGAGAACAGATCGATGGGAGTGACGGTCATGCCGGGACGTCCTTTCTGTGGCGGTCGGCTGCACGGCGAGGTCACCACCGGTCAGTCCCGGACGGTCAGCAGGTCGCGGTCGTCGGTCTGCTCGGCCTGCTCCGCCTGCTCGGCCTGCGACGGCGCCGCGGTCCGGCGCAGCACGGTGAGGGCGACGAGA
The DNA here is from genome assembly GCF_040639875.1 of Actinomadura sp. NPDC023710. Taxonomy (NCBI): domain Bacteria; kingdom Bacillati; phylum Actinomycetota; class Actinomycetes; order Streptosporangiales; family Thermomonosporaceae; genus Actinomadura; species Actinomadura sp. NPDC023710. Next base: position 187,980 of record NZ_JBFAGB010000006.1, read on the forward strand.
GTGGCGGCGGTCAGGAGCACGGCGCCGATGGTGAGGGCGAGCGCGTAACCGTCGTTGAGGGCCCGGGGCGTCGGGACGCCGCCGGTGCGGTGCTGCGCGGCGGTGCCGAGGGCGGCCAGGCCGAGGGAGGCGCCGATCTGGCGCGAGCTGTTGAGGAGCGCCGAGGCGGTGCCGGTCTCGCGCGCCGCGACGCCGGCGGTGGCGATGGACACGAGCGGCGCCAGGCAGAGCCCGAAGCCCACGCTGGCGACGATCGAGGGCCCCAGCACGTCGGTGGCGAAGGCGCCGTCGGAGCTGATCATGCCGAACCAGGCGAACCCCGTCGCCGTGAGCAGCCCGCCGACGACCAGCAGGGTCCTGGGGGCCAGCCGATAGCCGAGTCTGACGGCCAGGACCGAGCCGGCGAGCACTCCCAGCGCGAACGGCAGGAACATGGTCCCGGTCAGCGCGGCTCCGTGCCCGAGGACGCGTTGCAGGTAGAGGGACATGAAGTAGAAGGACGAGGCCATCGCGGCTCCGACCAGGAGGTTGAAGGCGTTGGCGCCGGCCACCGAGCGGTTGGAGAACAGGCTCAGCCTGATCAGCGGGTCGCGGGCGGTGGTCCGCTCCAGTCGGAGGAACGCGGCCAGCAGCGCGGCGGCGACGGCCAGGGTCGTCAGCGTGACGGGCGAGGTCCACCCGTGCCGGTCCGTGCGCACGATCCCGAACACCAGCAGGCTCATGCCCGCGGTGGCCAGGACGGCGCCGAGGACGTCCGGACGGCCGCTGCGGTCCGGGGGCGGGCCGGCCGCGACCCCGCGCCAGGCCAGCGCCAGCGCGCCGGCGGCCATCGGCACGTTCACCAGCATCACCCAGCGCCAGCCCGCGTACTCGGTGAGCACGCCGCCGATCACGACGCCGAGCGCGCCTCCGGCGGCGTTCGTCGCGCTCCAGATCCCGAAGGCCCGGACCCGCTCCCGACCCGAGGGGAACGTCGCGGTCAGCAGCGCGAGCGCGGCCGGCGCCAGCGCCGCGGCGCCGACGCCCTGGGCGGCGCGGGCGGCGACGAGATGGCCGGGTTCCTGGGCCAGCCCACCGGCGAGGGACGCCAGGCCGAACAGGCCGAGCCCGAGCAGGAGGACGGGTTTGCGGCCGTACCGGTCGGCGGCCTTGCCGCCCAGCAGGAGCAGCCCTCCGAAGGAGAGGGCGTACGCGTGGATCACCCAGGTCAGGCCGACGGCGCTGAACCCGAGGCCGGCCGCGATCCGCGGGAGCCCGACGTTCACCACCGACAGGTCCAGCGACACCATGAACTGCACGACGGCCACCGCGGCGAGCGTGACCCCGGGGCGGACTCCGCCCTTGTCTTCGATCGTGTGCATGCCTGACATCGTGGTGTTCGAGGAGGTCAGCGCACATCGGACGCGGGATGGCCTTTCGCCCTGACGCCCGGGGCGTACGATCGGCGCCACTGCACCGCAGGATGTAGAGGCCTCTCCGCCGCTCTGCGGAGGAATCTCACCGGAAACGGTCCTAATCTGCACGGATGAGCTCCATGAACCGATGGCAGCCGGTCGCCCAGGACGGCATGCTCGCCGTGGCGATGGCCCTCTTCCTGTCGGTCGTCGTGGCCATCACACCGCACGCGGGCGCGCTCGACCTCGCCGCCGCCCTGGCCGGCTCGCTCGCGCTCGTCGCCTGGCGGCGGGCGCCCCTGGTGGCACTGGTCGTCAGCGCGGGCTGCATGCTCGCGCTCGCCGCGCACGTCCGGCCGGGCCCGGCCGCCGCCTTCCCCGTCATCGTGGCCGTGTTCGCCGCGTTCAGGGCGGGCCACCGGCTCGCCACGGCGCTGGTGGGCGCCGCCTTCCTGGGCGCCGGCCTGGTGGTGCGGCTGCCGAGCGCCGACGGGTCCCTGCGCGATCTCCAGAGCCTCTCGCTGCTGGTCGGATGGTTCGTGGCGGCCGGCGTGACGGCGACGGTGACCCGGCACCGGCAGGCCTTCCTCGAAGAGGCCGAGCGGCGGGCCGCCGAGGCCGAGCGCACCCGCGAGGAGGCGGCCCTGCGCCGTGCCGGCGAGGAGCGGCTGCGCATCGCCAGGGAGCTGCACGACTCCCTCACGCACAGCATCTCGATCATCAAGGTCCAGGCGGGGGTGGCCGTCCACCTGGCGCGTCGGCGCGGCGAGGACGTGCCGCCCGCCCTGCTGGCGATCCAGGAGGCCAGCGGCGACGCCATGCGCGAACTGCGCGCCACGCTGGAGGTGCTGCGCGACGCCGACCAGCCCGACGGCGAGTCCCCCGCCAGCGGCCTCGACCGGCTCGACGACCTGGTGGAGCGGGCCCGCTCGACCGGGCTGCCGGCGACGGTGACGATCTCCGGCACGCGGCGCGACCTGCCCGCCGAAGTGGACCGGGCCGCGTACCGGATCGTCCAGGAGGCGCTCACGAACGTCGCCAGGCACGCGGGCGGCGCGGCCGCGGCGGTGCGCGTCGACTACGCGGGCGGGGAACTGGTCGTGCAGGTCGACGACGACGGCAAGGCCGACCCGGACGCGCCGCCCGTCCCCGGCACGGGCCTGCTCGGCATGCGCGAGCGCGTCGCGGCGCTCGGCGGGCGGCTGCGGGCCGAGCCCCGTCCCGAGGGGGGCTTCACCGTGCGCGCCGAGCTTCCCCTGGGAGATCCCTCGTGATCCGCGTGCTGCTCGTGGACGACCAGGCCCTCATCCGCGGCGGCTTCCGCGCCCTGCTGGAGATCGAGGACGACATCGAGGTGGTGGCCGAGGCCGCGAACGGCGAGCGGGGCGTCGCGCTCGCCGCCGAGCACCGGCCCGACGTCGCCCTCGTCGACGTCCAGATGCCGGTGATGGACGGCATCGAGGCGACCCGGTTGATCGCCGCCGACCCCCGGCTGAGCGGCGTCCACGTCGTGATCCTCACCAACTACGGCCTCGACGAGTACGTCTTCAACGCGCTGCGCGCCGGCGCCTGCGGGTTCATGGTCAAGGACACCGAGCCCGAGGACCTGGTGCAGGGCGTCCGGGTCGCGGCCCGCGGCGACGCGCTGCTGTCCCCCGCGATCACCCGCCGCCTGATCGGGGAGTACGTCGCGCGCCGCCCCGAGCCCGCACCCGAGGGGCTCGACATGCTCACCAAGAGGGAGCGCGAGGTCACCGTGCTGGTGGCGAGGGGCCTGTCGAACGACGAGATCGCCGCCCACATGGTGATCAGCCCGGCCACCGCGAAGACGCACGTCAGCAGGGTGCTGGCCAAGCTGCACGTCAGGGACCGCGCCCAGCTCGTCGTGTTCGCCTACGAGTCCGGCCTCGTCAGCCCGCGGCGCGGCTGACCCCGCCCGGCCTCATTCCCGGCGCAGGGACTTGACGGCCTCGTCGGCGGTGGGGTGGAAGGCGAAGACCTGGTCGAGCCCGGTGATCTCGAAGACCCGGGTGAGGTCGGGGTTCAGCCCGGCGAGCACGATCCTGCTCTGGGCCGCCTGCGCCCGGCGGTAGCCGGCGATGAGCACGGTGATGCCGGTGGAGTCGCAGTAGTTCAGCTCCGTCACGTCGAGCACGGCGCCGCCGCCCGAGGCCAGCGGCAGGGCCTCCAGGGCCTCCCGCAGGCGGGGGGCCGTGTGGTAGTCGAGGTCTCCCGCCACGCGCAGGACGGGGACCTCGGCCTCCTCGGACGGGAGGTTGACGGTGAAGGTGTGGTCGGTCACCGAAGAGGCTCCTGTCCGGACGGTTCGAAGCGGCGGGGCACGGAGAGAGCCAGCAGTGCCGTGTCGTCGCTGACTCCCGCGCCCAGTTCCGTGAGCAGTTTATGGACGTTCGCCAGCAGATTATCCGCTCCTTCGAAGGGCGTGCTGGTCAGATGGGCGATGAGGCCCTCGTCGCCGAGCATCGCCCCGTCCGGGGTGCGGGCCTCGGTGAGGCCGTCGGTGTACAGCAGGAGGGCGTCGCCGGGGGCGAGGCGCAGGTCGGTCTGCGCGAAGTGCGGTTCGGGCAGTATCCCGACGAGCTGCCCGCCCGGTGCGTCGACGGCTTCGACCGTGCCGTCCGCGCGGACCACCAGGGCGGGCGGATGGCCGCCCCCGGCCAGCGTGACGGCGAAGGAACCGTCGGGTTCGGGGGCCAGGACCCCGAACAGCGCGGTGCAGAAACGGGGGTCGCTCTGGTACTCCCCCTTGAGGACGGCGTCGAGGTTGCCTAGCGCGGCGCAGGGGTCGGGCTCGTAGATGGCGGCGGCGCGCAGGGTGTAGCGGGTGAGGGACGTCAGGGCGGCGGCCTCCGCGCCCTTGCCGCACACGTCACCGAGGAAGAACGCCCAGCGGCCGCCGTCCAGGGGGAACAGGTCGTAGAAGTCGCCGCCGACCTCGTCCTGGGAGACCGGGTGGTACGCGGCGGCGGCATTGAGGCCGGGGACCTCCGGCAGGGCGGGCGGAAGAAGGGTGCGCTGCAGGGTGCGCACCAGACGCTCGGCTCTGGTGCGCATGGTCCGCTCGGCCGTGATGGTGCAGATCGACGACAGCCGGCTTTCCAGCTCCTGGGCGACCAGGGTCGCCAGGTCGCCCAGGATGGCGAGCTGCGCCTCGGACGCGTCACGGGGACGGGTGTCCAGCACGTTGACGGTGCCGAGGCGGTGGCCGTCCACGGTGGTGATGGGGGCGGCCGCGTAGAAGCGCACGCCCATCTCGCCGCGGACGAGCGGGTTGGCGGCCGTCCTCGGGTCGGTGAGCGCGTCCGTGACGACATAGGCGGTGTCGTGCTGGATGGCGGAGGCGCACAGCCCGGGGTCGCGGTCGATCTGCGACACGCCGTGCAGGCCGTGGGCGGCCTTGAACCAGATGCGGTCGCCGTCCACGATGGCCACCGTGGCGATCGGCGCGTCGCAGCTGCGAGCGGCCAGGGAGGCGATCGTGTCGAACGTGCCGTCGGGCGGGGTGTCGAGTATCCGGTAGCGGCGGACGGCCGCGAGCCGCTCCCGTTCGGCGGCGAGAGCGGACACGGGTTCGAGGTGGCGGGCAGGCACCGTCACCGTCACCTCCTCTGGTCGGGGCCGGGCGGCGGCAGTCCCGCCAGAAGGAAGGCTTTACCCTGTTTGGTCTACTTATCACTTTGGTCATGGTCTGGATGGACGGTGGTGCCAGGGGGAGGCGGCACGCATCGGGCCGCGCGGCGCGACGGACTTCCAGGCGCCGCGAACACGGTTGTTGCCTCCGCGATATCCGGGGTAAAGGCTTGGCCATCCGGGTGCAGGGCGTGTGCGGCGTCCGCCGGATTCGGTCGGTGATCACCTGAGCGAAAGAGGGGTGTGGTGGCGCTTTCGGACGACGCCGGGCGTCCTGCGGAGGCCGGGCGAGAGCCGCGGGCGGGGGTCGGCCTGTTCTCCGCCGACGGCGAGATCGGCCCGGACCTCGCCGCGGTCGACTGGGCGGCGACGCCGCTCGGCCCCCCGGAAGGCTGGCCGCAGAGCCTGCGGACGGCGGTCGACATCCTGCTGTCGTCCAGATTCTCGATGTGGATGGCCTGGGGGCCGGAGCTGACGTTCTTCTGCAACGCCGCCTACCGCCGCGACACCCTCGGCCGCAAGTACCCGTGGGCGCTGGGCCGGCCGGCCCGCGAGGTGTGGACCGAGATCTGGGACGACATCGGCCCGAGGATCGACACGGTGCTCGGGACGGGGGAGGCGACCTGGGACGAGGCGCTGCTGCTGTTCCTCGAACGATCGGGGTACCCCGAGGAGACCTACCACACCTTCTCCTACAGCCCGCTGCGCGACGACACCGGCGACGTGGTCGGCATGCTGTGCGTGGTCAACGAGGAGACCGAACGGGTCATCGGCGAGCGGCGGATGACGACACTGCGGGAGCTGGGGTCCGACCCCAGCGTGATCCGGACGGAGGAGGAGACGCTCGCCTTCGCCGACCGGCAGCTCGACCGCAACCGGAAGGACCTCCCCTTCACGCTGACCTACCTGTTCGAGGACGGCGGGACGGCGCGGCTCGCGGGGGCGACGGGCGTCTCCCGCGACCATCGGGCCGCCCGCGCCGAGCTGGCAGCAGACGAACCGCACGAAATCTGGCCCGCGGCGGCGCTCGCGCGGGGAGAATCGGTGCTGGTGCAGCTCGATGATCCTCAGTTCGGGGTCCTGCCCTCCGGTGACTGGACCCAGCCGGCCGCCCAGGCGCTGGCGGTGCCGCTGCCGCGGCAGGGCCGCGCGCCGTACGGGTTCCTGGTGGCCGCCCTCAACCCGTACCGCCAGCTGGACGAGGCCTACCGCGGCTTCGTGGAACTGACCGCCGGGCACATCGCGGCGGGGATCGGCAGCGCCCGCAGCTACCAGGTCCAGCGGCGGCGCGCCGAGGAGCTCGCCGAGCTCGACCGCGCCAAGACGACGTTCTTCTCCAACATCAGCCACGAGTTCCGCACCCCGCTGACCCTGATCATGGGTCCGGTGCAGGAGCTGCGCGCCCGCCTGGACGACACCGACGAGCAGGCGCGCCGGGAGCTGGACGTCATCCACCGCAACGGGCTGCGCCTCGGCCGGCTCGTCAACTCCCTGCTGGACTTCTCCCGCATCGAGGCCGGCCGGATGCAGGCGCGCTACGAGCCGGTCGACCTGCCCGAGGTCACCGCCGAGCTGGCCAGCGTCTTCCGCTCAGCCGTGGACAGGGCCGGCCTGGGGTTCGACGTCGAGTGCGACCCGCTCCCCGAGCCGGTGTACGTCGACCGCGACATGTGGGAGAAGGTGGTCCTGAACCTGCTCAGCAACGCGCTGAAGTTCACCTTCGACGGGAGGATCCACGTCCGGGTGGGCGTCGAGGACGGGCTGGCGCAGGTGACGGTGGCCGACACCGGGGTCGGGGTCGCCGAGGACGAGGTGCCACGGCTGTTCGAGCGCTTCCACCGGGTCGAGAACACCCGTGCCCGCTCCAACGAGGGCAGCGGCATCGGCCTGGCCCTGGTCAAGGAGCTCGTCGGCCTGCACGGCGGGACCATCACCGCCACCAGCAACGAGGGCGAGGGCACGCGCTTCACCATCCGGCTGCCGTTCGGGGCCGACCACCTGCCCGCCGGCGCCGTCGCTCCGCCGCGCTCCTCCACGGCGGCGTCGGTCACCGCCGACCCCTACGTCCAGGAGGCGCTGCGCTGGCTTCCCGCCGAGCATCCCGGCGGCGGGGACCCGAACTCGACCGACCCGACGCCCGTCGGCCCCGTCTCCGCGCCCGAGGTGGCGGCCCGGGTACTGGTCGCCGACGACAACGCCGACATGCGCGAGTACCTCACCCGGCTGCTGCGCGGCGCCGGCTACGAGGTCGACGCCGTCGCCGACGGCCGGGCCGCCCTGGAGGCGGTCCGCGAGACCGCCGTCGACATGGTGGTCAGCGACGTGATGATGCCCTACGTCGACGGGCTGGAGCTCGTCGCCGCGCTGCGCGGCGACCCGCGCACCGCCGCCCTGCCGGTGCTGATCCTGTCGGCCCGCGCGGGGCAGGAGGCCTCGATCGAGGGCCTGCGGGCGGGCGCCGACGACTACCTGCTCAAGCCCTTCGCCGCCGCCGAGCTCCTGGCCCGCGTGCGGGCGAACGTGGAGCTGGCCCGGCTGCGCGGGCACCACGCCCGGTGGCGCACCGCGCTGGTCGACTCCCTGCAGGAGGCGTTCTTCGTCTGCGACGAGGACGGCGCCGTCATCGAGTTCAACACCGCCTTCACCGACATCCTCGGATATGACGCTGCCGGGCTCCCCTACCCCCCGCGGCCTCCCTGGTGGCCGGACGAGAAGACCGACCTCGAAGCGCACCGGCAGGTCGCCGAGGACTTCGGCGGCATGCTCGGGCGGGAGCGCGGCACCTTCGACGTCCCCGTCAGGCACCGCGACGGCCACCGGGTCTGGGTCAGCGTCGCCTTCAACCACGTCCACGACCCCGAGACCGGGCGGCGGGTCATCGTCGGCACCTTCCGGGACATCACCGCCGACCACTACGCCATCCAGCGCGAGAGCGCCCTCGCGGCCCTCAGCATGCGCCTCACCGAGGCCGTCAACCTGCCCGACACCCTGGCCGGCGCGCTGGAGGAGCTGCGGGACCTCTGGCACGCCGAGCGGGTGCTGGCGGCCGTCTTCGCCGGCGGGCCGCCCGGGCTGACCTCGACCGAGCCGGGGCTGACCTGGCAGGACCTGCCCGAGGAGCGCCGCAGGGACCTGGCGGCGCTGCGCGAGCACCCGACCCTCACCCCCGTGGCCGAGCACACCGCCGCGATCACGCTCGAACATCCCCACGGCAACCTCGTCCTCTGGATCGACCTGAACGAGCGGCGCCCCTTCACCGACCAGGACCGGCTGCTGTTGTCCCTGCTCGCCGGGCGTCTCTCCCAGGGGCTTTCCCGCGCCAACCTCATCGACCAGCAGCGCGAGACCGCCCTCGCCCTGCAGCGCTCCATCCTCGGCCCGTCCGAGCTGCCCGTCGGGTTCGCCGTCCGGTACGAGCCCGCGGCGCGGCCGCTGGAGGTCGGCGGCGACTGGTACGACATCTTCGCCCTCCCCGACGGCCGCATCGGCATCATCGTGGGCGACTGCGTCGGCCGCGGGCTGGAGGCGGCCACCGTCATGGGCCAGCTGCGCAGTGCCTGCCGGGCCCTCCTGCTCCAGGACGCCGCCCCCGCGCGGACCCTCACGGCCCTCGACCGCTTCGCCGCCGGCATTCCCGGAGCCCGGTGCTCCACCGTCTTCTGCGGCGTCCTCGACCCCGCGACCGGCGACCTCACCTACTCCAGCGCCGGGCACCCGCCCGCCATCCTCGCCGGGCCCGACGGCACCACCCGGCTGCTCGAAGGCGGCAGGTCCGTCCCGATCGCCGTCGGCTCCCCCCGGCCCCGGCCCGACGCCGCGGCCACCGTCCCCGCCCGGGGCACCGTGCTGCTGTACACCGACGGTCTCGTCGAACGCCGCCGCCACTCCCTGAACGAGGGCATCGAGCGGGTCGGCCACGCCGTGCAGGACGGCGGCGAGCGCGGAGTGGACGAGCTCGCCACCCACATCATGACGAGCCTGGCCCCGCCGGACGGCTACGACGACGACGTCGCGCTGATGCTGTACCGGCACCCCGCGCCGCTGGACGTGAGCTTCCCCGCCGAGTCCTCGCAGCTCGCCCCGCTCCGGGAGGCGCTGCGCGGGTGGCTCGCCCAGTGCCAGCTCCCCCGCCGCACCGCCCAGGGCGTCCTGGTCGCCGCCGGCGAGGCCTGCGCGAACGCCGTCGAGCACGGCCGGCCCGCCGCCGGCGTGCACACCGTCCGGCTGCGCGCCGAGGCCCTCGTCGACCAGGTGCACCTGACCATCGCCGACACCGGCCGCTGGAAGCCTCCCGGAGGCGGCGCCGACCTCAACCGCGGACGCGGCACCGCGCTGATGCGCGCGCTGATGAGCAGGCTCACGATCACGCCCGGACCGGACGGCACCACCGTCCACATGCACACCAGGATTGGCGCATGAGCACTCCCCTGACCCTCACGACCGCCCGGCGCCCGGACGGGAGAGCGCTCGTGACGGCCGTCGGCGAGATCGACATGAGCAACAGCGGGTCCCTCGCCGCCGCGCTGGACACCGCGCACGAGAACGGGGGCAAAGTCGTCCTGGACCTCACCGCGGTCGAGTACCTTGATAGCGCGGGGCTGAGCGTCCTGTTCGCCCATGCCGACCATCTCGAACTGGTCGCTCCGCAGCTCCTGGAACCGGTGCTGACCCTCTCCGGGCTCCCGGAGCTGGCCACCGTCCACCTCACCTCGCCCGACGCCGCACAGCCCGGGGCCGACCACGCCTGATGGCCGCGGCGCACCGGCGGCGCCGGGCCCCGACCGACACAGAAAGCGGAACGACGTGGAGGCAACGCCATGGCCGAGGTGACCGGCCACGCGCGGGACGGCTGGACAGTGATCACGATCACCGGGGATCTGGCGCTGGACACCGCGCAGCAGGCCGAGCAGCACATGCGCCGGCTGCGCAGCGAGCACGGCGAGCACCTGGTGCTCGACCTGAGCGGCCTGCGGTACGTCGACTCGGTGGGCCTCAGCCTGCTGATGCGGTTCTACCTGGCCGCCGAGGGACGCGGGGGCAGCGCCGTGCTGGCCGGCCCGCTGCAGGATGCGGTGCGGCGCGTCCTGCAGATCACGCACGTCGACGAGCGCCTGACCATCCACCCGACCCTCGACGCCGCGCTGGCCGAGTCGCTGCCGCCGGGCGCCGGTCTGCGGAACGGCTGAGCCCGGAGTCAGGCGCCGGGAACGATAACGCACCAATATTGTTACAGGAAATTTTATTCCGCAAAGACTGCTCGTATGATGTCGCCCTGAGCACGACCTGCCCCTCTGGCGGCGGAGCCCGCCGACCGGCGGCCCCCGCGCCCCCCGGCGGGGAGAAGGCGGACGCGGGAAGGCGAGGCGGGCGGATGGAGAGCGCACCGAGACGGCGCGACGACAAGCCGTGGACGTTCCTGACCAACCACGCACGGGTTCTGATCGCCATCGCGCGCGACCCGGGCCTGCGGGTCCGCGACGTCGCCCAGGACATCGGCATCACCGAGCGCGCGGCCCAGCTGATCATCACGGATCTGGAGGAGGCGGGGTACCTCACCCGCACCCGGATCGGACGCCGCAACCGCTACACCGTCAACGCCGACCGCCCCTTCCGGCATCCCGCCGAAGCCGACCACGACGTCCAGGCCCTCATCGAACTGTTCGCAGGCCGTGGCGCGTCCCGCGGCGCGGCCCGGCCTCCGCGCGGCGCCACCGGCGCTCCCGCGCCGGCGCGGAGCCTGTAGACGGTGCGACGCAGCAGCAAAGCCGGCCGGACGGGCCGCGGGCGCCGGCGCGTTCCGGTCGCGGCCGGGCAGGTCACGCGGGACTCGGATGCATCGCGGAGCGGGGTGCCGCGGTCGCATATTTGCCATAAGGCAACTACTATCGGCGCGGCACCGGCGGGGCGGAGGGGGAAGGGTGGTGGACGGACTGATGTCGCAGGGTCTTGAGACCACCGGCCTTGAGCCGACGTCTTCCGCGCCGCCCGGACCGCGCGCGCCGCTCGCGATCACCGGCGCCGCCGACGGCGGGCCGGAGCTCGGGCCGCTGCGGGTGCTGCTGGTGGAGGACGACGCCGCCGACGCGCTCCTGGTGGAGGACACGCTCGCCGACACCGGACTGCGGGCGTCGCTGCAGTGGGTGCGTTCGCTTCCCGAGGCGCAGGGCCCCTTGTCGGCGAACTCCACGCCCGACTGCGTGCTGCTGGACCTGCACCTGGGCGAGTCGCAGGGCCTGGCGGTGCTCCGGCAGGTGCTGGAGTGGGCGCCGGATGCCGCGGTGGTGGTGCTGACCGGGCTCGCGGAGTCGCAGGCGGGCACCGCGGCGATGGCCGCCGGCGCGCAGGACTACCTGTCCAAGGACCAGCTGGAGGCGGATCGGCTCGGGCGGGCGATCCGGTACTCGGTGCAGCGGCGCCAGGTCCAGCAGGCGGTCGCGGCACTGCAGGTCCAGCGGATGCGGGCCCAGGAGAACGCCCGGCTGGAGCGCGGGTTGCTGCCGCGCCCGAGGGTGTCCAATCCGCGCCTGCGGGTCGTCTCGCGGTACCGGCCGGGACGGGCGCACTCCCTGCTCGGCGGCGACTTCTACGACGTGGTGGAGACCGGCGACGGCCTGGTGCACGCGGTGATCGGGGACGTGGCGGGGCACGGTCCCGCCTCGGCCGCCCTGGGCGTCAGCCTGCGGGTGGCGTGGCGATCGTTCGTGCTGGCCGGAACCCGTGGGGCGCGGGTGGTCGAACTCCTGGAAGAGCTGCTGGCCGGGGAGGACGGCGGCTCCGAGATGTTCGTCACCCTCATCACGGCGACCCTGTTCCCCGACCGGCCCGTGGCGCGGGTGGTGCGGGCCGGGCACCACGGGTTCCTGCTGCACGGGAACGGCGAGGTCCGGCTGATCGAGCCGCCGGGAGGGCTGGGCGTGGGCATGGTGCCCGGGCTGGCCGGCTGGCGCGAGCACGAGGTCCCGCTGACGCCGGGGGCCTCGCTCGTCCTGTTCACCGACGGCCTGTTCGAGGGCCAGATCGACGCCGAAGGCCGGCGCCTCGACCTGACCGGCCTGCTCCAGCTCGCCCGGGGCCACCGCGCGCTCTCCCCCGACGACTTCGTCGACACACTCATCACCGACGTCGAGGCGGCCTCGCTCCAGCATGGGGGCCTGGCCGACGACGTCGCCGTCATTCACCTTGGATGGACCCCCACATGAGCACACCGCCCCCGACGGTGCGGGACGCCGAGACGGCCGAATCCGCCGATCTCGCCGCGCCGGCGCCGGCGAGCGGCCCCCCGCAACGGCGGGGACTGACCGTCCGGACATGGTTCATGCTGGCCGCGCTGCTGATCGTCGCGCTCACCGTCACCGGCGCCGTGGTGGTCCACACCCTGCTGGAGGACACCGCGCGGGCCTCGGACCGGCTGGTGGACAGGATCGCGCCGGCGCAGGTCGAGGCGAGCCGGATGCAGATGGCCATGCTCAACCAGGAGACCGGCGTGCGGGGCTACGCCCTGGCGGGCGACCGGCAGTTCCTGCAGCCCTATACCGACGGGCTGGCCACCGAACAGGAGTCCTTCGCCCGGCTGCAGCGGCTGCTGGCCGACGAGCCCGAACTGCGTGCCGACCTCGACGCGATCCAGCGGGCCATCGGCGCGTGGCGCCGCGACTACGGCGGCGTCGTCATCGACCAGGTCCGTGAGCAGGGGCCCGGCGGCGAGGCCGCCGCCGTCGCGGCCCGGGGCAAGCCCGCCTTCGACGAGGTCCGCGCGACCTGGGCGGTCCAGACCCGCCACCTGAGCCAGGTCCGCGCCGAGAGCCGCGCCGACCTGCGCCACACCCGCACGATGCGGGACTGGACGCTGACCGCCCTGTTCATCGCGCTGCTGGTGACCGCGGCGTTGCTGGCGCTCCTGCTGCACTACGCCGTGGACCGGCCGCTGCGCATGCTCCGCTCCGCTTCACGGCGGGTCGCCGACGGCGACTTCACCCATGTCATCGGTGCGCACGGCCCCGCCGACGTGCGCGACGTGGCCCACGCCGTGGAGGCGATGCGCGGCCGGATCACGATGGCGCTGGAGCAGTCCACCGAACGCGAGCGCCTGCTCCAGAGCCAGACCGCGGAGCTGGACGCGCAGACCGTGGAGCTGCGCCGCTCCAACGCCGAACTGGAGCAGTTCGCCTACGTCGCCAGCCACGACCTGCAGGAGCCGCTGCGCAAGGTCGCGTCGTTCTGCCAGATGCTGGAGCGCCGCTGCTCCGACCAGCTCGACGACCGCGGCCGCCAGTACATCGCCTTCGCGGTGGACGGCGCCAAGCGCATGCAGGTGCTGATCAACGATCTGCTGACCTTCTCCCGGGTCGGCCGACTGCACCAGCACCAGCGGACGCTCCCGCTGGGCGAGCCGCTCGACCAGGCGCTGGCCAACCTCGACGGCGCCGTCAGCGAGGCCGGCGCCCGCATCGAGAGACCGGACGACCTGCCGGAGCTCACCGCGGATCCCACGCTCATGGTGATGCTGTGGCAGAACCTGATCGGCAACGCGGTCAAGTTCCGCTCCCCCGACCGCGACCCGGTCGTCCGCGTCACCTGCGAGCGGGAGGACGGGCACTGGCACCTGACCGTCACCGACAACGGGATCGGCATCCCCGCCGAGTACGCCGACAAGATCTTCGTCATCTTCCAGCGGCTGCACAGCCGCGACGCCTACGCCGGCACCGGCATCGGCCTGGCCCTGTGCAAGAAGATCGTCGAGTACCACGGCGGCCGGATCTGGCTCGACCCCGACCGCGAGGAAGGCTCCCGCTTCCACTTCACCCTCTCGGCCGAGGACGAATCCGCCGCGCCCGCCGACGCGGCGACCCTCGATGACGCCCCGGCCGGCCGGCCCTCGGACGGCGCCGGCGCATCCGCCGCCGGCACGCCCGACGGCGACGTTCCCTCCTCGACCACCGACCTCCAAGGAGCCAGTTCGTGACCAGCACCGACGTCCAGCCCATCACCGTCCTGCTGGTCGAAGACGACCCCGGTGACGAGCTGATGACCCGCGAGGCCTTCGAGCACAACAAGGTCGGCAACACCCTGCAGGTCGTCCGCGACGGCGCGGAGGCCCTGGACTTCCTGTACAAGCGGGGGGACCACGCCGGCGCGCCCCACCCCGACCTGGTCCTCCTCGACCTCAACCTGCCCAAGCGCGACGGCCGCGAGGTCCTCGAAGAGATCAAGTCCGACCCGGAGCTGGCCTCCATCCCGGTGGTGGTGCTGACCACGTCGTCGGCGGAGGAGGACATCCTGCGCAGCTACAAGCTGCACGCGAACGCCTACGTCACCAAGCCCGTCGATTTCGACCAGTTCATCAAGGCCATCCGGCAGATCGACGACTTCTTCGTCACCGTCGTCCGCCTCCCCACCCGCCACTGACCCCGGCCCCGCTCCGTCGCCGCACGTCGAGACCGCCGCGTGATTGGCGGGGCGCGGCGGGGGTAACGGGCTCGGGTGTTCTTCGACGGCTTCACGTTGGATCAGGTCGACGTCGGCGAGGTCACGCTGAGGGTGCGGCACGGTGGGACGGGGCCGCCCGTGCTGCTGCTGCACGGCCATCCCCGCACGCACGCCACCTGGCACAAGGTCGCGCCGCTCCTCGCGGACCGGTTCAGCGTGGTGTGCCCGGACCTGCGTGGATACGGGAAGTCGTCCAAGCCGCCGACCGACGCCGACCACTCGCCGTACTCCAAGCGCGCGATGGCCGGGGACATGGTCGCCCTGATGCGGGCGCTCGGCCACGACGCGTTCGCCGTCGCGGGCCATGACCGCGGGTCCCTCGTGGCGTTCCGGACGGCGATGGACCATGCGACCGCGGTCACCGCGCTGATCCCCATGGACGGGCTGCCGGTGGTCGAGCACCTGGAGCGCTGCGACGCCCGTTTCGCCGCGCAGTGGTGGCACTGGTGGTTCTTCGGGCAGACGGACCGACCGGCGGAGCGGATCATCAGCGCCGACCCCGACGCCTGGTACTCCGCGACCGGCGAGCACATGGCCCCCGAAGCCTGGGCCGACTTCCGCGAGGCGATCCACGACCCGGCGACCGTGCACGGCATGCTGGAGGAGTACCGGGCCGGTCTGGGCATCGACCGGAGGCACGACGAGGAGGACCGCCGCGCCGGCCGCCGCGTCCGGTGCCCGACGCTGGTGCTGTGGTCAGCCCGGGACGACCTGGAGGACCTCTACGGCGATCCGGTGCGGATCTGGCGGGCGTGGGCCGACGACGTGCGCGGCAGTCCCATCGACTCCGGCCACCACATGGCGGAGGAGGCCCCCGAGTCCGTGGCCGGCGCGATCGGCGCCTTCCTCGACCGTCATCTCCGCTAGGACCGCCGCGCGGCGCATTGCGATGTGCTTGCGGCCCGTGGGCGAGACCGGTCAGGAATCGAGAAGCGCGGGTGAAGGAGCCGAGGCTAGCGTGATCGGCATGGACATCACCATTCACACGAGCTTCCTCCCGCACGACGACCCTGATGCCTCGCTGGCCTTCTACCGCGACGCGCTCGGCTTCGAGGTCCGCAACGACGTCGGCGGCGGCAGGATGCGCTGGATCACGGTCGGTCCGCCCAAGCAGCCCGACACCTCCATCCTGCTGGCGCCGCCGGCCACCGATCCCGGCATCACCGACGACGAGCGCCGCACCATCGCCGAGATGATGGCCAAGGGGACCTACGGCTGGATTCTGCTCGCCTCCCCCGACCTCGACGACACCTTCGACAGGGTGCAGGCCGCGGGGGCCGAGGTCGTCCAGGAGCCGGTCGAGCAGCCGTACGGATTGCGCGACTGCGCGTTCCGCGATCCCGCCGGCAACCTGATCCGCATCCAGGAGCTGCGCTGATCCCTGCGGAAGCGCGGCTGCAGACCGGGTGCGCCGTCCGGTCCCGCGTGGTCCCCGCCCGCTCCAGAGCGCTGAATCCGAGTCGGGTGGTTGAGGCCTGTTCATAGAAACTTGGCGGCTTTGTATCGACTACGCCGATTCGCAAGGTCATCATGACGGCTGGTCGCCCTCGATCCCGGCGCGTTCCGGGTCCGGGGGAAATCGTCCCTTCGGGACGCACTCGTTCGTAGGAGGTACCTGTGCTCATGCAGCGCTCCCGGCCGTCCTGGACGAAACGAGCCGCCGTCACCCTGGTGGCCGCGACGTGCGCGACGGGCGTCACCGCCACCGTCCCGGCAAGCGCGACGGTCTACGGCTCCTGCACGATCTCACGCTGCTCCGACGGCCGGTACGCCGCCTCGGTGTGGGGCGGGAAGGGATGGCCGTCCAGCTCAGGCTGGTACTCCTGGCCGGACGGCCTGTACAACTACACCGGCGGCGTCTACCACAACTACGACGGCCAGCTCCCGGCCAGCGCGTCCTACCACGAGTACGACGTCTACTCGCGGACGAAGGGCTCCTCGCGCGACGCCTACCGGATCGTCCACAGCAGTACCGGCACCGTCTACTTCTCGCCGGACCACTACTCCAACTTCTACAAGCTCTCCTAGCGACGGGACCCGTCCGATGACCTCGCTGCCACCCTGGCTGACGCTGACCAGCGATCCGGTGCGGGCGGGCGTCGACGGGCACGCGTGCCGGACCCGCGCCGCCTTCTTCCACGAGGCGGCGCGGGCCCTCGGCTTCCCGGACTACTTCGGGCACAACTGGGATGCGTTCCTGGACTGCCTGCGCGACCTCGACCGTCCCGCCCTCACCGTGGAGCGCGCCGACGAACTCCTGGCGGAGGAGGACCCGCGGCAACTCGCGATCCTTCTTGAGATCCTGGCCCGGAGGAATGTGCCCACGACCCTCGCGGCCGCCTCCGATCGCATGCCCGCCCTGCGCACCCGCCTGGCCGCCACCCTCCCCTGACCTGGTTCCGCCTCATGGGCGGAGCAGCCGGCCGACGCTCCCGCGGGCCAGGAAGGCGAACGGGCGAGAACCTCCCCGTCGCCAGAATGGATAGGGTTCCTCACTGCTGCTCTTCCGGCCGTCGAGATGGTAGGAGCGTCGCTGGTGCGAACGCGTCTGCTCGCACAGGTACGGGATCGGGTCAACCGGTTCAATGCCGAGCGTGATGCGACTCTGGTCCTGGCCCCCCGAGCCGTCGCCGACGCGGTGGATCTGATCTGCTCGGTCCCGGACCCGGTGGACGACGTCGAGGTCGCGCAGGCGGCGGGATGGCTGTTCTGGCTGCGCTTCGCCGCCCGCGGTTCGGCCGAGGGCGAGTCGGACCTCACCGTCGCCCTGGAGCTGCTCAATCCGGTGTACCGGCAGGTTCCGGCCGGGGTCCCCCCGTTGATCGGCGAGCTGTTCGACGGCGAGCCCCAGTCCGCCCCGGACGGCGGCGGGCTGCTGGCCCGCCTCGGCCGCATGCTCTACCGGGACACGCTCGCCTCGCAGGACGCCGGCGTCCTGGACCGGGCCGTCGCGCTGTTCCGGCTGGCGGCCGCGGCCACCGGGCCGGAGCACGCCGAGTACGGCCGCTGCCGGACCAATCTCAGCAGCGCGCTGCTGACCCGGTTCGAGCGGACGGGGGCGCCGCCGGACCTGGAGGAGTCGATCACGTTCGGCCGGGCGGCGGTCGAGGGCGCCGGACCGGGCGAGCCCGATGGCGCCCTCTACCTGTCCAACCTCGGCAACGCCCTGCTGACCCGATTCGAGTACCTCGGCGGCGAGCCTGACCTCGACGCCGCGATCGCGGCCGGCAGGGCCGCGGTCACCGGCTGGCCCGACCACCCCGACCGCGCCGCCATGGCGTCCAACCTCGACCTTGCCTTACGGACCAGGGAGGCGCTGCTCCACCGGGTGACCGGCGCGGACGAGCTGATCGACCTGGCACGGGACGCGGTGGTCACGACCTCGCCCGACCACCCCGCGCACGCCGGGCAGCTGTCTCAGCTCGGCCACGCGCTGCTGGCCCGGTTCGAACGCGCCGGGGACCCGGCGGATCTGGACGAGGCGGTCGAGGCCCATCGGGAGGCGGTGGCCGTCGCCGCGCCGCAGGACGCCGAGCGTACCGCCTCGCTGTCCGACCTCGGCGACGTCCTCCGGATCCGGTTCGTCCAGACGGGCGATGAACTGGACCTGGCCGACGCGGTCGAGGCGGGACGAGCCGCAGTGGCGGCGACCCGCGCCGACGACCCCGATCTGTGCGGACGTCAGTCCAACCTCGCCAACGCCCTGTGCGAGCTGCACCGGCGCACCGGCGGCCGGAAAGAGCTGGACGAGGCGGTCGCGCTCGCCCGGCGGGCCGTGGCCGCCACTCCGGCGGAGGGTCCCGAACGTCCCTCGTACCTGTCGAACCTGTGCGACATCCTCCGCATGCGGTTCGAGCGCACCGGGCAGGAGGCCGACATCGACGAGGCGGTCGAGGCCGGCCGCGCCGGGGTCGCCGCCGCGCCGCCCGGCCATCCGCACCTCCCGGCCTACCTCGGCAACCTCGGGGCGGCCTCGCTGTCCCGGTTCCGCGGGACCGGCGGGCAGGCGGACCTGGACGAGGCGGTCGACGCGCTCCGGATGGCGGTGGCCGCCGCGCCGGACGCGAGCCCCCACCGCGGGACGATGCTGGCGAACCTGGGCGGCGCGCTGCAGGTCCGGTTCGACTCCGTGCGGCGCCGCGAGGACCTCGACGAGGCGGTCGACACCTGCCGCGAGGCGGTCCTCGCCACTCCGGCGGACCATTCCAGCCGGGGCGTGCGCCTGTCCAATCTCGGCGCGGCCCTGCAGGCCCGGTTCTCGATCAGCGGGGAGCGGGCCGACATCGACGAGGCGGCCGAGACCGCCCGGGCCGCCGCCGCGGCCGTCCCGGACGGCCACCCGCGCCGTGCCGGCGTCCTGTCGAACCGCGCGATCGTCCTGCACCGGCGGTACGAGCACACCGGCGAGGCGGCGGACGTGGACGCGGCGATCGGCGCCGCCCGCGCCGCGGTCGCCGCCATCGCCCCCGACCATCCCGACCGCGCCGGCTACCTGGCCAACCTGGGCGGGGCGCTCGGCGCCCGGTCCACCCTGACGGGCGCCGGACCGGATCTGGACGAGGCGATCGCGGCGTGCCGGGAAGGAGCGGCGACCGAAGCCGCCCCGCCCCGCGTCCGCGCGGTCGCGGCCGCTCGCTGGGCCAGGCTCGCCGCCGAGGCCGGACGGTGGGAGGAGGCCGCGGCCGGTTACGCGGCGGTCGTGGACCTGATGGGGCGCACGGTCCCCCGGGGCCTCGACCGCCGCGACCAGGAGATCCTCCTCGGCGACATGGGCGGGATCGGGTCGGACGCCGCCGCCTGCTGCGTGCGCGCCGGGCAGGTCGAGTCCGGAGTCGAACTGTTCGAGCAGGGACGCGGGCTGCTGCTCGGCCAGGCGCTCGACACCCGCACCGACCTCACCGCGCTCTCCGAGCGGCACCCGGACCTGGCCGGACGGTTCACCGCCCTCTGCACGGAGCTCGACCGTCCCGCACCCGCGGCGGGGGTCCCCGGCAGCGGCGCCGCCCCTGCGCCCCAGGGATCGGTGGAACGCCGCGCCACGGCCGCGGCGTTCGACCGGCTCGTCGCGGAGATCCGGGAACTGCCCGGATTCGATCGCTTCCTGCGCCCGCCCACCGTCCCCGACCTCGTTCCGGCCCGCGGTCACATCGTGATCGTCAACGTGTCGGACTTCGGGTCGCACGCGCTGGTCCTGCACGCCGACACCGGCGCCACGGCCGTGCCGCTGCCCGCGCTCACCCCTGACGCGGTGGTGGCGGAGGTCGGCGCGTTCCTGGCGGCGGTCGAGGAGATCGGTGCCAAGGAGGTCCGGTCGTGGGCGGCCGGGCAGCGCCGGATGTCGCGGACGCTCGAATGGCTGTGGGACGCGGTGGCCGGTCCGGTGCTCGACCACGTCGGTATCGGCGGGCCGCCCCAGGACGGCGCACCGTGGCCGAGGCTGTGGTGGTGCCTGTCGGGGCTGATGTCGTTCCTCCCGTTGCATGCGGCGGGGTACCACGGCACCATGGCCGACGCGGCCCCGGAAACGGTCGTCGACCGGGTCGTGTGCTCGACGGCACCGACCGTCCGGGCCCTGGCCCACGCGCGCCGCGGCCCGGCGGACGCGGTGCGGCCCGGCGATGACCGGGCGGTCGCCGTGGCGATGCCCCGCACACCCGGCACCCGGTCCGACCTGCCGGGGGCGGAGGCCGAGGCGGCCCTGATCGGCCGGCGCTTCCCGGGCCCGGTCGACGTCCTCACCGGCTCGTCCGCCACCCACGGGGCGGTGCTCGCGGCGCTGCCGAAGGCCCGGTGGGCGCATTTCGCCTGCCACGGGCACAGCGACCTCGCCGACCCGTCGTCCAGCCACCTCCTGCTGGCCGACCACCAGACCCGGCCGCTGACGGTGACGGACCTCGCCGGGCTCCGCCTGGACGGCGCCGAGCTCGCCTTCCTGTCGGCCTGCTCGACCGCCCGGCCGGGCGCACGCCTCGCGGACGAGGCGATCCACCTGGCGTCGGCGTTCCAGCTCGCCGGCTACCGGCATGTGATCGGCACCCTGTGGCCGATCGGTGACCGGCACGCCGTCGACATCGCCGACCTCGTCTACACGGCCGTCGCCGACGGCGGAGACGTCGCCGGCGCGGTCCATGCCGCGACCCGCCAGATGCGGGACCGATGGCCGGACTACCCCTCGGTGTGGGCGTCGCACGTCCACGTCGGCGCCTGACCGGGCCGTCCGTACTACGGAGCGGGCCTCCCGAAAGGGCGGCCCAGCAGGATCTCCGCCGCCTGCCGCGGGTAGTCGTCGTCGTCCGGCACCATGAGCAGGTCACGTGACGTGCCCGGTCTTCTGCCGGGAAGGCCATGGCAGTGGACGATGAAACGCGACGGGCCGGAGCCGGCGCTCTCCTCGACCGGCACGTTCTCCCTCGTCTCGAAGAGGAACCGGCCGTCCGTGACCGTCACGAGAGCGATGCCATGCGCTCGCGCGAAGGCCACGGCGCCGCTCTGGTACGTGGCGGTGGACACCATGACGCCCTTGTGCGCGCCGATGCTCTGGACCTTCTGGTGGAGCACCTGCACCAGCTCGCGCTTGATCGGGTTCCGGTGGTGCTTGGCCTCGACCACGACCAGGAAGTCCATGCCCGCGAACCGGTAGCGGACGGTCGCGTCGAGATCGTAGGTCCCGTCGGAGCCGGCCACCTTCTCATGCAGCGTGACGGTCAGCCCGCTCACGTGCGGGGCGGCCGGTCCGAGCAGCCGATCGGCGACGAACTCCTCGAATTCCGCAGGGGTGATGTCGGGCCGGGGGCGTGCCGCGGTCGGCGGCGCCGTCCGGATCTCCTCCTCGCTCACGGTCGGATCCTACGAGCTCACCGCCCCCGCTCGCTGATCCACGCGGCGATCGGGGCGCGGGAGGAGTGGGCGAGCTTCGCGAGGATGTGCTCGACATGCGCGTCGGCGGTCCGTTCCCCGGGGACGGCGGACGAGTCAGGCGTCCCGTTCGACCAGGAAGACGGGACGGTCGGAGTCGGGGGACGCGGTCGCCTCCGGGCCGGTGTCGAAGGCGTCGCGGACGAACGGCACGACACGGTACTTGTGGCGGTAGGCACTGACGATCCGGAGCTTGCGGTCGTCGTCGATCTCGGTGAGGCGCACCTTGCGGAAGCGTCGCCCTCGACCGAGTTCGGCCCGGCCGTCGGAGCGGGCGTTGCGGACCCAGTGGGTCTCACCGAAGGGCGAGACGAGCCACTGCCGGCCGTCGAGTTCCAGAAGCGCCACCGGGGTGGTGCGGGGCAGGCCGCTGCGACGTCCGCGAGTGCGCAGCAAGACGAGGGGGCCCATCGGAAGGCCCCAGGTCAGCAGCCGGAAAGGCACCCGGTTCATCCGCGCCAGCCGCGGCGGAAGGGCGGCACCGGTCATGATCGCTCCCGAGCCGGCGCGATGCCGCCCGGCCGCCGCCGCGCCCCACCGCTCCGCCAGGACGCCCGGCCCGGTCCGCGGTTCGCCGTCTCCGCACGCATCGCCCACCTCCACGTTCCACTTTAACCGGTGAAATTTCCTCCGTTTAATCATGGCATGCCGAGGAGCTCCCGCGCAAGAGTAAATGGAGGCTGGATCTCCGTTTGTGGGTGGCACTCCGACCTGCCTGGAGCCGCTTCGCGCGGGTCGAGGCCACTCGAACCGGTTTCGGCGGCGTGCTGGACGGCCGGCTCGGAGGTCCGCATCACCGGTAGCGTCGGGGCATGCGGCTTCATGTGGGGTGCGCGATGTGGGCTCACGCGCGGTGGCAGGGACGGTTCGTCCCTCCGTCGCTGCCTTCGGGCGAACGGCTGCGGGCCTATGCGAGCTGGTGCAACGCGGTGGAGGGCAACACCACCTTCTACGCGACGCCCGCGCGGAGCACCGTGGAGTCGTGGGCGGAGCAGACCGGGCCCGGCTTCCGGTTCGTGATCAAACTCCCGAAGACGGTCACGCACGAGCGGCGGCTCGCCGGGGCCGAGGAGGAACTGCGGGCGTTCCTCCACGCGATCGAGCCGCTCCAGTCGCGGGCGCACGCGTTGTGGGTGCAGCTCCCCGGCTCCTTCGGCCCCGGCGACCTCGGGACGCTGGCGACGTTCCTGCGCGGGCTGCCCACGGCGCACAGGTACGCCGTCGAAGTGCGTCACCGCGCGTTCTTCGAGGAGGCGGGATCCGTGCGCGACCTTGAGCGGGTCCTGTCCCGCGCCGGGGCCGAGTGGGTCCCGTTCGACACGACCGCGTTCTTCCAGAGCCGTCCGACCAGCGACGCCGAGCGGGACGCCTGGACGAAGAAGCCGCGGGTGCCGCGCAGGGCGGAGGCGCTCACGGACCGTCCCATCGTCCGCTACCTCGGACGGGACGACACCGAGCGCACCGTCGAGGGGTGGCGGTTCTGGGTCGGCCGCGTCGCCGGATGGCTGGCCGAGGGACGCTCGCCGACCGTGTTCGTCCACACGCCGGACAACGCCGACGCGCCCGAGCTCGCCCGGCGCTTCCACGACGAGGTGAGGGCCCGCGTGCCCGGGTTGGAGCCGCTGCCGGAGCCCGTCCCCGCGGAGCCGCCGACGCTGTTCTGACCGGTCAGCCGGGCTCCAGCATCGCCCGGGTCGCCTCCTCGACGATGTCGCGCATGGCGCGTTCGGCGTCCTCCGCGTCGCCGGACTGCACGGCCTGCGCCACCTCGGCGTGCCAGCGGATCGCGACCGGCTCGGGGTGCGCGGGCATCAGGTCGTGGTGGGTGCGGCCGGCCAGGACGGCGGCGACCACGCCGCTCAGCGCGCCCATCATCTCGTTGCCGGACGCCTCCAGGAGCGTCCGGTGGAAGCGGATGTCCGCGGCCAGGTAGGCCTCCAGGTCACCGGACCTGCCGTGCACCGCCATCTCCATGACCGCGCCGGTCAGCGCGCCGCACTGCGCCGGCGTCGCATTCCGGGCGGCGAGCGCGGCGGCCACCGGTTCCAGCCCGCGGCGCAGCTCGCCGAGGGAGCGCAGCTGCTCCTCCCGGCCGTCGCCCTCGAGCCGCCAGCCGATGATCTGCGGGTCGAAGACGTTCCAGTCCGGGCGGGCGGCGACCGTCACACCGACCCTGCGGCGGCTCCTCACCATGCCCATGGACTCCAGGACGCGGATCGCCTCCCGGATCACCGACCGGGACACCGCGAACCGCGCCTCCAGCTGCTCGATCCGCAGCACCTCGCCCGCGGGCAGCGCGCCGGACGTGATCAGCATGCCGAGCCGATCGAGGACGCTGCCGTGCAGGCCCGCCGAGGGGGTCTCCACCATGCGCCAATCATCACACGAAGCCGGACAAGTTCCGACAAAGATACGATTTTATGGAGCTATCCCTTGTTAACGGCAGGTTATAGCGGCCACACTCGGGCGACCATCATCGTTCACTCCGGCTCCCAGGAGGATGACGCATGCACCCGATCGTGCTGGCCGCGGCGCCGGCGGCGTCGAGCGGGAGGCTCGTGCCGGCCGCGCTCGCCGGCATCGCCCTGATCGTCGTACTGATCACCTACTTCAAGGTGCACCCGTTCCTGAGCCTGACCCTCGGCTCGCTGCTGGTCGGGATCATCGCGGGGCTGCCGGTCGCCGACACCGTCGACGCCTTCGTCAAGGGGTTCGGCGACACCGCCGCCGGGGTCGGCGCGCTGATCGCGTTCGGCGCGATGTTCGGCAAGCTCCTGGCGGACTCCGGCGGCGCCGACCAGATCGTCGACACGATCATCGGGCGTACCGGGCGCCGGTTCCTGCCGTGGGCGATGGCCCTCGTCGGGGCGCTGATCGGGCTGCCGATGTTCTTCGAGATCGGGCTCGTCCTGCTGGTGCCGGTCATCCTGCTGGTGGCGCGCCGCGCCCAGATGTCGATCATCGCGGTCGGGATCCCCGCGCTGGCGGGCCTGTCCGCGATGCACGGGCTGGTCCCGCCGCACCCGGGTCCGCTCGTCGCGATCGACAACCTCAAGGCCGACCTCGGCCTCACGCTCGCCCTCGGCATCGTCGTCGCGCTCCCCACCATCGCGCTGTCCGGCCCGGTGTTCGCCCGGTTCGCGTCCCGCTGGGTGGACGTCCCGGCGCCGGAGCTCTACGTCACCGGCGCCGACGAGCGGGACACCGAGGACCAAGCCGCCGTGGACGGCAAGCCGCGGCGGCGCCCGTCCTTCCCCGTCACCCTGTTCACCGTGCTGCTCCCGGTCGTGCTGATGCTGGGCAAGGCCGTCGCCGACATCACCCTGGACGAGGGCGGTCAGGTGCGCACCGTCCTGGACAACCTCGGCACCCCGCTGGTGGCGCTGATCATCGCGGTCGTCGTCGCCATGTTCACCTTCGGTCTCGGCTCCGGCATGGACCGGGAGGGGATCGCCTCCTCGCTGGCCGGGTCGCTGCCGCCCATCGCCGGCCCGCTGCTGATCGTGGCCGCCGGCGGCGGCTTCAAGCAGACGCTCGTCGACACCGGGATCGGCGATCTGGTCGCCGACTGGGTCAAGGACAGCGACCTGTCGGTGCTGTTCCTGGCGTGGCTGGTCGCCGTGCTCATCCGGCTCGCCACCGGCTCGGCGACGGTCGCCACGGTCACCGCGGCCGGGATCCTCGCGCCGCTGGCCACCACGCTCGACAGTGGTCAGACGTCGCTGCTCGTCCTCGCGATCGGGGCCGGCTCGCTGTTCTTCTCCCACGTCAACGACGCGGGATTCTGGCTGGTCAAGGAGTATTTCGGGCTCAGCGTCGGGCAGAACATCAGGACCTGGTCCTTGATGGAGACCGTGATCTCGGTGTCCGGCCTGGTGTTCGTCCTCCTGCTGAACCTGGTGGTGTAGCCATGACCTATCCCGATGCCCGCTACTTCGGGGACGGCGGCGAGAGCAGCGGGACGTTCCGTCCCGCCGGGGCGGCGCCCGACCTGCTCATCGGCGCGGCCGACAGCGACCGCGTCCACCGCGGGACGCGGGTGCACTATCTGGGCACCGGCGGCTCGACGAACGGCGCGTTCGGCCTGTACCGCTGGGAGATGGGGCCGAAGCCCTCCGGTCCGATGCCGCATTTCCACCGGACGATCACCGAGTCGTTCTACATCCTGTCCGGGACCGTCCGGCTGCACGACGGGGCGGGCTGGAAGGACACCTCGGCCGGCGACTTCCTCTTCGTCCCCGAGGGCGGCGTGCACGGGTTCCGCAACGAGTCGGGCGAGCCTGCGGCGATGCTCCTGCTCTTCACGCCGGGGGCTCCTCGCGAGGCCTACTTCGAGGAGCTCGCCGAGATCGCCGCGACCGGGCGGCGGCTCGGCGACGAGGAGTGGACGGACCTCTACCGGCGCCACGACCAGTACATGGTGTGACGCCGGTCCGGGCGGCCCGAGCGCCGCCCGGACGATCCGTCCCTCCCGCGGCTACCCGCCGATGAAGCCCTTGGACTTCAGCCACGTCTCGGCGACCTCCTCCGGCTGCTTGCCCTTGATGTCGACCTCGCCGTTGAGCTCCCGCAGGACCGAGTCGGTGAGCGCCGCGGCGATCGGGTTCGCGATCTTCTCGATGGCGGGATCGTCCCTGTAGACGGACTCGCGGACGGTGAGGGCGGGGTTGTAGACGGGGAAGAACTTCTTGTCGTCCGGTACCGGGGTCAGGCCGAGCGCCTTGATGCGCCCGTCGGTGGTCGCGACCTCGCCGAACGCGCACGGCTTGCCCTTCCCGACGGCGTCGTAGATGGCGCCTTCGGCCAGCGTCGCCACGTCCGACTTCGGCAGGCTGAACCCGTAGGCCTTCTGCAGGCCGGGCCACCCGTCGCTGCGTCCCGCGAACTCGCTCGCCACGCACGTGGACGCCTTCGACGGGTCGGTCTTCGCCAGCCTCGCGTAGCCCGACAGGTCCGCGATCCCGAGCTGCCGCATCGTCGTCGTCTTCACCGCCAAGGCGTAGGTGTTGTTGGCGGGCGCGGCGGCCAGCCACTTCACCTTGTTCTTCGCGAGATCCTGCTCCGCGACGGCCGCGTACTGCCGGGCCGGGTCGCCGATCGGCTCCGTCTGCTTGAGGTAGTTGACCCAGGCGGTGCCCGTGTACTCCCAGTAGAGGTCGATGCTGCCGGAGGTCAGCGCGGCCCGCGTGGTGTTGCTGCCCTGGAGTCCGCACTTCTCCTTGACGGTCGCGCCCGCAGAGCGCAGCGCGAGGGCGGTGACCTGGCAGAGGACGAGCTGCTCGGTGAACTCCTTGGACCCGACGGTGAGGGTGACGCCCTTCAGCGAGTTGCCCTCGGCCAGGCTCCCGGCCTTGGCGTCGGTGCCGGTGGAGCTGAAGCAGCCGGCGGTCAGGGCGACGGCGGCGAGGGACGCGGCGGCGGGGAGCTTGCGCATGGTGAATCTCCTGGTGGGGTTCAGAGGCCGCGGGGGCGCAGGACGAGCTCGACGATGCCGATCAGCCAGTCGGCGGCCATCGCGAGCACGGCGGTCAGGACGCTTCCGGTGAGCAGGATCGGAGTCCGGTTGAGGGAGATGCCGGTGTTGATGAGGTCGCCGAGCCCGCCCGCGTTGGTGAACGCGGCCAGCGTCGCGCTGCCCACGTTGAGGATCACCGCGACCCGGATGCTGGCGAGGATCACCGGAACGGCGAGCGGCAGCTCGACGCGGAACAGGACCGCCGCCCTGGACAGGCCGATGCCGCGCCCCGCCTCGATGAGGGACCGGTCGACGCCCTGCAGGCCGACCATCGTGTTGCGCAGCACCGGCAGGGCCGACACCAGGATGAGCGCGATCACCGCCTTCTGGAAGCCGATGCCGACCGTGACGGCGAGCAGGACGAGCACCCCGATGGACGGGACGGCCTGACCCACGTTGGCGAGCGCGAGCAACGGCGCCGACAGCCGGTTCAGCCCCGGCCGGGTCACCAGCACGCCGAGCGGGATCGCGATCGCGAGGACGAGCGCCGTGGACACCGCGACCAGCTTGACGTGCTGGAGGAACTGATGGGTGATCTCGGACCGGTCGAGGGATCTGCGCTCGATCGCGTCGAGGTCCAGGCCTCGCACGTAGAGATAGAGCGCCGCCGACACGGCGACGAGGAAGACGGGGGTGACCAGGAGACCAGCGAGGGAACGCCCGGCGGCCTCGTCGCCGGGCCTCGTCCGCTCCGGCACCGCCGTGACGGTCATGACCGCGGCTCCGGGGTCCGCCGGACGATCGCCGACCACGAGACCGCGCCCGCGGGACGTCCGTTCTCGTCCAGGACGGTGGCGGTCTCCGCCCCGGCGCGGAGCATCGCGTCGAGGGCCTCGTACAGGGACTGGTCCGCGCGCACGGTCGCGGCCGGAGCGCCTTCCGCGGCGGGCGCCAACTCGATCGAGCCGACCTCGACGAGCCGCAGCCGCCGCATCGCGGCGCCCGCCCCGACGAACTCCGCGACGAACCCGTCGGCCGGCTCGGCGAGGATCGCCGCGGGCGTGTCGTACTGCACGAGCTTCGCGCCCTGTCCGAGGATCGCGATCCGGTCGCCGAGCTTCAGCGCCTCGGTGAGGTCGTGGGTGACCAGGACGATCGTCTTGCCGATCCGGGCCTGAAGTTCCAGGAACGCGTCCTGCAGCCGCTCGCGCGTGATGGGGTCGAGTGCGCCGAACGGCTCGTCCATCAGCATCGCGGGCGGGTCGGCGGCGAGAGCACGGGCGACCCCGACGCGCTGCTGCTGCCCGCCCGACAGCTCCTTCGGGTACCGGCCGCGGTAGGTGCCGGGATCGAGGCCGACCATGTCGAGGAGCTCGTCGACACGGGCGCGCACGCGCCTGCCGTCCCAGCCGAGCGTCCGCGGGATGAGCCCGACGTTCGCGGCGATCGTCATGTGCGGGAACAGCCCGACCTGCTGGATCACGTAGCCGATCCGGCGGCGCAGCCGGTCGGCGTCGACCCGGGTGACGTCCTCCCCGTCGAGCAGGATGCGGCCCGAGGTCGGTTCGATCAGCCGGTTGATCAGGCGCAGCGTGGTCGTCTTGCCGCAGCCGGACGGGCCCAGCAGCACGACGATCTCCCCGTCCCGGACGCTGAGCGTGAGATCGCCGACGGCCGGGGCGTCCTGCCCGGGGTACCGCTTGGTGACGCCCTCCAGCCGGATCATCTCCCGTCCGGGCGGGGCGGCCTGCGTGGTCTCGGTCGCGGCGGGTTCGGTCATCGCAGCCCCCTGGAGGTGGTGAGCCGGGACAGCAGGACGAACAGCGCGTCCAGGACGAGCGCCAGGACGGCGACGCCGAGCGTTCCGGCGAGAGTGTCGTTCAGCGCGTTGGCGCCGCCGATGCGGGACAGCCCCCCGAAGATCAGCTCGCCCAGCCCCGGCCCGGCCACGGCGGCGGCGATCGCCGCGATCGCCACCGTCATGATCGTGGCGACCCGGACGCCGGTGAGCAGGACCGGCCAGGCGAGCGGCAGCCTGACCCGCAGCAGCCGGCTCAGCGGGCTCATCCCCATCCCCCGCGCCGCCTCCTCCACCGCGCTCGGCACGCCGTCCAGCCCGGTGATGGTGTTGCGCAGGATCGGGAACACCGCGTACAGCGCCAGCGCGGTGATGGTGGGGGCCAGGCCCAGCCCGAACAGCGGGATGAGCAGGCCGAACAGCGCGAGCGAAGGAACGGTCAGCATGGTGCCGGTGACGCCGAGGGCCAGCCCCCTCGCCCTCGGCCGCCCCTCCACCGCGACGCCGAGCCCGATCCCGACCACGGCCGCGATCGCGACGGCGATCAGGACGACCTCGGCGTGCTCGCCCATCATCCGGGCGATCGTGGGCCAGCGTTCGGAGAGGTACTCGGAGAAGCTCATCGCCGCCTCCCGTCACCGCGGACGGCGGCAGGAGCCCGGGCAAGGACGGTGGGTTTCGCGTCTCCCATACCTCAGAGGCTGCCTACGGATGATCAGTCTGGCAATAACAGATCGGTGAGACCGAACGCTCGGACGCCTCGGCACCGCCGCGGCACCCGCCCGACGGCGGCCCTCACCGTCGCCGTGGCCGGGCACCGACCCCTTCACGACGAGGTGGGTTCAGCTGGGCGGTCCCCGCGGCAGGCGGGGGCTGGGCAGCCGGCGCGGACCGTCCGACACTGGTGACGCCCCACCGAAAGGAGCCCCACGTTGCCCTACGCCTACGATCCGGAACTCCTCCCGTGGATCCCGCGGATCCCGCGTCTGTCGATCGTCGACATCGAGCAGACCCGCCGGGACGAAATGGACATGTTCGCCGGCATGCCGAAGTACGTCCCGCCCGCTCCGTTCGAGACCCGCGACCTCACCGTTCCCGGACCGTCGAACGCACCGGACGTCCCGATCCGCGTCTACGCGCCGGCTAACCGGGCGGGCGTCCTCCCGGGGCTCGTCTACATCCATCCAGGCGGATTCGTCCTGGGCGGCATCGACTTGTCCACTGACGACGCGGCCGCCATCGCGGTAGAGGTGGGCGCCGTGGTGGTGTCCGTCGAGTACAGGCTCGCTCCCGAACACCCCTTCCCGGCCGGGCTTGAGGACTGCTACGCCGCCCTCACCTGGACGGCGGCGAACGCCGCCGACCTCGGGATCGATCCGGACCGACTGGCGGTGGGCGGTGAGAGCGCGGGCGGCGGGCTGTCCGCGGCCGTCGCCCTGCTCGCCCGCGACCGGGGTGGTCCACCCTTGTGCTTCCAGCTCCTCGGCGTCCCGGAGCTGGACGACCGGCTCGACACCCCGTCCATGCGCGCCTTCACCGACACACCGATCTGGCACCGCCCCAACGCCGAGCTGAGCTGGGACTACTACCTGGGCAAGGGCGTCCGCGGCACCGACGGGGTCTCCCCGTACGCGGCTCCCGCCCGCGCCGAGGACCTCTCGGGGTTGCCGCCCGCCTATGTCACGGCCTGCGAGTTCGACCCGCTGCGCGACGAGGGCCTGGCCTACGCGCAGCGACTGATCCAGGCAGGCGTACCGACCGAACTCCACCACTACCCCGGTACCTTCCACGGCTCCACCGTGATCACAGACGCCCGCGTAACACAACGCATGACGACCGCCCGCACAACCGCCCTCCGCCACGCACTACACCCCACCCTGTAACCCCAGCACCAAGCACCCCTTCCCGGCCCCACCCACAGAGCCCACAAGCCACCACCCCACCCGACACGCGTGCGCAGACGACGAACTCCACCGCCTCAAAACGCGACCTCGCCATCGCCCCCTCACCGTCGACTTCCTCACTGTCCGCCTCGCCGACCGCGTCGGCGCCTATCTCCTCCACGCCACCGACAGTCCCTTCCGCAGAGCGGAAGAATCCCCCTCGCCCATGAGACCAACCCGCAAGGATCCAAGACCCCGCCCCGCAACGGCTCGCGAGCGCCCTTCCTTCGCCCAAGCGCCAAGCGCCGACAACTAGCAGGCTCCGCCCGAACCCCCGGGATGGACGCGGCCCTCCGCTTCCCAGGGCCGCGCCCATCCCCGCCCCCACAAACCAAGCAAAATCAACGCCCAGGCCACTCCAGAGCCCCGCCCACGTCACCGCCGGGCCACGTCACCACCTGGCCGGGGCGGACCTGGCCGGGGCGATGTTCGGGATGTTCGCGGGAGCGTTCGCGCGGAAGTTGTCGAGGGTGGGGGCGAGGGTTTCGGTCTGGCCGCCGGAATCCAGCCGTGGCCCTTTTGGTAGCGCGGGTGTGCGGGGCGGCGGTGAGCCCGAGGGGTGCGCTTTGGCGTGCGCTCTCGGGAGGGGCGCGACTGCTTGGCTTTCTGCGGCGTCATACCCTGCGGCTAGCCTCTGGGCATGGCGTCGCGCCCCTACCACCTGGTCATCGACTCTCGGGGTCCGTCCGCGCTCGCCGAGTTCCGGGCGGGTTTCCTCGATCAGCCGGTCCTCTTCCGCCCGGACGGCGAGGTGATGGTCGGCGCGGCCGCTCACGTCCGTCCCGGGCTGAGCCTCGTCCGCGATGCCAGCACGAAGACCGCGAAGAACCGGTTGCAACGAGAGCTTGACTCGGCCGACCGAGAGGCTGAAGTGCGGCGCATTCTCGCCCATGGTGCTCGTCGCGCCGGCGTCGGCCAGTCCACCGACCTGCCGTGGGCCGTGCTTGCGGGCCCCGAAGGCAATGAGTTCTATGTGTTGCGTCCTCACGTCTCCACCATCGAATAGCTTTCCCGTGTCCGCCTACAGAATGCGAAATTTGCGATGAACGACTTTGATGCTTTGAATCGGATCCGAGAGATCTGCATGTCGTTGCCAGAGGCGACCGAGAAACCTTTCGGCGGTCACACGGCGCCCTCCTTCCGTGTTCGCGACAAGCTGTTCGCGATGACCTCCGAGGACGGCCTGTCTCTGACGTTCAAGGCCGGGCCCGGTGTGCAGGACGCTCTGGTCGCAGAGGCGCCCGAGCGTTTCTTCGTCCCGAAGTACGTGGGCGTCAAGGGCTGGATCGGCGCACGGCTCGACGTCGACCATGACTGGGACGAGATGGCCGAACTGATCGAGGACAGTTACCGTCTCATAGCCCCCAAACGCCTGGTGAAGCTCCTCGACAACTAATAGCCCATCCCCGCTGACTTGATGAATGCCGGCAACTTCTGGCGTTCAGCGTGGTCGGCGTTCCAGGCGCGCCAGGCGGGCGGCCAAGTGCTCCATCGTGGCGTTGTCGGGCTGCCAGCCGCGCTGGAGCAGCGCTGTCAGAAGGGCGCCCAGGTAAGGGGCGGGGCGGGTCAAGAAGCTCTTGGTGACGGGAATGACGTCCCAGCCCATTTCTTTGGCGAGCCAGTCTCGGCGGCGTGCGTCGTGGGTCCTGGCCTCTCGGCCAGTGTGGTGGCGTTCGCCGTCGTATTCGAGGCCGACGCGAAATTCGCGGTAACCGAGGTCGATGTAGAGCCAGCGACCTTGCGCGCCCAGCACGGGGATCTGTGTCTCAGGGAGCGGGAACCCGGTGTCCACGACGGCGACGCGAATCCAACTCTCTCCGGGGGAGGCCGCGCCGCGGTCTCCGAGGCGGAGAATCTGGCGCAGCCGTTTGTTGCCGCGGTATCCCCGTAGCGTCCGGGCCATCGCGGTGAGTTCGTCAACTTCCACGTCTCGCCGCAGGAACTGGTCAAGGGCCGCGACCGCCTCATAGCGAGGGAGCCAGCGGGCGCAGTCGAGTGCGGTGCGGGTCGGGGATGTGAGGCGTACATCGGATTCCTTCACTACGTGTTCGGGCGGCACTTCGACGCTGTCGGCGGTGACAGGGGACGGCTCTGGTGGAGCCTCGGGGGTTCGGGGAGTGATGAGTTCGACGTCCCAGTCGAGCTCGTTCACTCCCGGAGGTAAGACGTCCAGGCCCCATATCCATGCGGCCGTTCGCCGCGCGATGACGACTTCCTGGGGAAGGAGACTGCTCAACGCTGCGGCACGTGCAGCGAGGCCGCTCCCCTTGACGGGTACGACATAGGCGTCCGGTCCTATGGGGATGATCGAGTCGGCGGCCGTTCGTTTCCAGGTGAGGGTGAATCCGTCCATGGGACTGATGATGCCTGGCCCGGCGGTTCCGGACAGGCCACCGCAGGAATGTGGATAACTTTGAGTTATCCCAGGTCAGCGCATTAGTCGCGGGTCTCGCGGCCTGGCCGTTCTTCGTCCGGGGCGAGTGGCGCCGGCGTTGCGGAGACCGCTTCCGTCGCCCACACGGCCATGCGGTTGACCAAGTCAGGAGTGGCCGCCACCTCGGCGTGGCCGAAGGACGGTTCTATCCACAGTTCCTTCGGGTCGGACGCCGCCTCATAGAGCTGGTGGCCGTGTTCGACGGGGAAGAACGGATCCGCGGCCCCGTGGACGACCAGCAGCGGCACCGGCGCGATCCGTCCGGCGACCTCGTGTGGCGCTTCGGGAACCGGATCCCAGCCCTTGGACGAGATTCGTGTGCGGCGCGCCAAGCGGACCGCCATCCGTCCCGCGCGTCGTTCGATCACCCAGTGCACCCGTCGCATCGGCACCGTCCCGCGGTAGTACCAGCGCGCGGGCGCGCTGACCGAGACCACTGCGTCCACTCCGCCATGCAGGGCCGCGTACCTGACGACGATGGCACCGCCCATGGAGAACCCCGTCAGGACGATCCGCTCGTATCCCCGTCGGCGGGCCGCCGCGACCGCCGCGGCGACGTCGAGCACCTCGCGGTCGCCTACCGTGGAGTGGCCGCCGGACCGGCCGTGCCCGCGGAAGTCGAGCCCGATCACGCCGCCGTGCCGGCCGAGGGCCGCGGCGATCCGGCGTAGCGCGGGCTGGCGCCACGAGCAGGTGAAACCGTGCGCCAGGATGAAGCAGACCTCACCGTCGGAAGACGTGTGACCTGCGTCGATTCGGACACCGTCACCGGTGTAGAGGGTGAGCGGTTCGGGAGTCGCCACGCCTCAATGATCGCGCATCGGCTGCGAGGGCTCGAAAAAAACGTGGCCAGGCCCGTCGGAGAAGTGGCCCGCCGAGCGATGGAGGGGTATGAACCACCCGGGACAGCTGGAGCCCGACCCGGGGCCGGCCCTGCTCGATCTCTACGACACGGCCCTGCCCGAGGTCTACGGCTACCTGCTGCCCCGGTGCGGCCGGCGCGCCCTGGCCGAGGACCTCACCGCCGAGACCTTCCTTGCCGCCGTGGAGGCGCTGCGCAAGGAGCCTCCCCCGGTGCTGTCCGTCGCATGGCTCGTCGGCGTGGCGCGGCACAAACTGGCCGACCACTGGCGCCGGGCGGCGCGGGAGCAACGCGGTCTCCAGGCCCTGGACGGGGGCGTCCTGGACGCCGCGGAAGACCCGTGGGACGAACGCCTGGACGCCCTCGTCGCCCGAGACGTCCTCGACACGCTGGCGCCTCACCACAGGGCGGCCCTGACGCTGCGCTACCTCGACGGGCTGCCCGTCCCGCAGGTCGCGGAGCATCTGGGCCGGACGCTTCACGCGACCGAGGCGCTGCTGACACGGGCGCGCAAGGCCTTCCGGCGGGCCTACACCGACCACTGTCCACCAGGGAGACGGGTCCCCGGGCACCCCGGCGGAAAGGAGGGCCACGATGACTGATCCGCTGGAGGCTCTCCGCACACCGGTCGTCCCAGTCGATCCCGACCCGGCCTTCGCGGCGCGGCTGCGTGAACGCCTGCGGCGCGCGCTGCTGCAACCCACAGGAGAAACCATGACGACGGCCACCGTTCGTGAAACGCAGGCCGAGGTGCGGTCGCTCACCCCCTACCTGTGCGTCGACGACGGCCGGCGCGCCCTGCGCTGGTACGCGGAAGCGTTCGGTGCCGAACTCCGGGGCGAGCCGATGGTGATGGAAGACGGACGTGTCGGCCACGCCGAGCTCGTCATCGGCGACTCCGTCCTGATGCTCGCCGACGAGTGGCCGGAGAGCGGCCTGCTCGGGCCGAAGGCACGCGGCGGCCCCAGCCAGTCGCTCTACCTGAACGTCCCCGACGTGGACATCGTCTTCTCCCACGCCGTCGAAATGGGGGCCGTCGCCCATCGCCCCGTGGCCGACTACCCCTACGGCCGCAATGGCGTCGTCATGGACCCGTTCGGCCACCGCTGGGTCATCGCAAGCCCCCCGCTGCCCGCACGTCCGCGGCTACGGCACGGCGACGTCGGATACGCCTCGGTCTGGGTCCCCGACGTGGACCGCGCCGCCGCCTTCTATGGCTCCGTCCTCGGCTGGCACACGGTTCCCGGAGGCGCGGAGGCCAGTCGTCGCGTTGAAGGACTGCCCGAACAGCACATCGGCCTCTTCGGCGGGCAGGAGCACCGCACCGTCTACCTGGCCTTCGCGGTCGACGACGTCCACGGAACCGTCCGGCAGATCCGCGATGCCGGTGGTGACGCCCAAGAGCCGACCGACGAGCCTTTCGGTGTCAGCGCCATGTGCACGGACGACCAGGGCCTGCGCTTCTCGGTCTACCAGCCCGCGGAGGCGGTCAGTCCCGTCGAGGGCCGGCTCGCGGAAGCAGCGGGGCTCACCGCGCACCACGGCGAGATCTCCTACCTCACCATCGGCGTCCCCGACATCGCCCGTGCACGCTCCTTCTACGGCGAGGTGCTGCACTGGGAGTTCACGCCGGGCCACACGCCGGGCGGCTGGAGCGTCCGCCTCGGCGGAACGGAGGTCCGCCCCATGACGGGTATGTACGGTGGCGCCGACCATCCCGTGGTGGTCCCGATGTACACGGTCGACGACATCGAGCCCGCCGTCGCCCGCGTCCGCGAGGCCGGCGGCACCGCCACCGACCCTGCCCGACAGCCCTACGGCGTCACCTCCGAATGCACCGACGATCAAGGGAGCCGCTTTTACCTGGGCCAGCACTGACGTCACATCCCGAACGCGATCTGCTTCCCTCCCTCACTACCGGCGCCTTACCCCACCTCTCGCCCGGCGCGGGGTCCGAGTTCAGCGACCCATGGGCGTCCCTAGGGAAATGACGGGTTAGGTATGTGTCCGCCGGAGTGGGCTGAAAGGACAGGGTGCTGGGTAGAAATCGAATGTGTCTGGTGGGCTGGTTGGTCGACGGGCTTTAGCGTCGGATTGGCTGGTATGGACAGCGAAGAGCACGCGCTTGGGGTGAAGGCACGCCGTACGCGGCGAGCCTCCGAGCGCGCAGCGACAACGCGGCTGCCTGACGGTCCCGAAGCCCCTGCGACGGCCTCGGAGTGCAGGCCCGGGGCCGAGGAGTACGCGCGGCAGGCGATGGTCTCATCGGCGCGAGCCCACGATCGCGCCGCGTTGCTCCTGGAGGAGATGGCCACCGTCCACCCCGAAGAGGCCGAGTTGCACCTCCAGTCAGCCGCGCGCCACCGCCGATGGGCAGACAATGACAGGAAACTGGCCCGGCAACACGCACCAGGCGGCAGCGAAATCGACGCCACCTGACCACAGGCTTTTCGGTTGGCAGCACGCCCTTACGGCGGTACGGCGTCGCTGGGGGCCAAGGTATCTCGGCGCTCCACCGCACTGCCGTCCCGTACGGCTTCATCTGGTCGATCGTCTGGCTTTGCGCCCCCGTGTCTCGGCGTTCGAGTGCGCGGCCTCCGCCGCCCTCCACGCCGACCCGGTGATCAGCGCCGCGACGACCTCGGCGACGGCGATACCGAGGTTGGCGACGGCGATGCCTGGTCTTTCGGCTTGCCGGGGGTCCGCCTTGTGACGCCCGGGGGTAGACCGCTTAGGTAGGGAGGGGTCATGTAAGGATCCGGTTATCTCTCTGGGAGGTCCTGGTGCGGGTTGGGGTTCTGCTCAACGAGCGGGGCGGCGTCGAGGCGCTGGGGAAGCTGGCGGACGATGTGCGGCGTGCGGTGGACGACGGGTTCTCCTCGGCGTGGATGTCGCAGATCTTCGGGTTGGACGCGCTGACCGCGCTGGCCGTGGCGGGCAGCGGGGTGTCCGGCATCGAGCTCGGGACGGCGGTCGTGCCCACGTATCCGCGGCATCCGGCCGTGCTGGCGCAGCAGGCGAGGACGACCGCGCTGGCGCTGCGGGGGCGGTTCACGCTCGGCATCGGGCTGTCCCACCAGATCGTCATCGAGGAGATGTACGGATACGACTTCGGCAGGCCGCTGCGGCACATGAACGAGTACCTGTCGGTGCTGGCGCCGCTGCTCGAAGGGGAGAACGCCTCCTTCACGGGCGAGACGCTGCGGGGCAACGTCGGGTTGAGCGTGCCGAACGAGGGGCGGGTGCCGCTGCTGCTGGCGGCGCTCGGCCCGAAGATGCTGAAGCTGGCGGCGGAGCGGGCGGACGGGACGGTGCTGTGGATGACCGGTCCTGGCACCGTCCGCGAGCACATCGTGCCGACCATCACGGCGGCGGCCGAGGCGGCCGGACGGGACGCGCCGCGCGTCGTGTGCGTCCTGCCCGTGTGCGTCACCGGTGACGTGGAGCGCGCGCGGGAGCAGGCCGGGGAGACGTTCGAGGTGTACGGGGTGCTGCCGTCCTACCGGGCGATGATGGACCGGGAAGGCGTGGAGGGGCCGAAGGACCTTGCCGTCGTCGGGGACGAAGACGCGGTCGCGGCGAAGCTGGAGGAGCTGTCCGAGGCGGGCGTCACCGACTTCGTCGCCGCCGAGTACATGCCCGGCGACCGGCGCACCCGGGAGTTCCTGAAGACGGTCACGGCGAAATGACCTCGTAGAGGTTGCCGCTGGCGTCGGAGAAGTAGAGGCCGCGGCCGCCGAGCGGGTGGTTCTCGTCGACACGGCCGTTGTCGGCGTGGGCGGGGCCGTCGCCATAGGGGATCTCACGGGCGTCGAGGCGGTCCACGACCGTGTCGAAGGTGACGGCGTCCACGTCGAAGGCCAGGTGGTGGCCCTGCGGGTAGGCGACCGTCATGAAGTCGAGGGTGAGGCCCTCGTTCACCCGGATCGGGACGAAGTGGCGCGCGTGCGGGTGCGGGCCGGTGTACTCCAGGCCCATGACGGCGGCGAAGAAGCGGGCGGCCTCGTCGTTGTCTGCGGCCGTCACGATCGCGTGGTTCAGGGTGATCGTCATGCTGTGTTTCCTTCCTTGAGAGCGCCGTGCAGGAAGACGTCCAGGTACTCCTCGACGGAGAGGGGCTGCGCGTCGGGGGCGGCGGCGGGCCGGGCGCGGCTGAACACGAAGCCCAGGAACAGGCTCGCGATCTGCTCGACGGGCAGGCGCAGCCGGTCCCGTTCGGGTTCGAACAGCTCGGCGAGCGCTTCGCAGGTGCGGGTCATGGCGGCGGCGCGGTCGGGGCCGGGCTCGCCGGAGCCCGGCACGCGGCGCTCGCGCCGGCCGGTGGCGTGCAGAGCGCCGATCACCAGGCCCATGCGGGCGAGGTAGGCGTCGATCGCGGCGGCGGCCTCGGCGAGCCGCGCGGGAAGCGGCTGGTCGAGCGGGATCGCGCCGATCTCGGCGAGGACGAGGTCGGTCCGCAGTGCCTCGGCGACGCAGGCGTCCAGCAGTTCGTCCTTGTCGGCGAACACGCGGAAGATCGTCGCCTCGCCGATGCCCGCGGCGCGGGCGATCTGGGCGGTGGTGACGGCCATGCCGTGCTCGGCGACGAGCGGCAGCGCGGTCCGGATGATCATTTCGCGGCGCTGCTCCGGGCTCATCCCGGGGGCGCGCCGGCGGACCTTCTCCTCCATGTCCGCCACCATACGGAGTGAGTACTCACTCCGTCAAGTCCGAAGTGAGTACTCACTCCGCACAATCCGACAGATCAGCATTCGGTGGCTGATACCGTTGCGATGCTGCGCGCCAGGAGCGAAGTCCGGTGGAAAATCCGGCGCTGTCCCGCAACTGTGGTGCCCCTCTCGAAGTGGCCGAGCCAGGTCGCCTCCTCGCGCGCCGACGATTGTCGACCTCGTGGAAGGGCGATCCGTCCTGACGGGCCGCGGCTTCCCTGCAACCAGGAGGCTCCTGTGAGACCCGTACGCACCTTGGGCGCGGCGATGGCGATCGGCATCGTCACGTTCGCCGCCACCGCATGCGGCGGCGACGACGGCAAGACCGGCGGCACGCCGGACGGGAACACCATCACCGTCCAGGCCGCCAACGGGGCCGTGGCCGTCCCGGCCAAGCCGAAGCGCATCGTCTCCCTGTCCCCCACGCACACCGAGACGCTCTTCGCCATCGGCGCCGGACCGCAGGTGGTCGCGGTGGACGACTACTCCAACCACCCGGCCGGCGCCCCGCGGACGAAGCTGTCGGGCTTCAAGCCGAACGCCGAGGCGATCATCGCCTACAAGCCGGACCTCGTCGTGCTGTCGGACGACCTCGACGGCATCGTCAAGTCGCTGGAGAAGGTGAAGGTCCCCGTCCTGCTGGAGCCGGCGGCGACGAACCTGGACGAGGCCTACGACGAGATCGGCGACCTCGGGCAGGCCACCGGGCACCAGGCCGAGGCCAAGAAGGTCACCGACGGCATGCGAGCGGACATCCAGAAGACGGTCGCCGCGTCGTCCAAGGCCAAGGGCCTCACCTACTACCACGAGCTGGACAACCAGCTCCACTCGGTGACGTCCAAGACCTTCGCGGGCCAGGTGTACGCGCTCTTCGGCCTGCAGAACATCGCGGACAAGGCGGACAAGGCGTCCGGCGGCTACCCGCAACTGTCCCGCGAGTACCTGCTCAAGCAGGACCCAGACCTGATCTTCCTGGCCGACACCAAGTGCTGCGGGCAGAACGCCGCCGCCCTCACCAAGCGCCCCGGCTGGAGCGACCTGGACGCCGTCGGCCACGGCGGCGTGGTGGAACTCGACGACGACATCGCCTCCCGCTGGGGGCCGCGCCTGACGGAGTTCGTCAAGGCGATCGGCGACGCGGTCCAGAAGGTTCAGTGACCGCTGCCGCCGAGGACGCCCGCCCGTGAGCAGGCGCCGACCGCACACCGGGGACGTCCCGGCCGACGCCGAGGACGCGGACGGGACGTCCCCGGACGTCCGCACAGGTCCCGAGGACGTCTCCGGGCAGGGGCGGGCACCCGAGGTCTCCTGCGACCGCGGCGATGCGCCGCCCGAGGCGACGACGCACCCCGGGGGCGTCGTCCCCTCGGGCCTTGACGGCTCACCCCTCGGCCGGCAGGGCCAGTCCAGGCTGCGGCCACTGCCGCTGGCGGTGGCGGTCGGGCTGCTGCTCGCGACGCTGCTGGCGGGGGTGCTGGTGGGGTCGGCCGGGCTGCCCGTCGGCGGGGTCCTGAAGGCGCTGGCCGACAGGATCCCGTTCGTGCACGCCGACAGCGGGTTCGGCGTCATCGACGAGAACGTGCTGTTCCAGCTGCGGGTGCCGAGGGCCCTGATGGCGGCACTGGTCGGCGGGATGCTCGCCGTCGCGGGCGCCGGGTACCAGGGAGTGTTCCGCAACCCGCTCGCCGACCCGTACCTGCTGGGCGCGGCGGCGGGGGCGGGGGTCGGGGCGACGCTGGTCATCGCGCTCGTGCCGGGCGACCCCGGATACACGGTGCCGCTCGCGGCGTTCGTCGGCGCGATCGGCGGGGTGGCGCTGGCCTACGTGCTGGGCAGCGTCGCGACGGGGCGCGGGAACGGGACGGCGACGCTGGTGCTGGCCGGCGTCGCGGTGTCGTCCTTCCTCGCCGCGGTGCAGACGCTGATCCAGCAGATGAAGTCGGAGGAACTGCAGCGGATCTACTCGTGGATCCTCGGCGGGGTCGGATCGGCCGACTGGCACCAGCTGGCGCTCGTCTTCCCGTACGCGCTGGTCTCCACCGTGGTGCTCCTCGCCCACGGCCGGCTCCTGGACGTGCTGAGCGTCGGCGACGAGGAGGCGGCCTCGCTCGGCCTGTCGGCGGCGCGGGTCCGGCTGACGGTGCTGGTGGCGGCGTCGCTGGCGACGGCGTCGGCGGTCGCGGTGAGCGGGCTGATCGCCTTCGTCGGCATCGTCGTCCCGCACGTGGTGCGGCGGCTGGCGGGCGGGTCGTACCGGATCGTGCTGCCGCTGTCGCTGCTGGGCGGCGCGGCGTTCCTGGAGGTGGCCGACCTCGTGGCGCGGACGGTCATCAGGCCCGGGGAGGTCCCGCTGGGCGTGGTGACGGCGTTCGTCGGCGGACCGTTCTTCGTCGCGGTGCTGCGCGCGTCCCGCCGGCAGGTGGAGACGTGACCGTCTCGGTGCGGGGCCTGGACGTCGCGCTCGGC
This sequence comes from Actinomadura sp. NPDC023710, assembly GCF_040639875.1. NCBI lineage: Bacteria > Bacillati > Actinomycetota > Actinomycetes > Streptosporangiales > Thermomonosporaceae > Actinomadura > Actinomadura sp. NPDC023710. Next base: position 229,093 of record NZ_JBFAGB010000006.1, read on the forward strand.
GGGCGCCGGGTGCTGAAGGGCGTGTCGCTGGAGGTCCCGGCCGGGTCGTGGACGGCGGTCATCGGGCCGAACGGCGCGGGGAAGTCGACGCTGCTGCGCGCGGTCCTCGGCCTGGTGCCGTCCCATGGCGAGATCAGCCTCGCGGGCGCGGACCTGCAGTCGCTCAAGCCGAGGCAGCGCGCCCGGCTCGTCGCCTACGCCCCGCAGAGCCCGAGCCTTCCGGTGGGCATGACGGTGTACGACTACACCCTGCTGGGGCGCTCCCCCTACATCCCGCATCTGGGCAGGGAGAGCGCCCGCGACCGGGCCATCACCGGAGAGGTCCTCGACCGGCTGGGCCTCACCCCCTTCGCGTCCCGCCCCCTGGACCACCTCTCCGGCGGTGAGCGGCAGCGCGTGGTGCTGGCCCGCGCCCTCGCGCAGCAGACCTCGGTGCTGCTGCTGGACGAGCCGACGACCGCGCTCGACATCGGCCACCAGCAGCAGGTGATGGAGCTGATCGACCGGCTGCGGCTGTCGGACGGGCTGACCGTGGTGACCACGATCCACGACCTGACGCTCGCCGGGCAGTACGCCGACGGGCTCGTCCTCATCTCGGGGGGACGGGTGGCCGCGTCGGGCCCGCCCGGCCTGGTCCTCACCCGCGACGCGGTCGAGGAGCACTTCGACGCCCGCGTGAGCGTCACCCCCGGGCCGGGCGGCCGGCCGATCCTGTCGCTGGAGCGTCCGTGAACCTCGAAACGGTGTGGCGGGTGGAGGACGGCAGGCGGCTCGCCTCCACGGTGTGGCGGGCCGGCCGCGGCCATCGGATGATCTCCTCGGCGATGCTGGGCGGCGGCATCGGCCCGGCCCGCTGGGTGCTGAACGCCCAGGTGCCCGGCGCCTACGCGCGCACCGACCCGGTCGCGCACCTCGCCGAACTCGCGGCGGCGGGCGGGCTGGAGGGCCCCGGCGTCGGGATGCTCACGGCTGCCTCGGTGGCGCGAACGGTGCGGCGGGACGGGGAGGGCGTGCGCGTGTCGGCGACGGTCGGGCTGCGCGTCCCGACCTGGGCGGCCTCCCCCGCCGGGGCGCCCGATCCCGAACTGGCCCCGCTGGACGGGGACGCGACGCCGGCCTGGAAGCCCGGGACGATCAACATCGTGGTCGCCGTCCCCGTCGAGCTGAGCGACGCGGCGCTGGTGAACGTGGTCGTCACCGCGACCGAGGCCAAGACGCAGGCGCTGCTCGAAGCGGGCTTCCCCTGCACGGGCACGGCGTCCGACGCGATCTGCGTCGCGGCCGCGGCCGGCGGAACGCCGGAGGTCTTCGCCGGGCCCCGCTCCACCTGGGGCGCGCGGATCGCACGGACCGTGCACGCCGCCGTCCGCGCCGGGGCCCTGGACTACGCCTCCCGTCTGGAGGCACGCGGCTAGCCGGCCGCCGCACCACCCCGGTGCGGTACGGCGGCCGGTCTCAGGGCCAGTGCAGTGTGGGGGTTGGGCCTCACCTCCTACCTGTACGTCGCGCGGCCGGCATGACGGTCAGCCGGCGTGGGGAAGGCGATGCCCGTTGTGTCCACCGTGCCCGTTGCGGCGCAGGGGGTCGGTGGCGAGCGGGTCGCCGCCGTCCAGCAGGGACCCGTTCATCGGCGGCAGGGAGTGCAGGCCGGTCGGCGGCTCCCGGTCGACGGCGGGGCGCGGCCCGGCCGGGCCGGGGTCCGCGCGCCCCTCCGACAGCGCGGTGAGCGCGTCGACGCGGCGGCGCGCGCGCTCGGCCTCGGCGCGGGCGGCGTCCCGCTCGGCGGTCAGCGCCCTCACCGCGGCGCGCAGCTCCTCGACGGCGCGGGCGAGCTGCCAGTTGTGCCGCTCCAGCTCGCGGGCCCGTGCCTGGATCTGGTCGCGGTCGGCCACGGCCTGCCCCCGCTTGGCCTCGGCGTCGCGGACGGCGGAGCGCAGGTCCTCGGCGGCACGGGTGGCGGCGGCGGCCTCGACGCGCTGCCCCTCGACGAGGGTGTCGGCCTCCGACAGCCGCCCGTGCAGGGTGACGAGTTCGGCGCGGGCGCTCTCCAGGGAGGTGAGCAGCTCGCCCTCCCGGGAGGCCATGCGGTCGCGCTCGCGCTCGGCGGCGATGCGGGCGGCGCCCGCGCCGTCGGCGTCGTCTTCCGCCTCCTGGCGCTCCCGCCGCGCGGCGTCCCGTTCGGCCGCGAGCCGTTCGGCCTCGGCGCGGGCGGACGCCGCCTCCTGCTCGGCGGCCTCGGCGCGGGCGCGGGCGGTGGCCGTCTCGCGCCACGCCACCTCGGCCTGCCGCTGGGAGGCGTCGCGCTCCCGCTGGGCGATCGCGACGAGCCCGGCGGCCTCGGCGCGGGCCTCGGCGATCCGCCGCTCGACGCCCGCCACGCTCAGCTCGGAGATCAGCGACCCGGCGAGCCGGTCGGCGAGGCCCTCCAGCCGGTCGACCATCTCCCACGTCCAGGCGACCTGGCCGGTGAGTCCGGGCGCCTCCAGCCCGCGCTCCCGGCTCTCGCGCGCCGCCCGCTCGCACGTGCCGTCGCCGTCCTGGCAGTACCGGACGGTGCGGGCGCCGCGCACCGGCTGCGGCACGGGCCGTCCGCAGCCGGCGCACGGCCAGACCGCGACCGGGTCACCGAGGCGTGCGATCCCGGCGCGGTCGTCTTCGGGGGCCGGCGGCTCCCCCGCGCCGCCCGGCGGGACGTCCGGCAGCGCACCCGAGGACCCGCGCGGACGCGCCGGGTCGTCCCCCTCGGCGTAGGCGGCAGGGTCGGTGATGACGGGAAGGTCGGTCTGCGTCGGGGCGGCGGGGGTCGGGGCGACGTTGTCGAACGGGGCGACCTTCTGGTCTTCCATGTGCGGTTGTACGCACCATGGCCCGGAGGCGTTCGACGTTCCCGGCGACGAGTTGACCCCCGGCCGTCCGGCAGGCTCAGTCCGCGCGTTGGCCCAGGTAGGCCTCCCGCACGCGGCGGCGGCTGAGCTTGCCGGACGGGGTGCGCGGCAGCGATTCGCGGAATTCCAGGCGCCGGGGGTGCTTCAGTTTCGCCAGCCGGGGGGCGCAGTGCGCGAGCAGTTCGGCGGCGAGCCCCTCTCCCGGTTCGGCGTCCTCGGCGGGCTCGACGAGCGCGACGACGCGCTGCCCCCAGTCGTCGTCCGGGACGCCGATGACGGCGACGTCGGCGACCGCCGGGTGCTGGAGCAGGACGGACTCGATCTCGGCGGGATAGACGTTGACCCCGCCGGAGATGATGAGGTCGGTGCGGCGGTCGCTCATGTAGAGCCAGCCGTCCTCGTCGAGGTGGCCGAGGTCGCCGGGGGTGTAGTAGTCGTCCCGCATGGCGGCCGCGGTCTTGGCCGGGTCGCCGTGGTACTCGAAGCCGGGCTGCCCCGTGGCGTAGATGAGGCCGGTCTCCCCCGGCGGCAGCTCGGCCCCCTCCGGATCGAGGATCCTGATCCGCACGCCGTCGACCGCGCGCCCGACGGTCCCGGGACGGGCGAGCCACTCGTGCGGGTTCGCGACGACGACCGGGCCGCTCTCGGTGGAGCCGTAGTACTCGTAGAGGACGGGCCCCCACCACTCCATCATCCTCTGCTTCGTCTCCACGGGGACGGGTGCGGCGCTGTGGTACACCTGGCGCAGCGTCGACAGGTCGTACCGGGCGCGGACGCCGTCCGGCAGGGCCAGCAACCGGTGGAACATCGTCGGCACCATGAACGTGTTGGTGACGCCGTGCCGCTGGACCAGTTCCAGGGTGTGCTCGGGATGGAACCGCGGGGCGACGACGACGGCGTGTCCGAGGTTCAGCGCCATCATCGCGTGGACGCAGGGCGCGGAGTGGTAGAGCGGTCCGACGGCGAGGTGCACCTCGTCACCGGGCTCCAGCCCGAGGTGCCTCCCCAGCGTCCGCCGCATGATGTCCATCAGCACCTCGGGCGCGATGTCGAGCAGCGGCCGCCGGACCCCCTTCGGTCGCCCCGTCGTCCCGGAGGTGTACAGCATGACCGAACCCATGCGCCGGCGGGCGGGCGGTTCCGCGCCGCCCGTCGCGCAGAGCGCGGCCATCGACCCGTACCCGTCGCCGCCGTCGACGCTCACCCGTCCCTCGGCGGGGACGCCCGCCTCGTCGGCCGCGCCGGACACCTCCTCGGCCAGCGCGCTCTCGGTGATGACGGCCTTCGCGCCGCTGTCGCCGAGGATGTAGCCGATCTCGGGCGCGGTCAGGTGGCGGCTCACCGGGACCAGGTACAGGCCCGACTGGACCGCGGCGAGCAGGACGGTGAGGAACTCGGGCCGGTTGCCGAGGACGGTCGCCAGAGTGTCGCCGGGGCGCAGCCCCATCCCGGCCAGTGCGTTGGAGAGGCGGTTGACCTCGGCGAGCAGTTCGCCGTAGGAGATCGGTACGCCCGGGGCCGGCACGGCGGGACGGTCCGGGTCGTTGCGCGCGATCTCGTAGAAGCCGACACCCTCGACGCCCATGCGGGTCTCCTCCGTGCGGGACCTGAAACCGAATCCTGTTCGACCATCTGATCCGGGGGGCGCCGGGAGAGTCAAGGTCATCCGCGGCCGGCCCGCCCGCGGCGGGAAAGATCGTCCGATGCAGGACAGGCCTTTTCCATGACCTTGCTCGTCCCGGCAATTATCATTGGCCGTCAGATCGAAGGACGATACATCGTGCTTTCCGCGGCGACGGAGCCGGAATGAGTGAGTCGGGCAACGGGAACTCTGACGCGCCGCTCGACCGGCTCGTGCGCGCGGCGGTTCCCGGCCTGATCGTCGGCGTGGTCTCCGGGCTGATCGCCAACCAGGTGCTGAAGCTGGTCGACGCGGTCGCCTGGCTGCAGACCGTCCTGCCGCTCGCCGTCCTCGCCCTGGTGATCGTCGCGGTGTCGGTGGCGCTGTTCCGCTCCGAGCGGGCGGGCGCCGCGCTGAAGCGGCTCTCCAGGACCCTGCCCTGGAACGCCGAGGCGGTGGCGTGGGCGTGCGCCGGCGCGGCGGTCATGGCGGTGGTCCTGCTCGCGTGGACGGGCGTGGCCTCGCTGGCGGAGCACGCGCGGCCGTGCGGGCAGCCGCTGGAGCTGCGGGTCGTCACCACGCCGGAGACGCTCACCTCGCTGCGCGACGCCGCGAAGGGCTTCGAGGAGGACAGCGAGGAGCGGGGCTGCCGGGAGTACAGCGTCACCGTCGCGCCGGAGCCGGAGTTCGTGCAGCTCTCCGAGTCGTTCGGGCGGTTGTGGCGGCGCAGCGAGCCTCCCGGCGGCGAGGCGGCGCCGGCGCCGCAGGACGAGCGGCTGTACGGCCCGCAGCCCGACGTCTGGATCCCGTCGTCGACGGCCGAGTTCGACTACGTGGAGAAGAGCCCGGACCAGGTCCGCAGGGCGCAGGGCGCCGGTGCCCCGAGCCCGGGCCCGCCGGCAAAGGCCGATCCGGTGTTCACCACGCGCGGCTCGCTGGGGTCGTCGCCGATGGTGCTGGCCCTGTTCGGCGGCGACCACGCCCAGGTGGAGGACACGGCCATCAAGCCGCCGCAGCAGCGCACCACCGACCTGCTGCGGCGCTTCGCCAGGGCGGGCGTGGAACTGCGCGAGATCGCCCGTCCCGTCCCGGAGACGTCGGCCGCCGCGCTGGCGGTGACGCCCGTCCTCTACGGCGCCCTTCCGGGCAAGGACCAGCAGGACGAGGAGTTCGCCGAGCCCACCGACCTGGTGGCGCCGGACGCGGTGACGCTGCTGTGCAAGGCCCGCCAGGGCGCCCACCCGCCGGACCGCGTCGCCTTCGCCGTTCCCGAGCAGGTCGTCAGCGACTACGCCGCGGGACGGCTCAAGAAGCAGTGCGGCGCCGCGGACGCGCCCGGCGCCGGAGGCGAGTGGACGCTGTACCCCTACTACGCCGAGGACCTGCCGTCGCTCGACCACCCGTTCATCCAGGTGACGTGGCGCGGCCAGGACACGCGGGAGCGCGACGCGGCCGTCACCGCGTTCCGCCGGTGGCTGACCCGCCATCCGCTCACCCGGCAGGGCCTCCGGGACGACAAGGGCGCCATGCCGTCCGCGCATGAGGGCGACTCCGCCCGCCACGACCTGACGGCGCTGTGGACCCTGCTCGGCCCGAACATCATCCCGAACCGGATGGAGCCGAATCCGCTGAGGCCGGCGGCCGGCGACCGCAGCGGGAAGTACGTGGCCGAAAGCCTCCAGCGCGTCGCCGCGGCCCGTCCCCCGGCCTCGGTCTCTCTCATGCTGGACGTGTCGGGGTCGATGGGTCGTCCGGCCCGGGGCCGCGACACCCGTCTGTCGCTAAGCGTCTCCTTCCTGCAGAGCCTGGTGGCCCAGCTGCAGAGCCGCGACAGCGCGGGACTGCGGGTGGCGTCGAAGAAGAAGCCGCCCGACAGCCCGTACACCTTGGAGAACGTGCGGCTCGCCGGGACGGGCCCCGTCCAGAAGAACCGCATCACGAGCCACCTCCAGGCGGTCGCGACCGCCGGTGGCGACGTCGCGCTCGCCGACATGATCGGCAAGGCCGACGTGGACCCGGGGTCGAACCTGGTCATCGTCACCGACGGGCAGTCCCCCGGGACCAACGGCCCCGGTTCGCCCCCCGGCGAGGCGGCCGCGAAGTTCCGTGACCGGCATCGGGACGTGCGGGTGACCGTGGTGCTGACGGGCCCGACGGGCTGCGGCGCCTCCCCCGTCAAGGAGATCGTGGACGCGTTCGGCCCCTCCGGCGGCAAGGGCTGCGTGTCGCTGACGGGCGCGCCGGAACCGCAGCAGGCCGCCCAGCTTCTCTCCGACCTGCGATGAACGGAGGGCCATGACGCGACGGCGGCGATGGTCCATGCCCCACGGGCGGACGGCCTGGCTGAGCGCCGTGGGCGGGGCCGCGGCGACGCTGGTCTGCGCCCAGGCGCTGGCCTTCTGGCCGGGCTCCTCATACGAGGCCCTGCCGTCGCACTGCGACCGCTCGGAGCTGGTCGTCGCGGGCGGCACCGACGTCAGCCTGAACAGCCAGCGCCGCCAGCTGATCCAGAAGTGGAACACCGGCGGCAACCCGCACGCCACGCTCGTGGAGATCGCGGAGTCCACCGACTCCCAGCACAGCCAGATCAAGGCGATGCAGGAGTCGCGCGGCTGCGGCTACGACGTGCTGATCATGGACAACACCTGGACGGCGGAGTTCGCCGCGGGCGGCTACCTCCGGCCGCTCGACGACATCGGCAACCGGAGCGACTTCTTCCCCGCCGCGCTGGAAACCGGAAAGTGGCACGGGAAGCAGTACGCCGTCCCGTTCAACGTCGACGTCGGGCTCCTCTACCGGCGTGACGGCGCGCAGGCCCCGCGCGACTGGCCGCATCTGCTCGGCTCCGGCGTCGCGATGCAGCTCGACGACTACGAGGGGCTGACGGTCAACGCGCTCGAAGCGGTGTGGAACGACGGTGGCGGCGGCCTGCTCACCGGCGAGGGGCACCCGGATGAGAAGACGTTGCGGACGAGCGTGTTCCCGGCGTTGAGGAGAATGGCGGCGCGTGCCTCCGACCCGAGGCCCGGCACGCGTACGGGCGGCCCGTTGACGGCGTCGCGCTCCTACGACGAGCAGAAGAGCATGGAGGCGTTCATGGCCGGGGCGCCGCTGATGCGGAACTGGCCGTACGCGTTCTCCACGCTCGCGACGGAACCGGGGATGCGGGACGGGACGCGCCTGCGGTACGCGGTGGCCGCCCTGCCCGGCCACACCGTCCTCGGAGGCCAGAACCTCGCCGTCTCCGAGTACTCCCCTCACCCGGACACCGCGCTCAGGCTGGTGGAGTATCTGAGCGGGACCGAGAGCCAGAAGCTGCTGTTCTCGTGCGGCGGTTTCGCGCCGGGACGCTACAGCGCGCTCGGGCTGCGCCCCGGGCGGCACGCCGCCGCCGACGTGCAGGTGCGGAACTGCTCGGCCTTCACCCAGGAGCGTCTCGATCCCGGCGACGTCGAACTCGACCAGGCGCAGCTGACCGAGCTGGGGACGGCCGTGGTGAACGCCCTGGACAGGGCGCGGCCCCGTCCCGCCACGCCGCACTACAGCACGTTCACCGGCACGTTCCGCGGGTGCGTGCAGAAGCTCTTCGACCGGACGGGGACGGACGCCGAGACGTTCGCCAGGGCCGTGGGGCGCTCGCTCGACGGGCGCACGGCGTCCTGCTGACCGTGCTCGGCTAGCGGACGCCTTCGAGTGCCGCGCGGGCCATGCCGTGCAGGAGGCCGGCCATCGCTGCGCGGTCGAGCCCCTGCACGGCGCTGCGCGGGGTGGAGTTGAGCAGGCCGAAGCAGGCATGGACGGCGGCGCGGGTGCGCTCGTCCGGCGGCCGGGGGCTGAGGCGGCGCAGGACGGCGACCCACTCCTCGACGTAGGCGCGCTGGAGCCGGCGGATGCGGTGGCGCTGCGGCTCGGGGACGTTGTCCAGTTCCCGCTCCTGCACGGTGATCAGCGCGGGGTTGTCGAGGGCGAACGCGATGTGCCAGCTCAGCAGCGCGTCGAGGGCGCGCCCGGGGTCGGGGTCGGCGGCGCGGCGCAGGCCCTCGGCGAGCAGCCGCTCGCTGATGTCGAGGAGCATCTCGGCGAGCACCGCCTCCTTGCCGCTGAAGTGGCGGTAGAGGGCGGGGCCGGTGAGCCCGACGGCCCGGCCGAGGTCGCCGATGGACGCCCCGTGGTAGCCGCGGCGCGCGAACAGCTCGGCGGCGGCGCCGAGGATCTCGGCCCTGCGCGGGTTGGGCGGGCCCGGCGGCGCCTCGGCGGGGTGGGACGTCATGCGGCCCAGTCTAGACTAGAGTTGTTAACGACCGTTAACATCAGCATTGTTAATGAACGTTAACTGGGAAGGGGGGTCATGAGCGGACCCGAGATCGGCTCGCCCGCCGACGTCGCGGGCGAGGCGTTCAAGGCGAGCGCCGCGCACAACGAGGCGCTCGTCGCGGAACTGCGCGACCGCGTCGACCGGGCGGGCCGCGGCGGACCCGAGCGCACCCGCGAGCGGCACGTGGCGCGCGGCAAGCTGCTGCCCCGCGACCGGGTCGACACGCTCCTGGACCCCGGCTCGCCCTTCCTGGAACTGTCGCCGCTGGCCGCGAACGGCATGTACGGGGACGAGGCGCCGGGCGCGGGGATCATCACCGGCGTCGGGCGGGTCTCCGGCCGCGAATGCGTCGTCGTCGCCAACGACGCCACCGTCAAGGGCGGCACGTACTACCCGGTCACGGTGAAGAAGCACCTGAGAGCGCAGGAGGTGGCGCTGCACAACCGCCTCCCCTGCCTCTACCTGGTCGACTCCGGCGGCGCGTTCCTGCCGCGCCAGGACGAGGTGTTCCCCGACCGCGAGCACTTCGGCCGCATCTTCTACAACCAGGCCACGATGTCGGGCCGCGGCATCCCGCAGATCGCGGCGGTGCTGGGCTCCTGCACGGCGGGCGGCGCCTACGTCCCGGCGATGAGCGACGAGGCCGTCATCGTCCGCGGCCAGGGGACGATCTTCCTCGGCGGGCCGCCGCTGGTGAAGGCCGCCACCGGCGAGGTCGTGACGGCGGAGGAGCTGGGCGGCGGCGAGCTGCACGCGCGCACGTCCGGCGTGACCGACCACCTCGCCGAGGACGACGCGCACGCGCTGCGGATCGTCCGGGACATCGTCGCCACGCTGGGTCCGCGCGAGCCGCGCCCGTGGGAGGTCGCGCCGCCCGAGGAGCCGGCCGCCGACCCGTCCGAGCTGTACGGGATCGTCCCGCCGGACTCGCGCACCCCCTACGACGTGCGCGAGGTCATCGCCCGGATCGTGGACGGCAGCCGCTTCCAGGAGTTCAAGAAGGAGTACGGCGCGACGCTCGTCACCGGGTTCGCGCGCGTCCACGGGCACCCGGTCGGGATCGTCGCCAACAACGGCATCCTGTTCGGCGAGTCGGCGCAGAAGGGCGCGCACTTCATCGAGCTGTGCGACCGGCGCAGCGTCCCGCTGGTGTTCCTGCAGAACATCACCGGGTTCATGGTCGGGCGCGAGTACGAGGCGGGCGGCATCGCCAAGCACGGCGCGAAGATGGTGACCGCCGTCGCGTGCGCCCGCGTCCCGAAGTTCACCGTCGTGATCGGCGGCTCGTTCGGCGCCGGCAACTACGCGATGTGCGGCCGGGCCTACTCGCCGCGCTTCCTGTGGATGTGGCCGAACGCCCGCATCTCGGTCATGGGCGGCGAGCAGGCGGCGAGCGTCCTCGCCACCGTCCGCCGCGACCAGATGGAGGCGCGCGGCGAGGAGTGGCCCGCCGAGGACGAGGAAGGGTTCAAGGCGCCGATCCGCGAGCAGTACGAGGCGCAGGGCAACCCGTACTACTCGACGGCGCGGCTGTGGGACGACGGGGTGATCGACCCGCTCGACACCCGGCGCGTGCTCGGGCTCGGGCTGTCGGTCGCGGCCAACGCACCGCTGGAGCCGGTCGGCTACGGCGTCTTCCGGATGTGAGGGTGTTGATGTTCGACAGCGTCCTGGTCGCCAACCGCGGGGAGATCGCCGTCCGCGTGTTCCGCACGCTGCGGCGGCTCGGCATCCGGTCCGTGGCCGTGCACGCCGGGGCCGACGCCCTGGCGCGCCACGTCCGGGAGGCGGACGAGGCCCTGCTGATCCCGTCGTACCTGGACATCGAGGCGGTCATCGCGGCCGCCCGCGACGCCGGCGCGTCGGCCGTGCACCCCGGATACGGGTTCCTCGCCGAGAACACGGCGTTCGCGCGGGCGTGCGGCGAGGCGGGGCTGGTGTTCATCGGGCCGCCTGCCGGGGCGATCGACGCCATGGGCGACAAGATCCGCGCGAAGCGGACCGTCGCGGCGGCCGGCGTCCCCGTGGTCCCCGGGCGGGACGAGCCCGGCCTGTCCGACGCCGAACTGGAGGCGGCGGCCCTGGAGGTCGGGCTGCCGGTGCTGCTCAAGCCGTCCGCGGGCGGCGGCGGGAAGGGCATGCGGCTCGTCCGGGACGCCGCGGACCTGCCGGAGGCGATCGCCTCCGCCCGGCGGGAGGCGCGCGGCTCGTTCGGCGACGACACGCTGCTCGCCGAGCGGTTCGTCGAGAACCCGCGGCACATCGAGATCCAGGTCTTCGCGGACGCGCACGGCGGCGCCGTCCACCTCGGCGAGCGCGAGTGCAGCCTCCAGCGCCGGCACCAGAAGATCGTCGAGGAGGCGCCGTCCCCGCTGCTGGACGCCGCCGCGCGCGAGCGGATGGGCACCGCCGCCGTGGCCGCCGCGCAGGCCGTCGGATACGTGGGGGCCGGGACGGTCGAGTACATCGTCTCGGCCGACCGCCCCGACGAGTTCTTCTTCATGGAGATGAACACCCGGCTCCAGGTCGAGCACCCCGTCACCGAGCTCGTCACGGGACTCGACCTGGTCGAGCTCCAGCTCCGGGTGGCCGCGGGAGAGCCGCTGCCGTTCACGCAGGACGGGGTGCGCCTCGACGGGCACTCCATCGAGGCCCGCGTCTACGCCGAGGACCCGGCGCGCGGCTTCCTGCCCACGGGCGGGCGGGTGCTCGCCCTCGGCGAGCCCGAGGCCGCGCGGGTCGACTCCGGGCTGGACGTCGGAACGGAGGTCGGCGGCTCCTACGACCCCATGCTCGCCAAGGTCATCGTCCACGGCGCCGACCGCGCCGAGGCGCTGCACAGGCTCGACCGCGCGCTCGCGTCCTACACGCTGCTCGGCGTCCCGACGAACGTCGCGTTCCTGCGCGCCCTGCTGCGGCACCCGTCGGTCGTGACAGGCGACCTGGACACCGGCCTGGTCGAGCGCGCTCTGGACGAGCTGGTCGCGGGCGTGTCCGTTCCGCCCGAGGTGCTCGCCGCCGCCGCGCTGGAGCGGATGCTCGACCTGGAGTCCGGCGACGACCCGTGGGACGTCCCGGACGGCTGGCGGCCCGGCGCCCACGCCTGGGCGCCGTGGATCATCACCCCGTCCGGCGGCGACCCGGTCGAGGTCCGCGTCCAGGGCAGGGCGGCGTCCGCGCGCGTCGCCGTCGGCGGTGAGCCGCCGGTCGCCGCCTCGCTCACCAGGCCGTTCACGCTGACCTACGGTGGAAGGACGACCTCGTTCGCCGGCGCCCGGGACGGGCGCACCCTGTGGCTCGGGCGCGACGGGCACGCGTGGGCGCTGAGCGAGCACGTCCGCGCCGAGGGCGGGGCCGACGCCGCCGCCGCGGGCGACGGCGTGCTGCGCAGCCCGATGCCGGGCACGGTCCTTGCGGTCAAGGCGGCCGAAGGCGACCGCGTCGAGGCCGGGCAGCCGCTCGTGGTCGTCGAGGCGATGAAGATGGAGCACACGGTCACGGCGCCGCTCGCCGGCGTCGTGGCGAAGCTGCCGGTCCGCGCGGGCGCGCAGGTCGCCCTGGACGCGGTGCTGGCCGTGATCGAGGAGGCATGACGGTGCCGGTGTTTCCCCTCTCCGGCCTTCCCGAGCGGGTCACGATCTACGAGGTCGGGCCGCGGGACGGGCTGCAGAACGAGAAGGCGATCGTCCCCGCCGAGGTCAAGGCGGAGTTCGTGACCCGGCTGGCGGACGCGGGGCTGCGCACGATCGAGACGACCAGCTTCGTCCACCCCAAGTGGGTGCCGCAACTGGCGGACGCCGAGCAGTTGCTCGACATCCTGCCGCGCTCCCCCAGGCTGCGGTACCCCGTCCTCGTGCCGAACGAGCGGGGCCTGGACCGGGCGCTCGCCAACGGCGTCACCGAGATCGCGATCTTCGGCAGTGCCACCGAGACCTTCGCCCGCCGCAACCTGAACCGCACCGTGGACGAGTCCCTCGCGATGTTCGCCCCGGTCGTGGAACGGGCGCGCGCCGAGGGCCTCTGGGTGCGCGCCTACGTGTCGATGGTGTGCGGCGACCCGTGGGAGGGTGACGTCCCCGTGGAGCAGGTCGTGTCCGTCGCGTCCCGCATGATGGACATGGGCTGCTCCCAGCTCAGCCTCGGCGACACCATCGGCGTCGGCACGCCCGGCCAGGTCACCGCGCTCATCGAGGCGCTGACCGAGGCGGGCGTCGGCACCGACCGGCTCGCCGTCCACTTCCACGACACCTACGGGCAGGCGCTGGCCAACACCCTCGCCGCGCTCCGCGCGGGCGTCACCGTCGTGGACGCCTCGGCGGGCGGCCTCGGCGGCTGCCCGTACGCCGAGAGCGCCACCGGCAACCTGCCCACCGAGGACCTCGTCTGGATGCTGAACGGCCTCGGCGTCGAGACGGGCGTCGACCTCGCCGGGCTCGTGTCCACGAGCCGCTGGATGGCGGACCGCCTGGGCCGTCCCAGCCCGTCCCGCGTAGTGCAAGCCCTGTCACCTGAATCGGAGTAACCAATGATCGACTTCACGCTCGGCGAGGAGCAGGAGGAACTACGGCGCACGGTCGAGCAGTTCGCCCGCGAGAACGTCGCCCCGGTGATCGGGGACCTGTACGAGCGCGGCGAGTTCCCCTATGAGATCGTCGCCGCGATGGGGAAGATGGGGCTGTTCGGGCTCCCCTTCCCGGAGGAGCACGGCGGCATGGGCGGCGACTACTTCACGCTCTGCCTCGCCCTGGAGGAGCTGGCGCGCGTCGACTCGTCCGTCGCGATCACGCTGGAGGCCGGGGTGTCGCTGGGCGCGATGCCGATCTACCGGTTCGGGTCCGCGGAGCAGAAGGAGCGGTGGCTGCCGCCGCTCACCTCCGGCGAGCGGCTGGCCGGCTTCGGGCTGACCGAGCCGGGCGGCGGGTCGGACATCCCCGGCGGCATGCGCACCACGGCCCGGCTGGACGGCGACTCCTGGGTGATCAACGGGTCCAAGGCGTTCATCACCAACTCCGGCACCGACATCACCGCGTTCGTGACCGTGACCGCGTTCACCGGCGACGGCGAGATCTCCACGATCCTCGTCCCGAACGGGACCCCGGGCTTCACGGTCGGGCGCAAGTACTCCAAGGTCGGCTGGGCGGCGTCCGACACGCGGGAGCTGTCGTTCGACGACGTCCGCGTCCCGGCCGAGAACCTCGTCGGCGAGCGGGGCCGGGGGTACGCCCAGTTCCTGCGGATCCTGGACGAGGGGCGCATCGCGATCGCCGCGGTGTCGGTCGGCCTCGCCCAGGGTTGCGTGGACGAGTGCCTGCGCTACGTCCGCGAGCGGGAGGCGTTCGGCAAGGAGATCGGCCGCTACCAGGCGATCCAGTTCAAGGTCGCCGACATGGAGACCCGGGCGCACACCGCCCGGCTCGCCTACTACGCGGCGGCCGCGAGGATGCTGGCGGGCGAGCCGTTCAAGAAGGAGGCCGCCATCGCCAAGCTGGTGGCCTCCAACGCCGCCATGGACAACGCCCGCGACGCCACGCAGGTCTTCGGCGGTTACGGCTTCATGAACGAGTACGCCGTCGGCCGCTTCTACCGCGACGCGAAGATCCTGGAAGTGGGCGAGGGCACTTCCGAGGTGCAGCGCATGCTGATCGCCCGCGCCCTCGGCCTCCCGCCGTCCTGACGCGCACCGCGCCCGGCGGCCCCCGATGCCGCCGGGCGCGCCTCTCCGCGCAACGCGGGTTCCCACCGGTGGCGGAGCCCGGCGCGGTAAGGTCGGCGGATGCTGCTGCGCGCCTACGGGATCGCTCGCTCACTGGTCATGTACCACGGAATTCCGGGCAGGCACCGGCGCGCGTCGCGCCTCTACGGAGAGTTCCTCGGGCCCGACGACATCGCGTTCGACATCGGCGCGCACGTGGGCGGCCGGGTGCGCGTGTGGCGGGGGCTCGGAGCGCGCGTCGTCGCGGTGGAGCCGCAGCCCGACTGCCTGCGCGTCCTGCGCCTGTTCTTCGGCCGCGACCGCGGCGTCGTCCTCGTGCCGGGCGCCGCCGGCGCCGAGCCCGGACGGGCGCACCTGGCCCTGTCCACCGCGACGCCGACGGTGTCCTCGATGTCGCCCGGCTGGATCAAGGCGGTGACGACGGACCGCGGCTTCGCCCGCGTCCGCTGGGACCGCTCGATCGGCGTCGACGTGACCACGCTGGACGAGCTCATCGCCGTCCACGGCGTGCCGGCCTTCTGCAAGATCGACGTCGAGGGCTTCGAGGCGGACGTGCTGGCGGGGTTGTCCCGGCCGCTGCCCGCCCTGTCGTTCGAGTACGTGCCGTCCGCGCACGACGCCTCCCTGCAGGCGCTGGACCTCGTGGACCGGCTGGGCGACTACGTCTACAACTACTCCCCCATCGAGACGATGCGGCTGGCCAGCCCTCGCTGGCTCGACGCGGCCGAGCTGCGGCGGCGGCTGGAGAGGATCCGCCCGCGCGGGCGGTCGGGCGACGTCTACGCGCGTCTCCGCGAATCCGGCAGGCCCTGAGCCGCGGTCCGGCTCAGCCGGAGGACGTCACGAAGGCGGCGAGCCGGGCTTCCACATCCTCACGAGGCAGCTCGCGAAGGCTGACCCTTGATTCCAGCGCCTCGTGCAGGACCGGGTACATGTTCGTCGGTGACCACTGCGCGTGGATCGATCTCTCGTCCAGGAACAGGGTGGGAAGGCCCCCGACCACGGGGACCGCCTCGAAGGCTGCGGAACCGGGGAAGAACATCGCCGGCGCCCCGCCGGCGCCCGGGTAGTGGAACCCGATCCGCTGGTGCTCGATCAGCTCTTGCGCCTCCTGGTGTTCCTGCGGGGTCAGGCCCTGGTTCCGCGCGTACCGCACGAGCGCGGGGTCGGTCGGCTCGGCTCCGAGGTAGCCGGGGCCGGCATGGCGTTCGAGAGCGTCCTGGGCGAGCGCGAAGAAGTGGTACATCCGGTCCTGGACGCCGGTCAGGCCGAGGACGAAGCCGCGCCGGCCGCGCGGGTCGAGCAGCAGGATCTCCCGGCCGTCCAGAAGGGCGAGCACCTCGCGGACGTAGTAGAGGGTCTCGTAGTGCTCTTCCAGTTCGTCCACCAGCGGCGCGACGTGGGGCCGGGCGCGCAGACGCCGCCGCGCGCCCTCGTCGCGGCTGAGCATCGTCATGGCCGCAAGGAGGACGAAGGGCAGGGTGTGGTGGGCGCGGACGAGGTCGGGAGACACCCGGAACAGCTCGTCCTGCGCGCTCACCCCGCCCTGCACCACGAACTCCTTCGCCAGGCCCAGGTAGCGCTCGGTCATCTCCATGACCGCGTCGACCGGGACCGTCACCGAGCCGCCCCGCTCGACGAGCACCCCGCACACGAAGGCCATCATCCCCGCGCGGAAGACGTCGCCGGCCCCGAGCGAGGCGGCCAGCTCCGCCATGGCGGCGTCGACGTCGGTGATGGACCCGAGGAACGCCTGCACCTCGTCCCGGCCGATCAGGTCGGTTCCGGCCCGGCATTCGCCCAGGTCACTCGACTGCCGGACGAACTGCGCGATCCCCACCGTCTGCGACATTCGATCATGCTAGCGGCGGACGGGCCCCGAGCGCCGCGCCTTCGGCGAGGGGCCGTTCTCCTTCGCGACCGCTTCGCGGACGGCGGGGGCGATCTCCTGCCCCCAGCGGGTGACGGAGGCGAGGTCCTGCGTCCCGCCGCTGGGCGAGAAGAGGGTGAACCCGGACGCGCCGTGCTCCAGGACCGCTCCGGTCAGCTCCTCGGCCCACTGCTCGGGGGAGCCCCCGATCCAGCGTCCGTCGCGGTCGCGCGTGGCGGGCAGCGGCCGGTCGGTCACGCGTCCGGGCAGGTTGAAGATCGTGCGTATCTCGCGCGGGTCGCGGCCCACAGCCGCGGCGGCCTCGTCGATCACCGGCCGCGACGCCCGGTAGCGCTCGCTGAGCCAGTCCGCGGCGTGGCCGGGGATCCAGCCGTCGGCCACCCGGCCGGTCGCGGCGAGGGACCTCGGGCCGACCGACCCGGTCCATACGGGCGGCGCGGCCACGGGAGCCGGCTCGATCTCCTCCACCCGGTAGTGGCGGCCCTGGTGGGTGACGGGCGGGCCACCGCCGGCCAGCTTCCTGACCAGGACGATCGCCTCTTCGAAGGCGTCCACCGCCGCACCCGGCGACAGCCGCGGCACGCCCATGTCGGAGATCCGATCCCACAGCCCGCCCGCGCCCATGCCGAGCACGACGCGGCCGCCGGAGAGCACCGACAGCGACGTCACCGTCCGCGCGAGCATGGGAGCCGGCCGGGTCGGCAGGTTCGTGACGTTGGCGAAGCCCGCGATGCGCTCGGTGCGGCCGAGGACGAAACCGATGGCGGCGTAGGCGTCGAGGCGTTCGCCGAGGTAGGGGTGGTCCGACAGGGAGAAGTGGTCCAGGCCGTCACGGTCGGCCTGCTGGGCCATGCGCAGCAGGCCGGCCACGTCCTCGACGCCGGAGTGCGCGCCGAACCCGAACAGGGGCAGCCCCTCGCCGCCGGCCGCAATCGAAGTACTCATCATTCCGCGCTCCGCACAACAGAGTTACAGTTCGTATCACGAACCATATTAGTTCGTAACACGAACTGCAACCCTTCCGGCGGAAGGTCTCAGCGCCTGCGGGCCGCCCCCTCGTCGGGTTCGGCGAACACCACCGGGACCTGGTTGTCCAGCACGATGCGGCCGAGCAGATCGGCGAGGGCGCCGCGCTCGGCATCACTGAGCCCCTTCGGCAGCCGGTCGATCCGCCGGCAGGTCTCGGCGTAGAAGTCCTCAGCGAGCCGGCCCCCCTCGGGGGTCAGCGCGACCCTCACCGCGCGCAGGTCCCGCGGGTCGGGCTCGCGCCGGACCAGGCCGTTGCGCTCGGTGCGGTCCACCAGGCCGGTGAGGCTCGACTTGGCCAGCCCCAGCGTCGCGCCCAGTTCTCCCATCCCCAGCGGCCGCGCCATCAGCACGCACAGCAATTGCCCCTGCTGCGACGTGATGCCGTACTCCCGCGCCGACTCGCCATAAACGGCGTTCACGAGAAACGCGCCTCGCACCAGCGCCGCCACGACACCGATCCGGCCCTCGTCTTCTTTGCCCACGCGACCAGGGTATCCCGGCAGTTCGCGCGACGAACTACCGCGCCGCCACCCCGCGCGCCGCGTCGGCCCACACCGACCGCCAGACGATAGCTTGACAGCTAAGGCTCTTAGCTTTAAGTTGGCTAACGTCGTTAGCCAACGTTCGGAAGGGCCGTCATCGTGAGCGCAGCCGCCACCCGGGGCAAGGTCTCCGGCATCCGCACCGTCCGCCGCGCCGCGTGGTCCGCCGGCGCGCTCTTCTGGACGGCCTTCGCAGTCCTCGAAGGCGTCAACCACGGGTGGCTCGCGGCGATCCTGGCGGTCGCCTTCTTCATCGCCCCCGACCTGACCTTCCTCGCCGGGCTGCGGGACGCCGCCACCACCGAGCGCGGCCGGCTCTCGCCGCGCGCCGTGCCGTACTACAACGCCGCGCACCGGGCCCTGGTGCCGTTCGCGCTGATGGTGGTCTACACGGTCACCCCTGTGACCTGGGCTCCGCTGTTCGCGGGCCTGTGCGGCTGGATGGCCCACATCTCCGTCGACCGCGCCTTCGGCTACGGCCTCCGCACCAAGGAAGGCTTCCAGCGCCACTGACCGCGGGCCCGGCTCGACGAAGATCCGGCCGGCGGGGTCCCCCTCCCGGAGAGCCGGCCGACCAGCAGGGTTCATGCCGTGCGTCACACCGGGTTCGAGGCGCTGTCGAAGGAACACCCGCGTCTGCTAGAAAATCCCGGACCCTTCCAGGCCCGACGACGGGTGGTACATGGAACCCCTGCATCCCGGAGATCCCCGGCGGATCGGACCGTACGAACTGGAGGCACGGCTGGGCGCCGGGGGCATGGGGCAGGTGTTCCTCGGGGTCTCGCCCGGCGGCCGCGGCGTCGCCGTCAAGGTCATCCGCGCCGAGCACGCCGAGGACGAGCGGTTCCGGAGGCGGTTCGCCCGCGAGGTCGAGGCGGCCCGCCGGGTGGGCGGGTTCCACACCGCGCAGGTCGTCGACGCCGACCCGGAGGCCGACCCGCCGTGGCTGGTGACCGCGTTCGTCCCCGGGTCGACCCTCCGGGAGGTGGTCGCCGAGCACGGGCCGCTCGATCCGGACGCGGTCCGGGCGCTCGCGGCGGGACTGGCCGAGGGCCTGGCCGCGATCCACGCGTGCGGGCTCGTGCACCGCGACCTCAAGCCCGGCAACGTCATCATGGCGGCGGACGGGCCCCGGATCATCGACTTCGGCATCGCCCTCGCGACCGACGCGACCGTGCTGACCTCGCACAACGTGGTCGTCGGCACCTACGCCTACATGTCGCCGGAGCAGGTGCTCGGCGAGGTGCCCGGCCCTCCCGGCGACGTGTTCTCACTCGGCTGCGTGCTCGCCTACGCGGCCACCGGCGGCGGCCCCTTCGACGCCACGTCCATCCCGGCGATCGTCCACCGCGTCCTGCACGAGGAGCCCGACCTGCCGGGGCTGCCCGGCGACCTGAGCAACATGATCGCCGCGTGCCTGGTCAAGGATCCCGGGAGGCGGCCCGTGCTGGACGCGCTCATCAGCGCGCCGCAGAGCATCGAAGCCCCCGCTCCTGCACCAGCGGGCCCGTCCCTCCCGGACGACGACGCGGTCGGCACGCACGCGAACGCGACGCGCGTCGCGACCCGGCAGCAGGACGCCCCGGCCGTCGCGCCGGCCGGCCCGGCGCCCGTCCGCCGGCGGGCGCTGCTCATCGGCGCGGGCGCCGTCACGGCGGTCGCCGCCGCGGCCGTCCCGGCCGCGCTGTTCCTGACAAGGGGGGACGGAGGGCAGGAGGCCGCGGCGCCCCCGGCGCCCGCCCCCCGCCCGAAGGGCCTGGTCTCCCCCAGCGGGTCGCTCACCGCCCCTGATGTCAAGTCCCTCAACGAGGTCGCGATCACCGCCGACGGCCGGACCGTCGCCGCCGGGGGCCTGGACTCCACGATCACGCTGTGGGACGTCGCGACCGGACGCGTCCTCCGGACGATCGAGAAGACGGGATGGGTGAGCGCGCTGGCGTTCAGCCCGGACGGCCGGTCCTTGGCGAGCTCCTGCAGCACCCCCGGCCTCCTGCTCGTCTGGGAAGTGGCCACCGGCCGCCTCAAGGTGAACGAGCGGAGCGGCGAGTTCGGCCTGAACTCGCTGGACTACAGCCCGGACGGCCGCACGATCGCGGGCGCCAACCCCGACGCCCGGCTCTTCGACGCCGCCACCGGCCGCGGGCTGGCGTCGTTCGACCTGCGCCACAGCGGCGTCAACGCGATCGCCTACAGCCCGGACGGCGAGCTCGTCGCGGTCGGCGTGGACGGGTACCACGACAAGCCGCCCGGCAAGACCGTCCAGCTCCTCGACGGCCGGACGCTTCGCAAGCGCGGTCAGCTGGTCGGCCACACCTCGAACCTCACCGGCGTGGCGTTCAGCCCCGACGGGAAGCGGCTGGCCAGCAGCGGCGCGGACAAGACCGTCCGCCTCTGGGACCTCGCGTCCCGGCGCGCCGTGCGCGTCATCAAGGCGGGCGAGGCGACAGTGAAGGACACGAGGTTCTCCCCGGACGGCTCGTCCGTCCTCGCCGCCTGCTCGGACCGGACCATCCGGATCTGGAACGCCGCCACCGGCGTGCTCACCGCGACGCTCGTCGGCCACTCCCAGCCCGTCGAGCGGATCGCCCTCACCCCGGACGGCCGGACCGTGGCCGGCGTGGGCGGCACCAAGGCCGACGGCACCGTGACCCTTTGGAAGGTCTGACCCTTGGATCCGCTCCGCGGTGACGACCCCCGCCAGGTCGGCCCCCACCGGCTGGACGGGCGGCTGGGCGCCGGCGGCATGGGCGAGGTGTTCCTCGGCTCCTCACCGAGCGGGCGCAGGGTCGCGGTGAAGGTCGTCCGCGCCGAGTACGCCGCCGACCCCGGGTTCCGCGAGCGGTTCGCCCGCGAGATCGAGGCCGCCCGCAAGGTCGGCGGGTTCCACACCGCGCAGGTCGTCGACGCCGACCCGGAGGCCGCGTCGCCCTGGATGGCGACCGCGTTCGTGCCCGGCCCGTCCCTGCGGCAGGTCGTGGCGCGCCAGGGGCCGCTCGCGCCGCCCGCGGTCCGCGAACTGGGCCGGGGGCTCGCCGAGGGCCTGGCCGCGATCCACGCGTGCGGGCTGGTGCACCGCGACCTCAAGCCCGGCAACGTCATCATGGCCCCGGACGGCCCCCGGATCATCGATTTCGGCATCGCCCGCGCGTCCGACGCGACCGCGCTGACCTCGACCGGCGTGGTCGTCGGCACGTTCTCGTTCATGTCGCCCGAGCAGGTGCGCGCCGACGCCACCGGTCCGGCGAGCGACGTGTTCGCGCTCGGCTGCGTGCTCGCCTACGCCGCGCTCGGCCGCGGCCCGTTCGACGCGCCGACCATCCCCGCGATCGTCCACAAGATCATCGGCTCGCCGCCGAACGTGGCCGGGCTCACCGACCCTCCCCTGCGCGACCTGATCGTCCGCTGCCTGGAGAAGGAACCCGCGCGGCGGCCGTCCGTCCAGGAGATCCTGACCGGGCTCCCCACCGAACCGTCGCGCCGGGTGCCCCGCCGCGCGTTCCTTCTCGGCGGAGCGGCGGTGGCGGCGACCACCGCCGTCGCCGTCCCGGCCGTCCTACTGTGGCCCTCGGACGTGCCGGCCGAGCGGAACGTCCCGAAGACCCCGATCGGCGTCCCCACCGGCGTCGTCCTGCCGAGTTCGGAGGTCGCGCTCTTCGACGTGGCGTTCTCCCCCGACGGCAGGTCCCTGTGGGGGGCGGGCTTCTCCTCGATCCTGCGCTGGGACCTCGCAACTGCCCAGGTCACCGTCCACGAGATGAAGGACACCGACCAGACCTACCGGCGGCCCATGGTCTTCAGCCCGGACGCCGGGACCCTCGCCACCGGCGGCGCCGACGGAGCCGTCCACCTCTGGGACGTGGCGTCCGGGCGCATCCGCAAGACCTTCACCGGAGTGCGGGGCGTCCAGGCGCTCACGTTCGGCCCGGACGGCCGGTCGCTCGCCGTCAGCGGCGGAAACGGCCCCGACCACGTGCAGATCTGGGACACCGTCACCGGGAGGACCGTCCGGATGAAGGCCGACTACTACGCCAACGCCCTCGCCTTCTCCTCGGACGGCAGGACGCTCGCCGGCGGCCGGTCCTACTCCGGACGCTTCACCCTCTGGAACGTCTCGGACGGCGGCGGCACCGAGGTCTCTCCCCTCAACGCCACCGAGGTTCCGTGCCTCGCCTTCAGCCCGGACGGAGAGGTCGTCGCGGCCTCCACCGGCGGCTACTACGGCTACGAACTGCGCAACGCGGACGACGGACGGCTCAAGACCAGCATCAGGGACCTCCAGGGCGAGGTCCAGGCCCTCGCCTTCAGCCCGGACGGCGGCACCCTCGTCACCGCCGACAAGAAGAACATCCGCCTATGGCACGTCCCGACGGGCCGCAACACGGCGACGCTCCCGGGCGACGCCGACGAAGAGCAGTCCGTGACCTTCTCCCCCGACGGCCAGAGCTTCGCCACCACCAGCGGCGCCGGCACGACCCACCTCTGGACCTTCGCCCCCGCCTGACACCCGGGAGCGTGCTGTGACCGTCCTCATGGCTCACCGACGGGTGCTGACAGGGGGCGGCGCCCCTGGAAGCCGACCCGCCGCAAGCCGATCGCGGCCGCGATCCCGGCTACCGTCGCCGCCCCTGCCAGGAAGCGCCATTGGTGCTTCGCGCGGCGTTCTACCCGTGCATAGGGCTTGGTGGAGAACGAGACGAGTTCGTAGCGGGACGCCCACACCCCGGGCAGGGCCTTCTGCAGCGCGAGCTCGGTCTTCCGGGTGAACGTGAAGACCGGGGAGGCGACCTTGTCGCGCATCTCGACGAAGTTCTCAAGCGCCATCCGCGCGATGGCGTCGGCGTTGTCCTTGCGCCGCTTCTCGTACCGCGGCAGGGCGAGTTCCCAGGTGCCGGCGGTCTCGGTGAGGCAGCGGTCGAGTTCGACGACGTCCTCGAAGGCGCAGTTGGCGCCCTGCCCGTAGAACGGGACGATCGCGTGGGCGGCGTCGCCGATCAGCGCCGTCCGGCCGCCCGGCACGTGCCATGTGTCGCACCGGACGGTGCCGAGCCTGCCCACGGGATTGCCGAGATAGTCCTCCACCAGGCCGGGAGAGAGCGGCGGCAGGTCCGGATAGCGGGCTTCGAAATGCTCCTTCACGGCGGCCGGGGTGTCGAGCGAGGCGAATCCCGACGGGCCCCTGTACGGCCAGAACAGCGTGCAGGTGAACGACCGGTCGGGGTTGGGGAGGGCGATCATCATCGCGTTCCCGCGCGGCCAGATGTGCAGCGCTTCGGGGTCCAGGGCGAACGCGCCGTCCACCGCGGAGATGGTCAGTTCCTTGTATCCGTGGTCGAGGAGCTCGACGTCCTCCCGGATCACGCCGGCCGCCACCAGTTGCGCGCGGGTGGCCGATCCGGCGCCGTCCGCGCCCAGCACGACCGACGCGCTGACGCCTACCGTGCCCGCGGAGGTCTCGAACCGGAGCTCGCCGGTCACGGGGTCGAGGCCGGTGAGCCGGTGGCCGAAGTGCAGCGTCACGCCGTCCGCGGCCTCGGCGGCGTCGATCAGCGCGTTGTTGAGCGCGCCCCGGCTGATCGAGTTGATCGCCTTGTCGCCGTCCCGGCTGTACGGCTGGAAGTCCCGGGGCCCGGCCACGGGGTGGATCATCCGCCCGCGCATCGGCAGGGCGTCCGCCATGACCTGCTGCTCCAGGCCGATGCGGCGGAGAGCGTCCAGGCCGCGTTCGGACAGGGCGAGGTTGATGGAGCGTCCGCGCTCGCCGTCGCCGACGCGCGGGTCGGGTCTGCGCTCGTACAGGGAGACCTGATGGCCGCGCCTGGCGAGATAGCAGGCGAGGAGGGATCCGGTGAGGCCGGCTCCGACCACGGCGATGTCGACCTTCGTCATCCTTGCTCCCCTACATGTACGTGCGGGCCGACCACAGCTCCGGGAAGACCTCCCTGGCCATGCTGCGCTGGAGCCATTGGATCCCGTTCGAGCCGCCGCTGCCCGCCTTCGCGCCCATCGCGCGGCGGACCGACACCAGATGCTGGTAGCGCCAGTCGCCGAAACGCTCGGCGACGTCGGTCAGGGCCTCGCCGAGCATGCGGAGGTGGTTGTCGGGTCCGGTGTCCGTGTAGACCTCCACCCAGGCGCCTTCGACCGCCGGGTGCGGCTGGTGTTCCTGGGAGTGGTCCCGGCCGAGCAGGTCGGCGGGGATGTCGTGGCCCTTCCGGGCGAGCAGGGCGACGGTGTCGTCCCAGAGGCTGGGTGCGCGCAGCGCCTCCGTCAGCTCTGCGTGGACGTCGGGCTGCCGTCTGAACGGCCGGACGAGAGACGCCGTCCTGAGCCCCAGCAGGAACTCCAGGTGCCGGTACATCGCGGACTGGAAGCCCGAGCCTTCGCCCAGCTTGTCGCGGAAACGGTTGAAGTCGGTCGGCGTCATCCAGCGCAGGCCGCGCCAGCCCGCGTTGAGCCCCTCCAGGTGCAGGGAGGCCCTGCGCAGCGGCGGGAGGGCGCCCCACACGTCGTCCTCCCGGATCAGGCGCTGCCCTTCGCGCAGTTCATGGCGGAGGAGCCCGAAGTACAACTCCATCACCTGGCTGATCACCAGGAACGACATCTCTCCGGGATCGTCGCTCAGCGTCTGCTGAAGGGTGTGCAGGGTGCCGGCGTGGATGTAGGCGTCGTACGGCACCCGGCCGGTGAACGCCAGGGTGGGCTCTCCCCCGCCGGCGGCGGCGCGGTCGACGCGCTCCTGCTCCGTCACCGGGCAGATGGAGGGTTCGAGGTCGGTGTTCACCGGTGTCCCTTCTGCGAGTCTCTGCGGTCTGCGCCGGCGTCAGCCGGCCTGGGCGGCGGCGGGCTGCGGCTCGCGCAGCGGGAAGTGGCACGCGGCCGAATGGCCCGGATCGAAGCCGCGCAGCACCGGTTCCTCCTCGGCGCACCGGGCCTGCGCGCGCGGGCAGCGGGTGCGGAAGCGGCAGCCGGACGGCGGGTCGAACGGGCTGGGCATCTCGGCGTCCATGCCGTCCTGGTCGCCGGGAGGTTCGGCGGCCGGGTCCGGCTCAGGGATCGCGGCGATCAATCCGGCGGTGTACGGGTGCGCGGAGCGCAGGTAGATGTCGTCCGGGGAGCCGATCTCGACCAGCTTGCCCAGGTACATCACCCCGACCGTGTCCGCCAGGTAGCGGACGACGGTCAGGTCGTGGGAGATCACCACGTAGGTGAGCCCGTGCTTCGCCTGGAGCCGCCTCATCAGGTTGAGCACCTGGGAGCGGATCGAGACGTCGAGCGCGCTCACCGGCTCGTCGGCCACGATCACGCGGGGGTTGAGCGCCAGCGCGCGGGCCAGCGCGATGCGCTGCCGCTGTCCGCCGGAGAACTCGTGGGGGTAGCGCTCCAGCACGCTGTGCGGCAGGCCGACCTCGTCCAGCAGGTCGCGGATCGCGGCCGACTGCTCCCTCGCCGAACCGATCCCCTGGGCGGCGAACGGCTCGCGCAGGATCGCGCCGATCCGCATGCGCGGGTCGAGCGCGTCGAACGGGTCCTGGAACATCATCTGGAGGTTGCGGCGGTGCCGGCGCAGCCCCCGCCCGCGCAGCCCGCCGAGCTCGGCTCCGAGGGCGGTGACACCGCCGGACGACGGCTTCTCCAGCGCGACGATCATCCGGGCGAGGGTGCTCTTGCCGCAGCCGGACTCCCCGACCAGCCCGAACGTCCGGCCCGGCTCGACCTCGAACGACACCCCGGATACGGCCTTGACGCCGCGCCGCGCACCGCCCCGCAGCGACCTGCCCGCCGCGTACTCCCTGGCCAGGTCGTCGACGGCGAGCACCGGTCCGGCCGGCCGTTGCGGCGCGTCCGCGGTCTCCGGCGCGGTCTCCGCGCCGGGCGCGGCCGGCGCGGTCACGCCGAGCGGGCCGTCGACCGGGTTCCAGCACGCCAGCGCGTGCCCCGGCCGCTCCTCGGCGAGCACCGGCTCCTCGCTCCGGCAGCGGTCGGTGGCGTGCGCGCACCGGGCGGCGTAGCGGCAACCCGCGGGCGGGTGGGCCAGGTCCGGCGGGGAGCCGGCGATGGAGTAGAGGGCCTGCCCGCGCGGCTGGGTCAGCCGCGGCGTGCAGGCCAGCAGGGCCTGCGCGTACGGGTGCCGCATGCCCGTGAACAGCTCGCCGGTGCGGGCGCTCTCGACGATGCCGCCGGCGTACATGACGCTGACCCGGTCGGCCCACTGCGCGATCACGCCCATGTCGTGGGTGATCAGCAGCATGGCCATGCCGAGCCGGTCCTTCAGATCGTGCAGCAGCCGGAGGACCTGCGCCTGGACGGTCACGTCGAGCGCCGTCGTCGGCTCGTCCGCGATCAGGACCTTCGGCTCGCAGGACAGCGCCATGGCGATCATGACCCGCTGCCGGAGCCCGCCGGACAGCTCGTGCGGGTACTGGCCGAGCCGTTCGGCGGGCCGGGCGATGCCGACCAGCGCGAGCATCTCCAGCGCCCGGTCGCGGGCCTCCTTCGGGCTCGCGCCGCGGTGCAGCCGGACCGGCTCGGCGACCTGGTCGCCGATCGTCTTGGTGGGGTTGAGCGACGTCATCGGATCCTGGAAGATCATGGCGACCTCGTTGCAGCGGATCCGCTGGTAGTGCTTCTCCGGGAGGCCGACCAGCTCCCGTCCGGCCAGCTTGATCGACCCCCCGGCGACGCGTCCGCCGGGCGGCAGGAGGCCCATGACCGAGAGCCCGGTCATCGACTTCCCGCATCCGGACTCCCCCACCAGCCCGAGGGTCTCGCCCCGGCGCAGGCGCAGGTCGACGCCGCCGACCACGCCGACGTCCGACTTGCGCAGCCGGATGGTGGTGGACAGGCCCTCGATCGCCAGGACGCGGTCGTCGTCGGGTGCCGGACCGATGTCGGGGTTCATGTGCGACCTTCCTGCGTGGGCGGGCATCAGCGCCGCCTCAGCCGTACGTCGATCGAGTCGCGCAGCGCGTCCCCGACGAAGTTGAACGCCATGACCACCAGGACGAGGCAGGCGCCGACCGGGTAGATCAGCCACCAGGAGCCCGCCAGCAGGTAGGACACCCCCGCGGACAGCTGCGTCCCCCACTCGACGTCCGGGTAGTTGAGCCCGAAGCCGAGGAAGCCCAGCAGCGAGACCGCGATGATCGCGTCCGCGACCTGGAAGGTGATGTTGACGATCACCACGCCCAGCGCGTTCGGGATCAGGTGCCGGGCGACGATCCGCGCCTTGGTCGCCCCCATCACCGTCGCCGCCGCGACGAACCCGCGCGAGCGCAGCGTCAGCACCTCGGCCCGGACGAGACGGGCCGGCGCGAGCCAGGAGAACGCGCCCAGGATCAGGCTCAGCGACAGGACCGTGGAGCTGAACCGGGTGGCGACGATCAGCACGATGAACAGGAACGGGATCGACAGCAGCGTGTCGACCACGCGCATCATGAACCCGTCCACGACACCGCCGGCGAGCCCGGCGATCGTGCCGTACAGCGTGCCGATCCCGGTGGCGATCAGCGCCGCGAACAGCCCGATCTGGAGCGACGCCCGGCCGCCCAGCATGATCCGGCCGAGCACGTCGAAGCCCTGCGCGTCGGTGCCGAGCGGGTGCCCGCCGCCCGGCGCCAGCAGGCTGCTCACCGGGTCGACGGTGACCTGGTCGGTCGCGTACAGGTACGGCCCGGCGCCGCAGAACAGAACGAAGAAGACGATGATGCCGAGGCCGATGACGGCGAGCCGGTTCTGCAGGAACGCCCGCGCGGTGAGCCGCCATCCGCTCGTGGTCTCCGGGAGGCGCGCTCCGCGGTCGTCCCGCACGGTGCGGGGCGCCCTGCCGCCGGTCTTGTCGGTCACGGATTCGGTCATGCGCGCCGCGTCCTCGGGTCGGTGGCCGCCACCAGCAGGTCCGCCACCAGGTTCCCGAGGACGGTCAGGGTCGCGGCGACCAGCGTGTAGCCCAGCAGGACGGGATAGTCCTGGTTGTTCAGGCCGTTGAAGAAGAGCAGCCCCAGTCCCGGGTAGTTGAAGACGGACTCGACCACCAGGTTCCCCGCCAGCAGCAGCGGGATCGACATGCCGATCAGGGTCACCAGCGGCACGCAGGCGTTGCGCAGCAGGTGCCGGGTGAGCACCAGGCGCATGGACAGGCCCTTCGCCCGCGCCACCCTGATGTAGTCCTGCGCGAGCTGGTCGAGCGCCGCGGACCGCTGGTACCGGGAGTACATCGCGACCGTGACCCCGGTCAGCGTCAGCACCGGGAGCAGCATGGCGCGCGGCTCGGTGAAGATGACGAAGTCGGAACTGGACTGCGCCGCCTGGGCCGGCAGCAGGCCCAGCCCCATCGCGAAGAGCTGGATCAGCAGCATCGCGAGCAGGAACACGGGCATCGAGTAGGTGACGAAGGTGATCGTGGTCAACACGTTGTCGCCGACGCTGTTGCGCTTCACCGCCTGGAAGACGCCGAGCGGGACGGCCACGCAGATCGCGAGGGCGAGCGCGACCGCCGACAGCATCGCCGTGCGGCCGGCGTTCTCCGCCAGCAGCGCGTTCACGCTCTGGTTCAGCTTGTAGGAGTGGCCGAGGTCGCCGTGGAGCAACCGGCCCAGGTAGTCGAAGTACTGGATGGCGAGCGATCGGTCGTAGCCGTGCTCCCGGTCGAAGGCGGCCACCGCCTCCGCGCTCGCCTGGACGCCGAGGATCGCCCGGCCGGGGGAGCCCGACATCCCGTGCAGCAGCAGGAAGGTGATCAGTGAGACGCCCAGGATCACGATCGCCGACGTTCCCAGCCGCCGCAGCACATACTGGACCACGCCCTTGCCTCCTTTCTTTCGATGGCCGTCTCCGGCTTCGGCGGGCCCGGCTACTTCAGGTACCAGTACTCCGGGGTGAGCACGCTGGCCGGCAGGTTGGCGAAGGAGTCGGACGGGCCGGACAGCGTGTCCTTCCAGGCCCAGATGGTGTGGGCGTTCGGCAGCCACAGCACCGGCAGGTCGGTCCGCAGATGCTCGATCTCGGCCTGGACGGCCTTGCGGTCGGCGCCGTGCACCGAGTCCCGGATCAGTTCGTCGGTCTTGGGATCGCTGTAGGCGCCGACGTTGCCCGAGCCCTTGGTGTCGAAGACGCCCGACATGGTCGGGTACGGCTTCGTGCTGAAGCCGCCCCAGGTCGACATGGCCCACTCACCGGCCTTCGAGGGCGCCGCGGGCACGTTGAAGTTCTGGATCAGGAAGCTGAACGTCTTCGGCGCGACCGTGACCGTCACGCCCAGCTTGCGGGCCGCCGAGGCGAACGCGGTGCTCACCGCGCTGTGCAGCTGCGGCTCGCTGCGGTAGAAGAGGTTGAACTTCAGCGTCTGCCCCCGCGGGATCCCGGCCCCGCACTGCGACGGCCCGGTGCCGGGGCGCTCGCACGTCGTGCCGCCGTCCGGCACCACCTTCCAGCCGTGGTCTTCGAGCAGCTTGCGGGCGGCGGCCGGATCGTAGGGGTACGGCGCGGTGGCGACGTTCCCGGACACGTAGGGCGAACTCGCCGGGGCGGGGCCGTAGCTCTCGACGGCCGCGCCGTTGTACATCCCCTTGCTGGAGATGTAGCCGGGCTGGTCGATCAGATGCTGCAACGCCTGCCGGATGTAGTGCTGGGCGTAGAGCTTGTCGACGTTGCCGGTCGTGTCCTTGAAGTTGAGCATGATGAAGCTGAAGCCCAACCTGGGCGCACCGTAGACGTGGTAGCCCGCGGCCTTGAGCGCCGCCACCTGCCCGACATTGTTCTGGTCGACCGTGGCCACGGTCAGTTTGCCGCTGAGGAGCTGGTTGAACTTGGCCGTCTCGGAGGTGAACGGCCGGAAGTTCAGCGTCTTGATGTGCGGTCTCTGCGGCCCGGCGTACGCCTCGTTGGCGGTCATCGAGTACGCGTTCGTGGTCACGTCGAAGCTGCTCAGCCGGTACGGGCCGTTCACCGTCCGCCACAGCGGGTTCGTCGCGAACGTGGCCGGGTCCCGCGACGCCTTGTCGAGGTAGGCGTAGATCGCCTTGGCGTTCTCGGGCGAGGAGTGGTCGAGGATCGGCCCATCGGCCGACGTGCGGGACCACTGGTCGGCCGGGAGCGGGATGATGGAGGTCAGCTGGTTGGCGGTGAACCATTCCGGGTTGTACGCCTCTTTGAGCTTCAGCTTCACCGTGCTCTTCGAGGTCGCCTCGACCCCGGCGATGCTGTCGGGGAACTGGCCCGGGGTGTAGTCGGCCCAGTTGGCCGGGCTCTTCTTGAGCGCCGCCTTCACCAGGTCGATGAAGAAGACCACGTCATCGGCCTCGACCGGGTTGCCGTCGGACCACTTGTAGCCATCGCGCAGCTTGATGGTCACGGTCTTGTTGCCGTCGGAGAACTCCGGCAGGGCGGCCAGACTGAGCGATTCGTCGACCTTGTGGCTCGCGCCCTGCGGGAACCAGTAGAGCGGCCGGTACATGAGCCGCTGGAACTGGTAGGTCACGAAGGTCGAGTTGAACGCGCCGGGCACGACCGGCAGCATGTAGAACGGTCCGGCCCCCGGCTGCTGCCCGATGTCGATGGCGCCGCCGTCCTTGGGCGTGCCGGTCTGCGCGGGCAGCGACCCGAACGTCTTGGCCCCCGGCTTCAGGGCGGTGGACGTCGCGCCGCCGCCGCTGCACGCCGCGAGCGGCAGGAGCGCCACCAGCGCCCCGGCGAGGAGCGGGAGGCGCCGCATGGCTCCGCCTCTCGTGAAGAGTGTCATCGGCCCCAGACCGCCTTTGCGTAGTGGTGAAAGTTCAGGCCGAGGATCTTTTCGATCCGGCTCGCGGAGTAGCCGCGCTGCGTGAGCAGCCGCGCCAGCTCCCGGAACTGGTCGACGCCGCGCAGGTCGACGACGAACGGGTAGGTGTCGCTCCGCTCGCCGGCCGCGGACGCGCCGGCCGCCCGGCGCCGCGCCACCTGCTCGGCGAGCCGGTCGCGGTAGGCGTCCAGGTCGTCGATGGCGGTGATCGTCCCGTCGGTGCCGATGCCGACGTGGTCCTCGCCGCAGACGTTGACCGCGTGGGCGATGTGCTCCACGACGTCCGCCGCCGTGGCGTGCCCGGACGCGTTGAGGAACGGCATGAAGTAGATGCCGACGAAGCCGCCCCGCGAGGCGACCAGCCGCAGTTCCTCGTCGGTCTTGTTGCGCGGCAGGTCCACGAGCTCGCGGCAGCCCGTGTGGTTGATCGAGACGGGCTGCGCGGAGATCCGCGCCGCCTCCAGGCAGGTCCGTTCGCCGCTGTGCGAGAGGTCGACCATGACGCGGTGCTCGTTGAGGGCGGCCACGACGTCGCGCCCGAGCGGGGTCAGCCCGCGGTTCTCCGGCGCCATCGAGCCGTCGCCGATCTGGTTCGCCTGGTTGTAGGTCAGCTGGACCACCCGGACGCCGAGCCCGGCGAACGTGCCGATCCGCTCGGCGCGGTCCTCGACGGCGGCGGCGTTCTGGAAGCCGTAGATGATGCCGATCCTGCGTTGCCGCTTCGCCTCGGCGAGGTCCGCGGCCGTGTCGATCCGCATCAGGTCCCGCGGGTGGGCGCCGATGATCGCGTCCCAGGTGCGGAGCTCGTCCAGCGTGTGCTCGTAGGGCGGAAGGTCGCCCATCGTGTAGCCCAGCGTCACGTTGATCGCGGTCACGCCGGAGGCGTGCGCGTCCGCCAGCGTGCGCGCGTCGACGGTCAACTGCTCGCTGGTCTGGACGAGCGCGCCGGACGCGGTGAGCGACGCCGGGGCGTTCGGGTTGTCCAGCCCGCCCAGCGCGTTGACGACGATGAAGTCCGCAATGTCGACGCTCACGCCGGCGTCCCCTCCTCGATGGTCGCGCCGGCCCTGGTGGCGGACGCGCGGTCGTAGTCGGCCCGGTCGTGGCGCCGTCCGCGCTTGACCGTCGTGATGACGCCGCGGAGATGGTCGATGTCCTCGTGCGGGTCGTCGGCGACGATCAGGAGGTTGGCGAGCATGCCGGGACGGACGGCGCCCATCGCGTGCTCCAGCCCCACGCCGGCCGCTCCGGCGAGCGTGGCGGCGCGGATCACCTCCCGCGTCGGCATGCCCATGGCCTCCACCAGGTAGCGGAGCTCGTCGTGGAGAGACGGGTACGGGTCGCTCGGCGGGGACTCGTAGTCGGTGCCGGTGCAGATCGTGACGCCCGCCGCCCGCGCGCGGCCGATCAGGCGCCGCATGACGTCCGGCGCGAGTTCGGCCGCGCCCGGCGCGCTGGACGGGATCCTGGCCGTGAGGCTCGCGGTGGCGTCGAGGATCGTGCCGCGGCGGCGCATGTCGTCCAGCAGCCCGTCGACGGCGTCCTCCGGCGCGGCCATGAAGCGCTCGTAGGCGTCCGCGAGGTGCTCGCGCTGCTGCCGGTACGCCACCGGCCGGTCGCCGGCGAGATCGTAGGCGAGGTAGTGGGCGTGCGACACGACGTCGACCCCGGCCGCGACGACGTCGCGGGGCATCGCGGGGAAGACCGCCGCATGCGCCCACACCCGCATGCCCTGCCGATGCGCCTCCTCGGTGATGCGGGCCACCAGTGCCGGCGCCAGGTCGGCGTAGACCTTGACGGCCGTCGCCCCGGTGCCGCGCGCCATCGCGACGGCCAGCCGAAGGTCGGTCCCGTCGTCGATCGCCTGCATCCAGGCCGTGGCGCCGGGGGTCGCCCCCTGCGACACCTGCCAGGTGCGCGGGTCGTCGAAGAAGCCGGGACCTGCCATCAGCGCCGCGTTGTGGACGTCGGGCCCGGGGATCTCGCCGACCAGCGCGGCGCGCGCCAGGTCGGCCATCTGCCGCAGGTCGCCGGCCATCTCGCGGATCGCGGTGACGCCGCCGTACAGCTGCCGCCGCATCAACGCCTCGGCCTGCTCGCGGTTCGGCGGCGTCGACAGGTGCTGGTGGGTGTCGATCAAGCCCGGCAGCAGGAACGCGCCCCGCAGGTCGACGGTCTCGGCGCCGGACAGGTCCGAGGAGCGGAGTTCGTCCTCGGGCGCGACCGCCGCGATCGTCGGGCCGTCCGTCACCACCGCCATGCCGTGCCGCGCGGGGGCGCCGGTCCCGTCGATCACCGACACGCCGCGGTAGAGCACGACCTGCCCTGGTACGGCGGCGGCGAAGGGGGTGGGGGCCGGGTCGTTGCCGGCGATCGGTCGTTCGTCTCTGTCCACCATGGCGATCGCCCTGTCTCCGTTCTCGAGCCTCGCGAGGTGAGGGGGTGCCTAGTCGATGTGTTACATACACCGTAACAACTGTTACAACATTAGCAACGTCTGATAATGTGCGTCAAGCATCGGAAAACGCTCAACGCCAGTGGAGGGAAGTTGCCCAGACCGGCCAGCTCTGCCGTGGACAAGGCCCTGGACCTCATCGAGACCGTCGTCCGGGCCGATCACCCGCTTCGACTCAGCGAGCTGGCGAACGAGGCGGGGATGCACCGCGCCACCGCCTACCGCATCCTTCTCGAGCTGGTGCGGCGCGGCTGGATCATGCGCAGCGAGGACCGCTACCTGCCGGGCCCCGTCGTGCTCCAGTTCTCCCAGGCCGCGGCCGCGAACTCACTGGTGGTGCTGAGCCGGCCGGTGCTCCAGGCGCTGTCCGACCGGACCGCGATGATGGTGAACCTGCAGGTGCTCGAACCGGACGGCGGCCGGGTGATCGACGTCGTCCGGCCGCCGCGGCTCGCGATGATCACCGATCTGCTGGGCGAGCTGCTGCCGATCCACAAGTTCGCCGGCCCCCTCGCCCTGGTCTCCGCGCTGGACGAGGCCGCCCGGATCCCCTACCTGCGCGCCGCGGAGGAGCAGGGACACCCGGCGACCGCCAGGGCCGACCTGCTGAAGGAGATCGACCGGACCCGGCGCACCGGCTTCGCGCTGGAGCGCGGGCGCAACGAGGAGGTCATCGCCTCGGTGAGCCGCGCGGTGCTCGCCGGCGGCGGGCGGCCCATCTGCGCCGTCACGATCGTCGGCCTGGACAGCGAGTTCGACGACGCCACCCTCGAGAAACTGCAGGACGACCTCACGTCCGCCACGGCCGAACTGGAGGGCGCGCTGAGCGGCACGGGCGACGGAGCCGGCGATGACTGACCCCGCGGGCGGCGGAGTCCTCGTCCTCGACCGGGAGCAGACCAGGGCCGCGTCGCCGCCGGACGCGGTGCTGGCGGCGGTGCGCACCGCGCTCGTCGCCGTCAGCCGGGGCGACGTCTCCGCCCCGGCGCGCGTCGCGGCCCGCTCGGGGCATGGGCTGCTGGGCGCGATGCCCGGATACGTTCCGCAACTCGGCCTGACCGCCAAGCTCGTGTCGGTCTTCTCCGCGGGCGGCCGCGGCTCCCACCGCGGCATCGTCGCCCACTTCGACGCGGAGACCGGCCGCCCACTGGCGATCATGGACGCCGAGGCGATCACCGCGGTGCGCACCGCGGCCACCGCGACCGCCGCCATGCTGGCCCTCGCCCGGCCCGGCGCCACCCGGTTCGCCGTGATCGGCACCGGCGCGCAGGCGCGGGCCCAGCTCGCCGTCCTCGCCGCGATGGACGCCGCGGAGGTCGTGGTCGGCGCGCGCGACCAGGAGAGGGCGGAGCGGCTCGTCGCGGACCTGTCCGCGGGCTCCGCCGCCGGCATCGAGGCGGCGGTCAAGACGGCCGACGTCGTCTTCTGCTGCACGTCCAGCCGGGAGCCCGTGGTGCGCCGGTCCTGGCTCGCCGACGGAGCGCATCTCAGCTCGGTCGGCGGCTCCGACGGCCCGGAGTTCGACGCCGAGACCCTGCGGTCGTCATCGCTGTTCGTGGAATGGCCGGGCGCCGTGACCGAACCTCCGCCGGCCGGCGCCTGGGAACTGCAGGGCACCGACCCGTCCGCGGCCACCCTGATCGGCGCCGTCCTCGACCGCCGCCACCCGGGCCGCCGCTCCGCCACGGAACTGACGCTCTTCAAGTCGACCGGACACGCCGCACTCGACGTCGCCGCCGCCTCGGTCGCCTACCGGGGAGCCCGCGACCGCGGCCTGGGCATCACCGTCAACCTCTGACCCGGTGAGCGGCGAAGTACCTCCTCCCGGGGGCGATGAGTTCGGGGACCGGCGACGGTCTGCCTCTCCGACTCGCGAAGGAAGGAGTGCGGTGTCGCGTCTGTCACACTTGGTCGGCCTCGGGGGCGGTGGAGGCGGGAGCGCGGACGGCGCGGAGCAGGGCGGATTTGTCGGACCCCGCTGGAATACTCCCGGAGCGCTCGAAGTTTAATCGTTCGCGAAAGTGTCAGTCGCTGCAGTATTTTGCGGCAGTACCCAGGCGAGCCATGAGCGAGCCCTGACACTCCCTGAGCAACGAGACCACGGCCCCCGCGTGCCCACATGCGGGCCTGACGATTGGAACAGAGTTGACCGCTCCCGCATCTCCCAAGGTGGCGGACGGCCCGCTGAAGGAACCCGGCGCCGGAGGAGGCCTGGACCGCGGTGTGCTCGCCACGGCCATGGTGGTCGTCCTCGGGGCGATCATGTCCATCCTGGACGTGACCGTCGTCAACGTCGCGATCAACGACCTGGCGAAGGAGTTCGAGACCTCGCTGGCGACGATCCAGTGGGTCGCCACCGGCTACACCCTGGCGCTGGCCACCGTGATCCCGATCACGGGATGGGCCTCGGCCCGGTTCGGCACCAAGCGCCTCTACATGGTCTCGATCGGGCTGTTCGTCATCGGTTCGATGCTGGCGGGCCTCGCCTGGTCCGCCGAGTCGCTGATCGCCTTCCGGGTGCTGCAAGGCCTGGGCGGGGGCATGATCATGCCGGCCGGCATGACGATCCTGACCCAGGCGGCGGGACCGCAGCGGGTCGGCCAGGTGATGAGCATCGTCGGCGTGCCGATGCTGCTCGGCCCGATCCTCGGCCCCATCATCGGCGGCTACCTCGTCGACGATGTGTCGTGGCGGTGGATCTTCTTCATCAACCTGCCGATCGGCATCGTCGCGCTGGCGCTGGCGGCGCGGATCCTCAAGCGGGACGAGCCGAAGCCCGCCGAGCGCCTCGACTTCATCGGGTTGCTCCTGCTGTCCCCCGGCCTGGCCTCGCTGATCTACGGCGTGGCCAAGGGCGCCGAGATGAAGGACTTCCTGAAGACCGGCTCTCTGGGCTTCTGGGCGGTCGGCGCCGTGCTGGTGCTCGGCTTCGTCGTCCGCGCGCTGAAGGCCGAGAACCCGCTGATCGACCTGCGGCTGCTCAAGCGGCGCTCGGTGGCGGCCGCGTCCGGCACGATGCTGCTGTTCATGATGGCGTTCATGGGCGCGATGCTGCTGCTGCCGCTGTACTACCAGACCGTCCGCGGCGAGGGCGCCCTGCAGTCCGGCCTGCTGCTGGCCCCGCAGGGCCTCGGCGCGATGATCACGATGCCGATCGGCGGCAAGCTGACCGACCGGATCGGCCCCGGCCGGGTCGTCCTGGTCGGGATGGTCGTCGTGGTCCTGTCGGTGTCGGGCTTCGCCTCGATCCTGGAGGCCGACACCTCCTACTGGGCCCTCGGCGGGACCCTGTTCGTGATGGGCCTCGGCATGGGCATGACGATGATGCCGACCATGGCGGCGGCCATCCAGACGCTCGTCCACGACGAGGTGCCGCGGGCGAGCACGATGCTGAACATCATCCAGCAGGTGTCCGCGTCCATCGGCACCGCGATGATCTCGGTGCTGCTGGCCAACCGGCTGACCTCCGAGCTCGGCGGCGGGGGCGGCGGCGAGATCGGCAGCACCGAGAAGGTGCCGCCGGCGATCATGCAGAAGATCGCCGGGCCGATGGCCAACGCGTTCCAGCACACCTACTGGTACTCGGCCGGGCTGCTGCTGCTGGCGTTCCTGCCGGCGCTGCTGCTGCCGCGCAGGAAGCCGGACACCCCCGCGGTGGACGCGCCGATGCCGATGCACTAGAACGCCCCTGGCGCGTTCCAAACCCCGGTCGGCCCCTGAGGGGGCCCGGCCGGGGTTTGGCCGTTCAGGGCCGTCTCAGGCCGTGGCAGGACGTTCGTCCGCCCAGTACTCGTCCTTCAGCAGGCGCTTGTAGAGCTTGCCGGTCGGGTGCCGGGGCAGCTCGGCGCGGAAGTCGACCGAGCGCGGGCACTTGTAGTGGGCCAGCCGGTCGCGGCAGTACGCGATCAGCTCGGCCTCCAGCGCGGGGCCGGCGTCGTCCATGGACGGCGGCTGGACGACGGCCTTGACCGCCTCCCCCATCTCGGCGTCCGGGACGCCGAACACCGCGACGTCGGCGACCTTCGGATGCACCGCGAGGACGTTCTCGGCCTCCTGCGGGTAGATGTTCACCCCACCGCTGATGATCATGTAGGCGCGGCGGTCGGTGAGGTAGAGGAAGCCGTCCCCGTCCACGTGGCCGACGTCGCCGAGGGTGGTCCAGCCGCGCCCCCGGGGATCGCGGGACGCGGCGGTCTTGGCCTCGTCGGCGTGGTACTCGAACTCGGGGCCGTTGCCGAAGTAGAGCGTGCCGGGCTCCCCCGGCGGCAGTTCCCGGCCGTCCTCGTCGCAGACGTGCACCTCGCCGAGGATGGGGCGACCGACGGTGCCCCTGTGGGCCAGCCAGTCCTCCGAGTTCGTGTAGACGAAGCAGTTGCCCTCGGTGCCGGCGTAGTACTCGTGCAGGATCGGCCCCCACCAGGCGATCATCTGCTCCTTGACCGGGACGGGGCAGGGCGCGGCGGCGTGCACGGCGCAGCGCAGCGACGACACGTCGTAGCGGGCGCGGGTCTCCTCCGGGAGCTTGAGCATCCGGATGAACATGGTCGGCACCCACTGGCTGTGCGTGACGCGGTACTTCTCGACGGCGGCGAGGGCCTGCTCGGCGTCGAACTTCTCCATCACGACGACGGTGGCGCCGAACCGGTGGAAGTTGAGCGAGTACCGCAGCGGCGCCGCGTGGTAGAGCGGCGCCGGGGAGAGGTACACCGAGTCCGCGTCGGGCTGGAAGAGGAACGACAGGAGCTGGTACAGCGTCCCGCCCTCGCCCATCGGGGCCTTGGACAGGGCCGGCTTCACGCCCTTGGGGCGGCCGGTCGTGCCGGACGAGTAGAGCATGTCCGCGCCCTCGCACTCGTCCTCGATCGGCGTGGGCGGGTGCTGGGCCACGCGCTCCTCGTAGGAGGCGTAGCCGGGGGCCGTGCCGCCGAGCATCAGGCGCAGCGGAACGTCCGGCGGCGACTGCGCGGCGGCCTCCATCGCGGCGCTGGTGATGAAGGCCTTCGCCTCGCAGTTGCCCGCGATGTAGGCGAGCTCGTCGGGCTGGAGGCGCGAGCTGATGGCGGTGTAGTACAGCCCGGACCGCTGAGCGGCCCAGGCGACGGCCAGGTAGAGCGGGTGGTTCTCCAGCATGAACGCGATGTGGTCCCCCGGCCGCAGCCCCTCCGCGCGGAGCAGCTGCGCGAGCCGGTTGGACTCCTCGTTCAGTTCCCGGAAGGTGACGACCCGCCCGGAGCCCGCCATGACCACGGCGGGCTTGTCGGGCGTCCGAGCGGCGATCTGCCCCAGGTACATGGCCGCAACCTACCTGGCCGGACCAGTAAATGGAATCCCGTTCGGTTTGCCGGCCGGTCAGACGAGCATGTGGTCGAAATCACCGTCCTTGGCTCCCCCGACGAACGCCTCCACCTCCTCGCGCGTGTAGACGAGGATCGCTCCCTCGGGGTCCCTGGAGTTGCGCACGGCGATCTCCCCGTTGGGGAGTTCCGCCATCTCGACGCAGTTGCCGGATGGGTTGCTTCGCCGGCTCTTCTGCCAGACGAGCCCGCCGCACCGGACGTCCGACATCTGGTGGCCGTCCATCATCGCCCCCTTTAGGCGTCTCGGTCCCCCTGTCCCAGGAGACCGCGATCTCGCCCCACCCCACACCATGGTACGAGATGCACGTGCATTCGTTCTTGCATTGGTTCATGCAGACGGTCTTGCATCTGCACGACTTGGGGAGCAAGATAGCGAACGCTCGCCGGTGACCAACCCGCACGCCTCTGAGGTTTGACCATGACCGTTGACCAGGCAGACGACGTCGCAGCCCCCGCCACCATGGGGGGCGGGCGGCCACGGCACTTCTCGGCCGTCCACTCGCCCTGGCCGGACGCCCCGCAGATGACGCTCGGCCCGAACGTTCCCGCGGGGGCCGCGCGCGGCCCGGCCGCGACCCCCGGTCTCGCCGGGCTCTGGCCCGCCCCGCACGCGGGCGCGCCGCGCACGGCCCGCCGGGTGCTCCCGGCGGAGATCACCGCACCCCGGTCGGCTCGCGAGTTCACCCAGGTCACGTTGGACGCCTGGGGCATGGCCGACGACGCCGGGGACGTGGTCGTCGCCGTGTCGGAGCTGGTGACCAACGCGCTGCGGCACGGCCTGGAGGGCCTTCCCCAGCCGCTGCCGCTGTGCCCCATCCAGCTCGTCCTGATCGGCCATCCACGGCGGCTGGTCGTGTCGGTGACCGACCCGGGCGCACGCGCGCCCGAGCCGGTGCCGACCGAACCCGACCGCTGCGCGGAGGGCGGCCGGGGCCTCGTCGTCGTCGGCGCGATCAGCGACTCCTGGGGCTGGGCGCGCCTGGCGACCGGGGGGAAGGCGGTCTGGGCCGCCTTCGACCTGCGGTTCAGCCCTCCAGGGCAGTAGGAGCCTGCTCGGCGGGGGCCGAGCGCGCCGGGTTCTCCAGCTCGCTGAGGAACTCCTGCGCCCACCGGTCCACGTCGTGCTCGATGACGCGGCGGCGCATGACGCGCATCCGCCTCGCCTGCTCGGCGGGCTCGGCGTTCAGCGCGGCCATCAGAGTGCCCTTCAGGCCGTCGATGTCGTACGGGTTGACCTGGAAGGCGCCGCGCTTCAGCTCGGCGGCGGCCCCGGTGAACTCGCTGAGCACGAGCGCGCCCCGCAGGTCCTTGCGGCAGGCCACGTACTCCTTGGCCACCAGGTTCATGCCGTCGCGCAGCGGGGTCACCACCATCACGTCCGCCGCGAGGAACAGCGCGGCCAGCTCGGCGCGGTCATACGAGCTGTGCAGGTAGTGGATGACCGGAAACCCGATCTCGCCGTGCTCTCCGTTGATCCGCCCGACGAGCTGCTCGATCTCCTCCCGGAGCAGCTGGTACTGCTCGACGCGCTCCCGGCTCGGCGTCGCGATCTGCACGAACACCGCCTGCCCGGGCTTGATGTGGCCCTCTTCGACCAGCTCCCCGAAGGCCTGGAGCCGCTGCGTGATGCCCTTGGTGTAGTCGAGCCGGTCGACGCCCAGCAGCACGGTGGCGTCGCCGAGGTCGGTGCGGATCTCCTGCGCCCGCTCCAGCACGTCCTCGCGCCCGATCAGGTCGTTCAGCTCGCCCACGTCCACCGAGATGGGGAACGCGCGGGCCCGCACGACGCGGTCGTCCCAGAAGACGTCCTGCTTGGCGAAACGGGCGTCCAGAAGGCGCCGGCAGAGCCGCACGAAGTTCGCCGCCGCCCCGGGGAGCTGGAAGCCGACCAGGTCGGCGCCGAGCAGCCCCTCCAGGATCCGCCGCCGCCACGGCAGCTGCCAGAACAGCTCCACCGGCGGGAAGGGGATGTGCAGGAAGAAGCCGATCCGCAGGTCCGGACGCAGCTCGCGGAGCATCTGCGGGACGAGCTGGAGCTGGTAGTCCTGCACCCAGACGATGGCGTCCTTCGAGGCGACCTTCGCCGCCGCCTCGGCGAAGCGCCGGTTGACGCGGACGTAGGCGTCCCACATCGCCCGGTCGTAGACGGGCGTGGCGACGACGTCGTGGTAGAGCGGCCACAGCGTGGCGTTCGAGAAGCCCTCGTAGTAGAGCTCCACCTCCTGCGCGGACTGCGCGATGGGGTGCAGCGACATGCCGTCCTCCTCGAACGGCTCCAGCTGCTCGTCCGGCGCGCCCGTCCAGCCGATCCACGTGCCCTTCCTGCGCCTCATCACCGGGGCGATCGCGCTGACCAGTCCGCCCGGACTGCGCCGCCAGCGCGGGACGCCGTCGGCTCCGACATTCCGGTCCACCGGCAACCGGTTGGCCACCACAAC
Organism: Actinomadura sp. NPDC023710; assembly: GCF_040639875.1. NCBI lineage: Bacteria > Bacillati > Actinomycetota > Actinomycetes > Streptosporangiales > Thermomonosporaceae > Actinomadura > Actinomadura sp. NPDC023710. Next base: position 270,114 of record NZ_JBFAGB010000006.1, read on the forward strand.
GAACTCACTACCGCGCGACACTTTGCGACCCGCCTCTCCAGGACACTCTCAGCGCTCACTCATGCCCACATACGGTCAACGGGAACATCTTGTCATTTCGACGCAAAGGACCCGAGACCGAAAAGGGGGATGTCAGGCGCGCGGGGCGGCCTGGAGGAGGGATTGGATCGGGCCATATTCCTTTCCCGGCAGGTGACCCCTGTCGAACCACGAGTCACGCGGCGTCGGCGGCGGAGAGAAAGAGTTACCCAGATCACACTCGCGGGCACCGTCCGCGTCGTGGCGGTACCCGGTGGGGGCATCGGCCGTCTCCTTCGTCGAAAACTAGAATCGCCGCATGGACAGTGCGGGGGACCCGCTCGACCCACGGGAGCTGCGCGCCTGGATCGCCTTCCTGACGGCCGGCCACCTGATCGACCACGAGATCGAACGCCAGCTCAAGCGGGACGGCGGGCTGTCGCACCCCGAGTTCGAGGTGCTGGTGCGGCTCCGGTCCGCCGAGGGCAACCGGCTGCGCATGTCCGACCTCGCCCGCGAGGTGATGGTGTCCAAGAGCCGCCTCACCTACCAGGTCACCCAGCTGGAGCGGGCCGGGTTCGTGAAGCGCACGGCCTGCGAGTCCGACCGCCGATCGGTGTGGGCGGAGCTGACCGACGAGGGCGCCGCGGCGCTCGGCAGGGCGCGCCCGGGGCACCGGCGCGTCGTCCGCGAAGTCTTCGTCGAGGTGCTCGCGCCGGAGGAGATCGAGCTGCTCGGCGACGCCCTCGGCCGTGTCGCCGAGCGCCTGCGCCACCGGTAGGTCGCGCCGGGCTAACGTGACCGGAGGCGGAGACCACCAGCGGGGGGAGCATCGCATTGCGCGACTTCGGGGGGATCGTCGAACGCTCGCCTGCGCGGGTCGTCCGGCCGGCGTCGGCGCGGGAGGCCGCGGCCGCGATTCGCGAGGCCGCCGCGCAGGGCCTGGAGCCGGTGCCGCGCGGCCTCGGGCACTCCACCTACGGGCAGTCGCTGACCTCGGGCGTCTCGCTCGACCTCGGCGGGCTGGCGGGCGTGCGCGAGGTCGGCGCGGACCGCGCGGTCGTCGGCGCGGGGACGAGCTGGCGCGCCGTCCTGGCGGCGACGCTGCCGCTCGGGCTGACCCCGCCCGTCCTGACCGACCTTCTCGACGTCACGGTCGGCGGGACGATCTCCGCGGGCGGCCTCGGCGGAACGTCCCACCGGCACGGGACGCAGGCCGAGAACGTCCTCTCGCTGGAGGTCGTCGTGGACGGGGAGCCCGTGATCTGCTCCCCCGACGTCCGCCCGGACGTCTTCGACGCGGTGCGCGGCGGGCTCGGCCGGCGCGGCGTCATCACCGAGGCGACGCTGCGGCTCGTGCCGGCACCGGATCGGGTGCTGAGCTGCACGGTCCCGTGCCGGGACGCCGCGGACCTCCTGCGCGTCCAGCGCGAGACGCCGGCCGAGCACATCTCGGGCCAGGTCAAGCCCTCGGAGACCGGCTGGACGTACGAGGCCAAGGCCGTCCTGTACGGGCCGGGCGAGCCCCCTGCCGGCACGGCGGAGACCGAGGAGCTCTCCTACGCCGACTTCGCCGACCGGATGCGTCCCGACGTGGAGGAGCTGATCTCGCTCGGCGAGTGGGCGCGCCCGCACCCGTGGGGAATCGTCCTGCTTCCCGGCCCCGCCGCCGCGGCGGTGATCGGGTCGACGGTCGCCGGCATGACCGTGGCGGATCTCGGCCTCAGCGGAGCCATCGTGGTCAAGGCTCTGCGAGTCGGCCATGTGCCGATGCTCGCGGCGCCTGACGACCCCGTCCTGTTCGGCGTGCTGCGCGCCGCCTCGCCGGGGTGCGCGTCCGTCGCGGAGATGCTCGCCGCCAACCGGGCCCTGCTCGACCGCGCCGAGGCGGTCGGCGGCGTCCGCTACGCGATCGACTCCGTCCCGCCCGCCGCGGGGTAGGCCGACTGGAAGGCGAGCCGCCGGTCGGCCCCCGCGGCGATCCGGTCGCAGATGTCGTCGAGGTCCATGAAGGCCTCCCATTCCGCCTGGCCGGACGCGGCGGCGAGCACCTCCACGAGGCGCTGTTCGAGGCGGGTGACGCGCTCGGCCTTCCAGATCGCGTCGGCGAGGCTGACGAGCAGGTCGTCGACGCCGATGCCCGGGTCGTCCCAGGACGCGTGGGTGCGGGCGAAGCGCGCCAGGCGCTCCTCGACGCCCCGCTCCCGGAGCAGACCGTGCCCGGCGCGCTCGTGCTCGGCGCCCGGGCCGGACAGCTCGGCCGGGTGGAGCGCCTTGCCGATGTCGTGGGTGGCCGCGCCGAACAGCACGGCCTCCGCCTCCACGGCGAGTCCGGGATGGCGCCGGCCCATCCAGTCGACCAGCTCGGCGGCCACGTCGTGGACGGCCCGCAGGTGGGCGGCCAGGCGGGGCGGGGCGTCGAGGTCCTCCAGGAGGCGGGCGGCCCGTTCCGGCAGCGGACGGAGCCCGGGTTCGGTCAGCGCGCGGCGCAGGATCGGTGACGGCATCCCGGCACCGTAGCGGCTCCCGGGACGCCACCCCTACCGCGCCAGCGCGATGACCTCCGCCCCGGGCAGCCCGGCGAGGGCCTTGCCCGGAAGGAGGATCTTCGATCTGCGCAGACCGCTGCCGATGACGACGTGCGGAGCGGCGGCGACGGCCTCGTCGACGAGGAGCGGCCAGCCCGCGGGAAGGCCGATCGGCGTGATGCCGCCGTACTCCATGCCGGTCAGGGACGTGGCGTCGGCCATCGGCGCGAAGGAGACCTTCCGGGCGCCCAGGTGCTTGCGGACCACGCCGTTGACGTCGGCGCGGCCGGTCGCGAGGACCATGCAGGCGGCGTGGGCGACCTCGCCGCCGCGCTTGGCGGCCACGACCACGCAGTTGGCGCTGACGTCGAGGGGGACGCCGTAGCGCTCGCAGAACGCCGCCGTGTCGGCCAGGTCCGGGTCGATCCCGGCGGTCTCCGCGCCGGGAAGACCGCCGATCGCCGCGGCCACCGGATCGGCCAGCAGGTCGCGCCGTCCGTTCGCCGGTTCCCAGTCGAGCGTGCCGACCATGTCTCGTCCCCTCTCGTGATGCCCCCACCCTGCCACGGTCTTGACGGCTGGGCCGCGCGCGTGGTCCAGTGGCTCATCCACTCATCCTCTGGAGGTTACCGGTGCCGTCCTCCCCGATCCCCCGCGACACGGTCGTCGACGCGCTCGTCGACCGGCTGCGCGACGACGTGCTCGGCGGCCGCTACCCGCCCGGCTCCTACCTGCCGCCGGAACGGGACCTGGCCGCCGGCTACGCGGTCACCCGGACGTCGCTGAAGCACGCGATCGTCCGGCTCGCGCAGGCCGGCCTGCTGGAGACGCGGCACGGCGTGGGGACGCGGGTCCGCGACTACGAGCGGCTGGGCGGGCCCGAACTGCTGCCGATGCTGGTCAGCACCGTCGGGACGGCCTGGATGGCGGAGATCTTCGAGGTGCGGCGCGAGGTCGGCGCGCAGGTCGCGGCCAAGGCGGCGGTCCACGCCACCGGCGAGCAGCGGGCCCGGTTGCGGGAGCTGGCCGCGCGGGTCGGGGACGCCGCCGGAGGCGACGAGGCCCAGCTGGCCGAGTGCGAGGTCCACCGGGTCATCGCGGCGGCCACCGGCAACCGGGTCTACGGGTTCATGGTCAACGCCCTGCTGAACGCCTACCTCGCCGTCCGGGAGGCCTTCACGCACGCCTTCGCCGACCCGGCGGCGGCCGCGGACCGGCTCGCGCCCCTGGTCGAGGCCCTGTGCGACGGCGACGCCGCGCGGGCGCGCGAGGCGGCGGGCGCGTACTTCACCGAGACCGAGTCGATCATGCGGGGCTCGCGATGAGCGCGCGGCGCACGGTCTTCGGCGAGGTGATGGAGGGGTCGCTGCGGCTCGCCGGAGAGGACCGCGACCGCCCGATGCGGCTGGAGCTGGCCGCCGACCTGCCGGGCGTGCTGCGTCCCTGGGGCGATGTGGAGGGGGCGCTGACCGGACGCGTCCGTGTGCCGGACTGGGCGGACGACCCGGCGGCGTCCGGACGGCTGCGGGTGGCGCCCGTCGCGGCGCGCCGGATCCGCTACACGCTGGGCTTCACCGCGGGCGACGGGCGGCGGCTGCGCCTGGACGGCTGGAAGACCGTCAGCCCGCGGCGCCCCGTCCGGTCGATGACGCTCCTGCCGCTCACGGTGACCGACGAGGACGGGGCCGTGGTCGGTGAGGCTCGGCTGCGCTTCGACCTGCGCCGCGATCTCGTCCGCTTCCTCGGCGGCTTCCGTTTCCCCGGGCCCGACCCCCTGCGGTCGCGCTGGCGCGGACAGCCGGGGCGGCTGGAGGTCTGGTACACGACGCTGACCGACCCGGCGACCGGGACGGGCGTCTGGCTCCACCACGAGCTGGTCGCGCCGGCCAAGGGCGCGGCGGACGCGGGCACAGCGCGGGCGCACGGCTGGGCCGCCGTCTTCCCGCCCGGCGAGGCGCCGGTGCTCGCGCGGTTCGGCCCGGAGCGGTGGAGCCCGCCGGAGGACGCGGCGTTCGCCGCCGGGCCCGTCGAGCAGGCCGACGGGCGGCTCACCGGCACGGCCGGGACCCTCACCTGGGACCTGCGCGAGTCGGGTGGCGGCCGGCCCCTCTACACGTTCCCGCGCTGGGCGTGGGAGTCGGAGCTCCTTCCCGCCGCGCAGATCGTCCCGAGGCCGGCCGCGACGTACGACGGCGTGGTGCGGTTCGGCGACCGCGTCCTCGAACTGGAGGCCGCGCCCGGAGCGTCCGCCCGCATCTACGGCCACGGGAACGCGCGCCGCTGGGCGTGGCTGCACGCCGATCTCGGCGGCGGCGACGTGTGCGAGATCGTGGCGGCGGTGTCGACGCGTCCGGGGATGGACCGGCTCCCTCCGCTGCCGTTCGTCCGGCTCCGGGTCGACGGCGCCGACCTGGCCTCCGGCGACCCGCTGCTCGCGGCGCTGCGGCTGCGCGCCGGCATCGGCCTGCCTGCCTGGACGGTCCACGGCCGCATCGGCGACCGGCGCGTGCACGTGCGGGTGACGCTGCCGCCCGGGGAGACCGTCTCCGTCGACTACGCCGACCCGGACGGCGCCCCGGCCGTCTGCCACAACTCCGAGCGAGCCGACGTCCGGATCGTGCTGGCCCGGCGGGCGGGGCGCGGCTGGGAGACCGAGCGCGAATGGCGGCTCGACGGCACCGGGCACGCGGAGGTGGGGCTGCGATGAGCGCGATGACCGGAACGGTCGCGGCACTGCTCGGCATCGAGGACCCCGGCGACCTGGCGCGGGTGTCCGCCCGCGCGGAGGCCGTCGGCCGGGCGCTCCCGGCGCCCGCGCGGCTCGGCCTGCGCGCCGGCGCGGGCACGCTGGACGCGCTGTCCCGGCTCGCCACCGGACACCCGCTGGACGGCCTGGACGCCGACCGCCGCGACGCGTTCTGCGCCCTGCTGACCTCCCGCGAGCCGGCGGCGCGGCTCGTGGAGGCGCTGAAGATCCCCCTGCTGCTCGCCGCCGGCACCGAGCTGCTGCCGCTCCCCCGGCCGGCCGGCGACCCGCGCCCCGACGCGCCGCTGGACTGCACGCCGTCGGAGGGCTGGCCGGCGTGCTCGACCGCCGACGCCGTCGTGATCGGGTCGGGCGCCGGCGGCGCGATGGCGGCGCGGACCCTCGCCCGGCGCGGCATGTCGGTGGTGGTCCTGGAGGAGGGGCGGAGGTTCACCGTCGCCGAGTTCCGCGACCGCCCGCCCCTCGACCGGTTCCTCGACCTGTACCGGGACGGCGGCTCCACCGTCGCGCTCGGCCGCCCGCCGGTGCTGCTGCCCCAGGGCCGCGCGGTCGGCGGGACGACCGTCGTCAACAGCGGGACCTGCTACCGGACGCCGGACCGCGTCCTGCGGCGGTGGGCGGGGCTGGGCGTCCCGGTCGGGGACTTCGGCGACCACCTCGACGAGGTCGAGGCCACGTTGAGGGTCGCACCGCAGCCGATCGGGCCCCTCGGCCGCAACGGGCTGCTCGCGCTGAAGGGCGCCGAGCGGCTCGGCTGGCGCGCGGGGCCGCTGCGCCGCAACGCGCCCGACTGCGTGGGCAGCGGGCAGTGCGCCGCCGGTTGCCCGCACAACGCCAAGTACGGCGTCCACCTGAACGCGCTCCCCCAGGCCTGCGAGGCGGGAGCGCGGATCGTCTCCCGGGCCCGGGTCGAACGGATCCTCGTCGAGCGCGGCACCGCCACCGGTGTGCGCGCGCGGCGCCCGGACGGCACGGCCTTCGAGGTCCTCTCGCCCCGCGTCGTCGTCACGGCCGGCGCCCTGGAGACGCCGCTGCTGCTGAGGCGGTCGGGCCTCGGCTCGCATCCCGGGGTGGGACGCGGTATGGCCGTCCACCCCGCGACGAACATCGCCGGGAGGTTCGCCGAGCCGGTCGTTTCCTGGTCGGGGGTGATGCAGAGTGTCGGCGTCGAGGAGCTGCACGCGGACGGGATCCTCATCGAGGCGACCGCGAGCCCGCCCGGCATGAGCTCGTTCCCCCTGCCGGGCGCGGGACGGGCGCTGCGCCGCGCACTGGAGGGCGCCGACCGCCTCGCCGTGCTCGGCGCGATGATCGCCGACGCCCCGTCCGGCCGCGTGCACGGCGCCCGGCACCGCGCGCTCGTCCGCTACGACCTGGCCCGGGAGGACGCGGCACGGCTGCGCCGGGCGCTCGTCGCGATGGGCCGGATCCTGTTCGCGGCGGGCGCCGAGGAGGTCCTCACCGGCCTGCCCCGCCGCCCGGTCGCCCGCGACGAGGCCGAGCTCACGCACGCCGTGGCGATGGCGTCCGCCGGCGACCTGCACCTGGCCGGGTTCCACCCGACCGGGACGGCGCGGCTCGGCGCCGACGCGGCGAGGGCGCCGGTGGACCCGTCCGGGCGGCTGCGCGGCGTCCGGGGCGTGCACGTGGCCGACGCGTCGGTCCTGCCGACCTGCCCCGAGGTGAACCCGCAGCTCACCATCATGGCGATGGCGCTGCGGATCGCCGAGGGGATCGGGTAGGCGCCGCCGTCAGGAGCCCAGGTACCGCAGGACGGCCAGGACGCGGCGGCTGTACCCGGTCGCGTGCGACAGGTCGAGCTTGTCGAAGATCGCGTTGACGTGCTTCTCGACGGCGCTCTGGGAGATGTGGAGGTGGGCGGCGATCGAGGCGTTGGTGTGCCCCTGCGCCATCGTGTCGAGGACGTCCCGCTCGCGCGGGGTGAGGCGCGCCAGCGGGTCGCCCTGCGCGCCGTGCGCGGCCAGCAGCCGGCGCACCACCTCCGGGTCGAACGCGGCGCCGCCCGCGCCGACGCGCTCCAGAGCGTCGAGGAACTCGTCGACCTGCGCGACCCGGTCCTTCAGCAGGTAGCCGACGCCCGCGGTGTCCGCGGTGATCAGCTCGGCGGCGTAGCGCTTCTCCACGTACTGCGACAGGACGAGCACCCCGACGTCCGGCCAGCGCCGCCGTATCTCCAGGGCGGCGCGCAGGCCCTCGTCGGTGTGGCTGGGCGGCATCCGGACGTCGACGACCACGACGTCGGGCGGGCCGGCGGCCACCGCCGCGATCAGCGCGTCGCCGTCGCCCACCGCCGCCTCCACCCGGTGGCCCTCCTCGGCGAGCAGCCGCACCAGGCCCTCGCGCAGCAGCGTGGAGTCCTCGGCCAGCATCACCCGCACGGCAACTCCGCGGTGATCACGGTCGGGCCGCCACGCGGGCTGTCCACGGCGAACGTCCCGTCCAGCGCGGCCACCCGGCGGGCCAGCCCGGCGAGCCCGCCGCCGCCCGGGTCGGCTCCCCCGCCCCCGTCGTCCTCGATGCGCACGCCGATCATTGTCGCCGATCCCGCCACGGCCACCCGCACCGACGCGGCGCCGGAGTGCTTCGCGGCGTTGGTGACGGCCTCGCAGACGACGAAGTACGCCGCGGTCTCGACCGCGTGCGGGGGCCGGCCGGGGACGTCGTACTCGATCGCCACCGGCAGCGCGGACCGCTCGGCCACGGTCTCCAGCGCCGCCCGCAGCCCCTCGCCGTCCAGCGCCGCCGGGTAGACCCGCCAGGTGACCTCCCGCAGGTCCGCGAGCGCCCGCTGGGACTCCTCGTGCGCCTGCCTCAGCAGCTCGGCCGCCCGCTCGTCGTCGCCTGCGCGGCGGGCCCGCCCGATCAGCATGCCGAGCGCCACGAGCCGCTGCTGGACGCCGTCGTGCAGGTCGCGCTCGATGCGGCGGCGCTCGTCGTCCACCGCGTCCACCACCTGCGCCCGCGTCACCGACAGCTGCGCGATGCGGCGCTCGTACTCCTCCAGCGGGCTCGGCCCGAGGCAGCGCCTGGCCACGCTCCGCTCCATCGCCGCGACCCCGACCAGGCCCTGGACCGCGAGGAAGAGCAGCACCACGCCCGCGACGGCCGTGTAGAGGACGATCCACCAGGTCGGCGGGATGTCGTCCATGTGGTCGCCGGTGATCCACCAGCCCACCGCCAGCCGGACCGCGGCCGCCGCCCCGTAGGCGAGCAGCAGCAGGATCACGCCGCCGAGCAGCCCTACCGGCACCCGCAGCACGAGGTAGGCGAGCGCCTTCAACGGGCCGTACCGGACGGCCCGGTCCTCGCCGAGGAACGCCCGGAGCCTCCAGAGCTCCAGCTCGGCCAGGAGTTCGGCGCCGTCCGCGACGGCCGCGGGCACCTTCCGGCGCCCGCGCGAGAACGCCATCGAGTACGCCATCAGGACCGCCGCCACCGCCAGCAGCACCAGTTCCGCCCCGGCCGTGACCGCGCCGAGCAGCAGGCCCGCAGCGGCCCGTGCCGCCGCGCGCGGGCCGCCGCGCGGCACCTCAAAAGTTGCGATCACGTTCGAGTTCTCTCGCCTCCACTCGACGACCCTCTCGCCTCCGCTCGGTGCACCCCCGGCCCCGGGCGCCGCGCGGACCTGCGCGACTTCACGATACGTACGGCGACGAACGCCAGCGCCGCCAGCCCGACCAGCACGAGCACGGCCTTGGAGTAGACGCCGACGTACTCCTCCACCGTCCGCCAGTTGTCCCCGAGCCCGTACCCGGCCAGCACGAACACCGTGTTCCACAGCAGGCTGCCGAGGGCGGTGTAGAGCAGGAACGTCGCCATCCTCATCCGCTCCACCCCGGCCGGGACGGAGATCAGGCTGCGGAAGATCGGGATCATCCGGCCGAAGAACACGGCCTTGGCGCCGTGCCGGGCGAACCACGCCTCCGTCCGGTCCAGGTCGTCCAGCTTGAGCAGCGGCAGCCGCGCCACCAGCGCGCGGATCCGGTCCCGCCCGATCAGCGCGCCGATCCCGTACAGGGCCAGCGCCCCGGCCACGCTGCCGGCCGTCGTCCACGCCAGCGCCGCCACCAGGCTCATCCGGCCCTGCGCGGAGGCGAACCCCGCCAGGGGGAGGATCACTTCGCTCGGCAGTGGCGGGAACAGGTTCTCCAGCGCGATCGCCAGCCCCGCCCCGGGCGCGCCCAGCTTGTCCATCAGGTCCGTCGCCCACCCCGCGACGCCCCCTGCGGGCCCGCTCCCGGACGCCGCGTACATCGTCTCGATCATGTACACGACGCTAGGAACCGGGACGCCGCGCCGCCATGGAGCGCACCGCCGGGCCGTCCGGCCGCACGCCGCACCCCCTGCCCTGCGGAAAACCGCACCCCGTCCGCGCCGAAAGCCCGGACGGGGAAGGGGATCCGTCCTACTGTTGGATCATCGCCGTCGCCCGTTCAGGGGATCAGGGCGCACAACAGAAGGAGCCGCGCGCGTGGCCGACGACCTCCCCGAGAACGCACCTCCGGGCATCGACCCCTCCACGCCCACCTTCGCGCGCGTGTACGACTACTTCCTCGGCGGCAAGGACAACTTCGCCGCCGACCGCGAGGTGGCCGACATGGTGATGCAGCTCGTGCCGGAGGCCCCCGTCGTGGCCCAGGGCAACCGGGTCGCCATCGAGCGGGCGGTGACCTACATGGCCCGCGATCTCGGGATCGACCAGTTCGTCGACATCGGGTCGGGGCTGCCCACGTCGTCCAACGTGCACCAGTTCGCCCGGGCGGCCAACCCGGACTCGCGGGTGGTGTACGTCGACGACGACCCGATCGTGCTGGCGCACGGGCGGGCCCTGCTGACCGAGACCGGCGTCGCGACGTTCATCCAGGGCGACCTGTACGAGCCTGAGAAGATCTTCACCGACCCCGCGCTGACCAGGCTGCTCGACCTGTCGCGCCCGGTGGGCATCGTGCTGGCCGCGATCATCCACCACGTACCGGACGAGCGCGACCCGGCCGGGGTCGTCCGGGCGCTGCTCCCGTTCCTGGCGTCCGGCAGCCACGTCGTGCTCACCCACCTGCACGACTCGGGTGACGACCCGCGCGTCGAGGAGGCCAAGCGCATCCTGCAGTCGGGGCTCGGCGGGTCCTACTTCCGGCACTCCTCCGAGGTCGAGCGGTTCATGGAGGGCCTCACGATCCTGGAACCGGGGGTGGCCCACGTGACCGAATGGCGGCCCGCCGGGCCCGCCGGGCCGCTGGAGCACCCGCTGCACACCCAGATGGTCGCGGTGCTCGGCCGGAAGGACTGATCAGCGGATTCAGCGGAGAGTGAAACCGGTTCCGCCGGCGGCCGCCGGCGGAGGAGGCTCGGAGGCCCGATTCCCGCAGGCCGCGCGGTTACGGACGGCCTCGCCCCCGGTTTCGGACCCGAGCCCGGTCATGATCCAGGTAAAATGATCTTTTTGATCGACTTTTCCGTTGTTGTGCCTTTCTTGTAGCGTTCGCAGCGCTTTGTGAAGTGCATTCATGATCGGACTTTCCCGCCACAAGATCATCTGAGGACGCCGCGATGCCCCTGGCGACAGGCCTGGCCGCGGCCGCGCTCGTGGGCCTGCTGACGCTCCTGGCCACCGCGCGGCGCGGCAGGTTCCGCGACCGATCGAACGATCGGCACCCCGAGTCGCTGACGGCCGTCCTCGACCCGGGGGACGAGGAGTACCTCGCCTGGCTGGCCGACCACCACTGGCCGGCGGACGAGTACCTCGACCTGGAGCACGAGTGGCGGATCGAGCTGGAGTTCGGCGAGCCGGCGGCCCACTACGAGTCGCCGCTGTGCCCCCGGTGCGACCTGCGCCGCGAGGACGTCTGGCCGTGCCCCGCGTGCGGCAGGCTCCTGCACTCCTCCTGCGGCCACGGCATGCGGCGCCGCGCCGTCGAGCGCCCCTACCGGACGCACGGCACCAACTCCGAGGCGGTCGTCGCCGAATGGATCTGCACGGACTGCACGGCCGTCGTCGGCCTGGACGTGGACCACGGCGGTGAACCGGACGGGGGCATCTTGCGGTGAATCGCCCCTGACTGCCCGAGCTTCGGGGTGTTCACACGTGGCCGAGGGTAAAAAATTCGCCATCCACTTGCATATTTCGGACGCGGCGCGGCAGGCTGCAATATGTCCCTAATCACGTGGGACACCTGTGGAGGAACCCTGTGACCGCCGAACACCACACCATCTGCCAGCACGAGCCGCCCTGTCCGCAGCCGGACGACCTCGACCGCGAGGCCGCGCGCATCATCGCCGCCCACCCCGAGCAGGGGTGGAACCTTCTGTGCAACGGCGTCGTCGTCTTCGACGACACCGGCGAGCTCCTTCCCGACGGGCGCGTCATCGCCCCGCACCGCCCCACCACCGCCGCCTAGAGCCCACGTCCCGTCCCGGCACGATCGTCCGATCATGTGCCGGTCGTCCCCGACGCCGGGCGAGCTCCCGCCGCCCGGGACGCCGCGGGCACGCCGTGCGGGCGCCTCTGACCCCTCCGCGGAAACGCACATCTGCCGCAGGTCCCCCACATCAGCGATGAACCGGCGCTCGTCCTCGACCGCGCCGTCCCTCCGCCCGGGAGCCGAGATCCTCCACTCCCTCGGGCCACCGCCGCCGCACCACTCCGGCGGCCGCCGGGCTCGGTGACGCTCTCCCGACCCGGCCCATGCCGAGACCACCTTTCCCCGCCTTCGTGAGGCGACCACCACCGGACTCCAACCCGCGTGCCAAACCCTGGCAGCGCGCGACGAAAGGCCGCGTGTCGTGGCGCCCCCGCGCGAGGATCGCGCGCAGCCTTGGAGAGGCGATCGGACAGGGCGAGGCGATCCCAGGTGAACCTCGCCCGCTCGCGCGGGCGACCGCATGAGACGCCATGCACGGTTGGTCTCCATCGATTCGCCTGTCGGACTCCCATCCGGCGGGCGATCCCGGTAGCGTTCAACTGTTTTGCTACTTACGCAACAATCATGCGGAACTCGACCGCGGAAGGACGGTGTGGTGTGGTCACAGTCCTGGTCCTCGCGTCCCTGGTCGCCCTGTTCGGCCTCTTTCTACCGAACCTCCTCCACCCCATGCCGCCGCGACCCGCCCCGGAACCGCCGCGACCCGCCCCGGAGCCGCAGCATCCCGCCCCCGAGGCGCTGCGCACCGTCCCGCCCCCTGCGCCCGCCGCCGGCCCTCCCGGCCACCCGGAGTCCATGACCGCCGAGCTGGACCCGGGCGACGAGGAGTACCTCGCCTTCGTGGCCGACGAGCTCTGGCCCGACGACGAGTACCTGGAGCTGGAGCACACCACCGACGGCGAAGAGGAGTCCGGCGGCAGCAGCATGCGCATGTGAGCGGGCAACCGGTGGTGGACCGTTCCGAAAGCACAGCGGGACGGTGCCCGGGCCAGGGGCGCCGGTGAACGCCCGACCGGCTACGGGGTGGGGAGGGGAGCGCCGGTCTCCAGAAGCGTCTTGAGGCCGGACAGGACGTGCGGCCAGCCGTGCCGGGACATGCCGAGCAGCACCTCGCCGCCCTCGTGGACGACGGTCAGCCTCACCGCCTCCCCGACGGGTTCGAGATCGAACGCCACCGTGGAGCGGGGTTCCCGCAGGAGCCGGGCGCGGGTCTCCTCGTCCACGCCGGTGGACCGCGCCCACTCGGGCGTGAAGGTGTGCCAGGTGTAGGCGAGGCGCCGGCCCGGCTCGGCTTCGAGGACGACCTGCTCGGGGTCGGACGTCGTCGCACCCTCCTCGTGCCAGGTGACGGCGGATCCGGGCCTCCAGTCGGTCTCGAAGGCGACACCCCAGTAGCGGCGGGTGAAGGCCGGGTCGGTGAGCGCCTCCCAGAGTCGCTCCGGCGTGGTCTTGATGTAGGTCGTGTAGACGAACTCGTTCCCGGTCATCGCGTCCTGTTCCAGCGGGCCTGGCGTCTTCTAGGGCTTGCGGCCTACGGCGCCGTAGGCGTCCACGGCCTCCGGCTCGGCCGCGTCCGGCCGCCAGTGCGTCACCGGGACGATGCCGGGCTCCACGAGTACCAGACCGTCGAAGAAGCGCCCGATCTCCTCGGGCGTCCGCAGGACGAGCTGCGCGTTGCCCGAGGCGTTCCAGACGTCCACGATGCGGTCGGACGCCTCTCCGTGCACGACGTTCGTCCCGTCGTACATGGCGAAGTAACTGCCGGAGGGCACCGCGTCCATGAGCCGCCGCACGATCCGGTACGCCTGCTCGTCGTCGGGGACGAACTCCAGGATGCCCATCAGCGTGAACGCGACCGGACGGCTGAAGTCGATCGTCTCGGCGGCGGCCTCCAGGATCGCGTCCGGGTCGCGAAGGTCCGCGTGGATGTAGGCGGTGCTCCCCTCGGGCGTGCTGGTGAGCAGGCCCTTGGCGTGCTCCAGGACCAGGGGGTCGTTGTCGACGTAGACGATCCTCGACTCGGGGGCGGCGCGCTGGGCGACCTCGTGGGTGTTGTCCACCGTGGGCAGCCCGGTGCCGATGTCGATGAACTGGCGGATCCCGGCCTCGGCGGCCAGGTGCCACACCACCCGGTTCAGGAAGAGCCGGGAGGCCCGGGCCAGGCGCGCGACGTCCGGCAGCATCCCGAGGATCTGGTCCCCTACCTCGCGGTCCACCGGATAGTTGTCCTTGCCGCCAAGCCAGTAGTTCCAGATGCGCGCCACATGCGGGACGCTCGTGTCGATGCCGGGCCCGGGTCGCTGCTCGCTCATGCGCCACCCCCTTGGCCGATCCCTTCCCGCCAGGGGCGAAGGTCAGTCATCGTCGTCCGCCTCCTCGGCGACGACCCTGCCGGTCGCGGCGTCCACGACGACCTCGTGCTCGGTCCCGCCGGCACCGGTCACGTCGACCTCCCAGACCGCCCTGCCGCCGTCGCGGTCGAAACCGACGGAGGTCGCGTGGCCGGGAACGGCCTTGAGCGCCGCGGCCGCCGCGCCCGCCACGGTGGCCTTCGCGTTGCGCAGCGCGGCGGCCTCGCCCCTGTCGTCCTCGTCCTGCTTCTCGGGGCGGTCGGCCACGACCTTGCCGCTGCCGGAGTCGATGACGACCTTGCGCGCGGCGCCGTCACCGGTGAGGACGTCGACCTCCCAGACGATCGTGCCGTGCTCGCCGTCCAGCTCGATCTCCTGAACCTTCCCGGGGACGGCCCTCAGCGCCGTGTCCGCGGCCTGCGTCAGCGAGACGGCCGTCCGCGCGGGGCTGTCGCCGGACGGCGAGCCGCCCTCGCCGCCGTCCGCGGCGGCGATCGCGGCCGTGGCTCCGCCGGCGGCGAGCGCGCCCGCGGCGACCAGTGTGACCAGCAGGCCGCGGCCCGCGACCATGCGCCGTGCGTCGAACCTCATCGGAACTCCCATCTCCGGGTGTCGTGCCGGCCTCTACGGCCGCACCTTCCGCCCTGACGATGCCGGGCGTTCCTGTAGCGCCGCTGAAGCAACCTGAAGCCGTCTTCAGGTGGGGTTTGGCAGGCTGTGGGGATGCGCCTGCTGATCGTCGAGGACGAGAGACGCCTGGCCGCCTCGCTCGCGCGGGGGCTGACGGCCGAGGGGTTCGTGGTCGAGACCGTCCACGACGGAGCCGAGGGGCTGCACCGGGCGCTCGGCGGCGGGTACGACCTGGTCCTCCTCGACATCATGCTGCCCGGGATGAACGGCTACCGGGTGTGCGCGGCGCTGCGCGCGGCGGGCGACGAGACGCCGATCCTGATGCTGACCGCCAAGGACGGCGAGTACGACGAGGCGGAGGGCCTGGACACCGGGGCGGACGACTACCTCACCAAGCCGTTCTCCTACGTGGTGCTGGTGGCCCGCGTCCGCGCGCTGCTGCGCCGCCGGACGCGGGGCGCGGCGCCCGCCATCGTGCTCGGCGACCTCAGGGTCGACCCGGCGGCGCGGCGCGTGCACCGGGGCGAGGCCGAGGTGGAGCTGACCGCCAAGGAGTTCGCGGTGCTGGAGCACCTGGCGGCGAACGCGGGCCGGGTCGTGTCGAAGGCGCAGATCATCGAGGCGGTCTGGGACCTCGCCTACGACGGGGACCCCAACATCGTCGAGGTGTACGTGAGCGCGCTGCGCCGCAAGCTCGACCTGCCGTTCGGGCGCCGGTCGATCACGACGGTGCGCGGCGCCGGGTACCGGCTGGCCCGGGACGGGGGCGCCTGAGATGGCCCGCCGCCCGGCGTCCGTCCGCGCCAGGACGACCCTGGGCGCGACCGCCGTGGTGGCGGTCGCGCTCGTCGCCGCCGGGCTCGCGGTGGTGCTGCTGCTGCGCTCGAACCTCGGCGGGCAGGCCGACCTCAAGGCGGAGGTGGCGGCGCGCGAGGTGGCCTCCCAGCTCGCCGCCGGCACCCCGTTCGCGGCGCTCGACCTGCCGGACGGGGAGGACCGGCCCGTGCAGGTCGTGGACGAGGAGGGCCGGGTGCGGGCGGCCAGCGAGGACCTGCTGCGGATTCACGGGACCGGCTCCCCCGGCGTGCGGCCCGGGCGGCCCCCGTCGGGCGACGATGACGACGGCGATGACGACGATCCGGCGCGCGGGGAGGTGTCGGGCGGCGACCCGGAGTTCTCCACGGGCCGCGCGACCGTCGACGAACGCACGGCCGACTACCGGTTCGCGGCGGTCGAGGTGACGACGCCGCGGGACGAGACCGTGACCGTCTACGCGGGCGCCGACCTGGCCGCCGCCCGGGACGCGGTGGGCACCGCCGTCCGGGCGATGCTCGCTGGACTGCCGCCCCTGCTCGCGGTCGTCGCGGGGGTGACGTGGCTGGTCACGCGGCGGGCGCTGCGTCCGGTGGAGGCGGTCCGGGCGGAGCTGGCCGAGATCACCTCCTCCGGCGACCTGGCCCGGCGGGTGCCCGTGCCGGAGGCGCGGGACGAGATCGCCGGGCTGGCCGCCACGACGAACGCGACGCTCGCCGCGCTGGAGGAGTCGGTGGCGCGGCAGCGCGGGTTCGTCGCGGACGCCTCGCACGAACTGCGCAGCCCCATCGCCTCGCTGCGCACCCAGCTGGAGGTCGCCGCCGCGCATCCGGAGCTGCTGGACGTCGGCGGGCTGGTCGAGGACGTCCTGCGGCTCCAGCGGCTGGCCGCCGACCTGCTGCTCCTCGCCCGCATCGACGCCGGGGACCGTCCGCCGGCCAGGCCCGTCGCGCTCGGCGGGCTCGTCCGGGAGGAGCTGGAGCGCCGCGCGGCGGGCGACCGGATCACCGTCCAGGCGTCGATCGAGGCCGATCCGCGGGTCATGGGCGTGCCCGGGCGGCTGTCGCGGGTGGTCGGCAACCTGCTCGACAACGCCCAGCGGCACGCGCGCTCGGCGGTCCGGCTCTCGGTGGGCGAGGAGGCGGGCACGGCGGTCGTGCGGGTCGCCGACGACGGGCCGGGGGTGCCGCCCGCCGACCACGAGCGGATCTTCGAGCGGTTCGTGCGGCTGGACGACGCGCGCAGCCGGGACGAGGGCGGCGCGGGTCTCGGGCTGGCCATCGCCCGCGACCTGGTGCTGGCGCACGGCGGGGACCTCGCCGTCCGCGAGGCCCCCGGCGGCGGCGCGCTGTTCGAGCTGCGGCTGCCGGCGGTCTGAACCGGCTCCGAGGGCCGGTCGCCGGCGGGGGTTACTTCAGGAGCTGGCGGGCCATGACCATGCGCTGGATCTGGTTGGTGCCCTCGTAGATCTGGGTGATCTTGGCGTCGCGCATCATCCGCTCCAC